>NZ_SMKM01000181.1 GCF_004348665.1 Actinomadura sp. GC306 | reverse complement strand
AGGGCCACGTCGTACTCCCGTCCGGGCCCCGCCGCGGCGGGACCGCGGTACTCAGGGCCCTACCTCCATGGTTCCCGCCCGGCGGCCGTTTCAGCCACGCGGGCGGGCCGGAAAGGCCGGTCAGGCCGCGATCCCCTCCGCGAGCAGCAGGACGCCGAACGCCGCGAAGCCGGCCGCGGCGCCGTACTTGATGACCTTCTCGGGGAGCTTGCGGCCGAGGACCTGGCCGACCACGATCGCCAGCGCGTCCGCCGCGACCATCCCGATCGTCGACCCGGCCCACACGCCGGCCAGCGCCGCGAGGCCGCCCTGGTCGGCGGCGAGGGTGACGGTGGCGAGCATGGTCTTGTCGCCCAGCTCGGCCAGGAAGAACGCGCCGCCGACCGCGAGGATCGCCGAGCCGGTGGCGCGCCGGGCCCGGTCGCGTTCGTCGTCGTCGAGTTCGTCGCCGCGCAGCGTCCACAGCGCGAAACCGAGGAACGCCAGGCCGGCGAGGATGGAGATCGGGCCGGTCGGGAGCGCGGCGCCGAGCGCCGCGCCGAGCGCGACGCTGGCCAGGTGGACGACCGCGGTCGCGGCGGTGATGCCGATGAGCACGTGCAGGGCGCGGAAGCGGGTGGCGAAGGTCATCGCCATGAGCTGGCTCTTGTCGCCCAGCTCCGCGACGAAGATCACGACAAGGCTGATGAAGAAGGCGGACAACGGTTCCCTCTCGCTCGGATGCCGGGCGAGGGCGGGGGTTCGGGCGCGCGACCTCGGCCCGGCACAACTGCCGGGCCGAGGGTCTCGTCCGCCTCGCGGGCCCGTCTGGACGCGGCCCGTGCGTTCGGAGGCCCGCGCGACCGGGCGCCGTCGGCGGCGCCAGTATGTCGATCACGCGATTGGGACTACTCCCCCTCGACGCCCCGAGAGTACCAACCCGCGGGTCAGAGGGTCACACCGACCAGGACCGGCTCGTTGACCAGCTCGACGCCGAACGCCTCGCGGACACCGCGCCGCACCTCGCGGGCGAGCGCCAGGAGGTCGGCGGTGCGGGCGTCGCCCGGGTTGGTGAGGGCGAGGGTGTGCTTGGTGGAGATGCGCGCCGGGCCGACCGTGTGGCCCTTGCCGAAGCCGGCGCGGTCGATCAGCCAGGCCGCGGACGTCTTGACCCGCCCGCCGGTCTCCGGGTAGCGGGGGAACGTCGCGTCCGGGCCGAGGCGGTCGGCGACGCGGCGCTCCAGTTCGGCGAGCTGCTCCGGGCTGAGGATCGGGTTGGTGAAGAACGACCCGGCGCTGCGGGTGTCGGGGTCGGCGGGGTCGAGGACCATGCCCTTGCCGCGCCGCAGTTCGAGGACGGCGTCGCGCGCCTCCTTCAGCGCCACCCTGTCCCCGGGCTGGACGCCGAGTCTGCGCGCGAGCTCGGTGTAGGCGATGGGCCGCGACTCCTCGGCCTCGTGCAGCGCGTACGTCACGTCCAGGACGATGAACCGGTCGTGGCCTTTGAAGGCGCTGTGCCGGTAGGTGAAGCGGCAGTCGGCGCGGTCGAGGGCGACGACGGTGCGGGCCTCGCGGTCGTACGCGCGGACCTCGACGATCGTCTCGCTGACGTCCTGGCCGTAGGCGCCGACGTTCTGGATCGGGGTCGCGCCGACCCGGCCGGGGATGCCGGACAGGCACTCGATCCCGGCGAGCCCGTCGGCGACGCAGCGCGCGACGAACGGGTCCCAGTCCTCGCCGGCCTGGACCCGGAGGAGGACGGTGTCGCCGTCGGCGCCGAGGCGTTCGGTGCCGCGGGTCCCGACGTGGACGACGGTGCCGGGGAACCCCTCGTCGGACACCACCAGGTTGCTGCCGCCGCCGAGGACGAGGACGGGTTCGCCCGCGTCGTCGGCCCGGCGGATCGCGGCGACGAGTTCGGCCTCGGTCGTCGCCTCGACGAAGCGGCGGGCGGGGCCGCCCAGCCGCAGCGTGGTGTAGCCGGCCAGGTCCACCTCTTCAGCGAACACCGCCACGTCGTGCATCCCTCCCGTGCGTGCCCGGCCCCCGCCGCGCCCCGGCCGCGCCGGGCGGTCGCCCGGCACCGGTCGCCGGCACCGGCCGGGCGGCCCGGCCGGTGCGGCACCGCGGTGCGGTTCAGGCGAGCTTGACGACCGCCTTCGCGCGGGTGAGGACCTTCTGGTCGTTCGACTTGGCGGTGAGCGCCACGACGACCTTGTTGTCGTCGAGCTTCTCCTCCACCTGGCCGCTGATCTCCAGGGTCGCGCCGCCCTCGTCGGGCACGACGACCGGTGAGGAGAACCGTACCCCGTAGTCGACGACGGCGCCCGGGTCGCCGGCCCAGTCGGTGACGAACCGGCCGCCCTGCGCCATCGTGTACATGCCGTGCGCGATGACGTCCGGCAGCCCCACGGCCTTCGCGACGGACTCGCGCCAGTGGATGGGGTTGAAGTCGCCGGACGCGCCCGCGTACATGACGAGGTTGGCGCGGTCGACCTGGTAGGTCTGGGCGGGGATCTCGGTCCCGACCTCGACGTCGGCGTATTTCACCTGCGCGGTCATCAGGCCCCCCGCTCCACGATCGTGTTGTAGGTCTTGCAGATCAGCTCGCCCTCGACGGTCTTGATGTCGGTCTCGATGACCATCTTCTCGTTGCTGCCGATCGACTTGATCTCGGTGACCGTGGAGGTGCAGGTGACGACGTCCCCGGCGCGCACGGGGCGGGTGTACTCGAACCGCTGCTCGCCGTGCACGACCATCGCGTAGTTCAGGTTGAGCGCGGGGTCGGCGAGGGCCGCGTTGCCGAGGGAGACCACGATGGGGAAGGTCGGCGGCGCGATGACGTCGGGGTGCCCGGCCGCCTTCGCCGCCTCCTGGTCGCGGTACACGGGGTTGCGGTCGCCGATCGCGTCGGCGAACTCGCGGATCTTCACCCGGCTGACCTCGTACGGCTCGGTGGGCGGGAAGCTCCGCCCGATGAAATCACGGTTGAGTGCCATGCAATCCCGTCCCTCCAGGTCGAACAGGTGCCCGGTGCCCGCCTCCTGGGCACGCGCTGCTTCCGTCTCGGACGGACGGTAACAGAACGGCGTTCAGCCCGCCCTCGCGGGTCTCGTGTCGCGAGAACGGGCTGATCACGTCAGGGCAAGCATGCGAAGAAGCTGCCGTTATGCCGGGCGGGGCCGTGCGGCGCGACCGTGCGGTGCGGGCCGCGGCGCCGCGTCCGGCCGGCGGGTCTCCCGAGTGCGGACGGCGGGTCCGGCCTCGCGCGTGCGCGGCGGACCCTCGGCCGTCGACGCGGTTAGCGGGTCTCCCGGTGCGGACGGTGGGTCCGGCAGTTGGGGCAGTACTTCTTGATCTCCAGGCGGTCCGGGTCGTTGCGCCGGTTCTTCCGCGTGATGTAGTTGCGGTGCTTGCACTCCTGGCAGGCCAGCGTGATCTTCGGCCGGACGTCGGTGGCAGCCACGATGGAGTGCCTTTCTTACTGGGGAATGGGACTTCGGACCTCGGCCGCCCGTGCGGGCGGCCGGTGATCGTACCCAGCCTGCTCATCCCCGCGCGGGGGATGAGAGACATGGGTAGTAGCGAGGGCCGGACTTGAACCGGCGACACAGCGATTATGAGCCGCTTGCTCTGCCTGACTGAGCTACCCCGCCGTGATGGTCGGTGTGGACCGGAATGCAAGGATACCGGATGCGCACCGCGCCCCGGAAACGCGAATACCCGGATCAAGACCGAGGCATCGGTTCCGCGGGCTCCGCCGGACCGCCTTCAGGTTACCGGGCGGCGCCGATGACCTGCGAAACGTCCCACTGGAACCGGTGGGACGCTACCACAGCGCCCTGTACGGAGCGAATCAGCCGCCGCCCGCCCCGGGCACCTCCGGGCACCCCTGGATACGCCGAAGGCCGCCCCCGAACCGGGACGGCCTCTGCGCTGCTGAGCCCCTTTACGGAATCGAACCGTAGACCTTCTCCTTACCATGGAGACGCTCTGCCGACTGAGCTAAAGGGGCCTGCGTCGTTCGCGCAGTGAAACCATACACGGAGACGGGACGGCGCGCGAACTCATTGGCCCCGCCCCGGCGGGCCGGGCGAGGGGTCCGCCCGGTGCGCGGCGCGGTCGCACCGGGCGGACGTCGTTCCCACTGGTCAGCGCAGCAGGGTGCGGGCGATGACGAGCTGCTGGATCTGGCTCGTCCCCTCGTAGATGCGGAACAGCCGCGCGTCGCGGTAGAAGCGCTCGACGGTCACCCCGCGCATGTAGCCCATGCCGCCGAACACCTGCACGGCGCGGTCGGCGACCCGGCCCACCATCTCCGAGCAGAAGTACTTGGTGCAGGACGGCCCGAGCTTGTTGTCCTCGCCCGCGTCGTAGGCCCTGGCCGCTTCCAGGACCATCGAGCGTCCCGCGTACAGCTCGGCCTGGGAGTCGGCGATGAGCCCTTGGACGAGCTGGTACTCGCCAATCGTGTTGCCGCCCTGGCTGCGTTCCTTGGCGTAGGCGACGGTCTCGTCCAGGATCCTCTGGGCGAGACCCACGCAGACGGCGGAGATGCTGATCCGGCCGTGGGCGAGGGACGCCATGGCGGTGCGGAACCCGGTCCCCTCCGGCCCGACCATGTTGCGGGCGGGGACGCGCACGCCGTCGAAGAACACCTCGGCGGTGTGGGCGCCGCGCTGGCCCATCTTCTCGTCGGGCGGCCCGACCGTGAGGCCGGCCGAGCCCTTCTCCACGAGGAACGTCGAGATGCCCCGGGCACCGGCGCCGCCCGTCCTGGCGAAGACCATGAAGACGTCCGCCTCGGGCGCGTTGGTGATGAACCGCTTCGCACCGTCGATGACGTAATCGTCGCCGGCACCGTCGCCGTCGCGGGCGGCGGTCGTGGTGAGGGTGCTGGGGTCGGAGCCGGCCTCGGCCTCGGTGAGCGCGAAGGCCCCGACGACCTCCCCCGACGCGAGCTTCGGCAGCCAGGCGTCCTTCTGCTCGGCGGTCCCGGCGTTGACGAGGACCTGCCCGGCGATGCCGTTGCTGGTGCCGAACATCGAGCGGAACGCGGGGCTGGCGTAGCCGATCTCGAAGACGAGACGCACCTCCTCGCTCACCGTGAGCCCGAGGCCGCCGTACTCCTCGGGCAGCGCGTACCCGAACAGGCCCATGTCCCGGGACGTCTGCCGCAGCGGCTCCGGGATCGCGTCGGTCTCCTCGATCTCCTCCTCGCGGGGGATCACCTGGTCGCGGACGAAGCTGCGGACGGCCTTGAGCACGTCGGCGAAATCCTGAGACTCCATGACCCCATTCTAGAATCAGATTCCAGGATAGCGCTCGTCCCCCGCCGCATCCGGTTCCGGCGTCAGAACCGGAGCCAGAACCGGATCAGAACCGAATGAGGACGGCGGTGGCGTCGTCGTGCCGTTTCCAGCGCCGCTGCCCACTCGGGCCGGGCGCGGCGGCCTCGGCCTCCCGCGTCCGCCGGATCAGTTCCCGCGGCCCCTCCTCGTCCAGCAGCCGGAGCAGGTCGTCCCAGCCCATCCGCCCGAACCGCTCCACGAGCCTGGACGCGCCATCGCTCAGCACCGCCGCCCGCCGCAGCCCCTCGACCGGCACTTCCCCGGTCAGCCCCTCGTAGGCGGCCTCGGGGTTCGTGCTCGCCACCCAGAACCCGCCGGGGCTGTTCCGCAGCCGCCGCACGGACTCCAGCGTGTAGCTCGGCAGGTGGTCGACACGGTCGTCCCGGAAGACCCGCACCTCGCCGGCGTCCACCACGATCGGGGAGTCGGCGAGGACGTACCACTCCACCGCCGCACCACGCCGCCGCAGCAGCGACACCGTGGCCGAGGGGCTGTCCGGGTTCTGCAGGTCGCACGTCCCCGCGTGCCCCTCCCCCGTCACCTTGACCGCCTCCGCGACCAGGTCGGGCAGCGGCCGGCCGTCCTCCGGCGCCAGCAGCGCCGCGATCCGCCCGCCGAGCCTGCGCACCAGCCACGCGGGGTCGTGCCGGCATCCGCTGTCCACGCCCGGTGGCGCCGTCGCCCCGTCCAGCAGCACGACCCAGCCGGGCCCCGCCGCCACGAAGTCCTCGTTCGACCGGCCCGGAGCCGCCTCGCTCACATAACTCACCTGCACGGATGCAGGTCTACCCCCTGGGCCGCCTGCCGGTGACCGGTAGACCAAAACCCGAACATCGGGCCCCCGCGGCCCCTGCCGGCCCTCTCATACCCACCGGTAACGGCACGGGCGGGACCGCATATTCTGCAAAGAGCCCTGACCGATCCGGTCCGGGGAAGGAAAGCAGAGGTCACCGGCCTGGGACGGTACGCACGCCGCCACGACTCGGCCGTGCGCGGGCGGGGAGGCGGCATCCTGGGGCGGTGGGGCCGGTTAACGTTGCACCACGACAAATAACCGCGTAACGGAAATCGCCGGGCAACAGTGCACGCGGAACCGTCCTCGCGGACAGCTGTAGATGGGAGACACAATGAGCGGTGAGCCGAGCGGGACAGCCGAGCCCCGTATGTCGCACCTGCTGCGATCACGGCGCGATGCCGTCCTCGGCCGGTGGGTCGAACTGGTCACCGAAGGGACGCGCGGCCGGATCACCGAGGGCGAGGTGCGCTCGGAACTCACCGAGCTGTACGACCTGGTGGAAGGCGCGCTCACCGAGCCCGACGGCACCACCGCCGGGCAACTGCGCGCGGCCCTCAGCGACATCTCCCGAAGCCGGGCCCGGCAGGGCTTCAGCCCCACCGAGACCGCCATCGCCGTGTTCGCGCTCAAGCGGGCCGTCCACGAGCAGTTGGAGGGCGCCGACGGGTACGCCGACTTCATCGAGTTCTCCGCCTACATCGACGACCTCGGGCTGGCGACCTTCGAGACGTACGCCAACGCGCGCGAGCAGGTCATCGCCGACCAGGCCGAGCAACTCCTGGAACTGTCCACGCCCGTGGTGAAGCTGTGGGACGGCATCCTCGGCGTCCCGCTGGTCGGCACGCTGGACTCCGCCCGCACCCAGGTGGTGATGGAGGCGATGCTTCAGATGATCGCCGACACCGGCTCCCGGTTCGCGGTGATCGACATCACCGGCGTGCCCGCGGTCGACACCGAGGTCGCGCAGCACCTGCTGAAGACGGTGATGGCGGCCCGGCTGATGGGCGCCGAGTGCATCATCTCCGGCATCCGCCCCCAGATCGCGCACACCATCGCGGCGCTCGGCATCGAGTTCGGCGACATCGTCACCAAGGCCAGCCTCGCCGACGCGCTGGCCCACGCGCTGCACGGCAGCGGCCTGCGCGTCCTCGGCCGGACGGACGCGTGATGCAGCAGATACCGATCCTCAAGATCGGCCGGTTCCTGCTGGTCTCCATCCAGATCGACCTGCAGGACCAGACCGTCCTCGCGCTCCAGGAGGACCTCGCCGACACGATCCTCAAGACCGGCGCACGCGGGGTGATCATCGACATCTCCGCGGTCGACATCGTCGACTCGTTCATCGGCCGGATGTTCGCCACCATCGCCGCGATGTCGCGGCTCATGGACGCCGAGACCGTGGTCGTCGGCATGCGTCCCGCCGTGGCGATCACGCTGGTGGAACTCGGGCTCTCCCTGAACGGCGTCCGCACCGCCCTGGACCTGGAACAGGGCATGCGCCTGCTCGAGTCCTCGCTGGGTGACCGTTGACGACCGGGCCCACCGACGCGATGCCGGTCACCAGCCAGGACGACGTCGTGCGCGTGCGGCAGGTCGTGCGGACCGCGGCGGCCTCGGCCGGCTTCTCCCTCGTGGACCAGACCAAGATCGTCACCGCGGCCAGCGAACTGGCGCGCAACACGCTCGTCCACGGCGGAGGCGGCTCGGTGGGCATCGAGCAGACCGTCAACGAACGCGGCAAGCCCGGCCTCCGCATCGTCTTCAGCGACGCGGGCCCCGGCATCCCCGACCAGGAGCAGGCCCTGGTCGACGGATGGTCCAGCGGGAACGGGCTCGGCCTCGGCCTGTCCGGCACCCGCCGTCTCGTGGACGAGTTCTCGCTGGAGAGCGAACCCGGCGAAGGCACCACGGTGACGGTGGTCAAGTGGACCCGGTGACGGCCGCCGACTGGACGGCCAGTCCCGCCCCGGACGAGTCGCGCTGGTTCACCGTCGAGGAGTCCAGCGCGGCCGCCGGGGTCCGGCGCGGCATCACCGTGTTCGCCGAGCGGCTCGGCTTCGCCGGGGAACGGCTCGGCCAGGTCCAGCTCGCGGCCACCGAGGCCGCCACCAACCTCGCCAAGCACGCCTCCCGCGGCGAGATGCTGGTGCGGATCGTCCGGGACGGGACCACCGCCGCGCTGGAGCTCGTCTGCCTCGACCACGGCCCCGGCATCGCCGACGTGCCCCGCTCCCGCCTCGGCGGCTACTCCACCAGCGGGACGCTGGGCCTCGGGCTCGGCTCGATCGAGCGGCTCGCCGACCGCAGCGGCCTCCACTCGGTCCCCCGGGTCGGCACCGTCCTCTGCGCCCGGTTCCGGCAGCCGCTGGACCGCCCGGCGGACGCGCCGCCCCGAGCCGATCCCCCGTTCGCCGGGCTGACCCGCCCGATCTCCGGCGAATCCGAATGCGGCGACGCCTACGCCGCGCTGGCCGCCCCCGACGGGTCGGTGTACGCGATGCTCTGCGACGGGCTCGGGCACGGCCCGCTGGCGGCGCGCGCGGCGCAGGAGGCCGTCGCGGTGATGCGGGAGACCGCCCTGCCGGCGCGGCCGGCCGAGATCCTCGCGCGCATCCACCGGCGGCTGCGCCCCACCCGCGGCGGCGCCGTCGCCGTCGCGCTCATCGCTCCGGACAGCGGACGGGTACGTTATGCGGGAGTCGGGAACATCTCCGGGTGGATCGTCCACGAGGACCGTCGCACCGGGATGATCTCGGTTCCGGGAATCGCCGGATCGCATGCCCGCGTCCGGGAGCAGGTCTACGATCTGCCGCCCGGCGCGACGGTCGTGTTGCACTCCGACGGCCTGACCGACCGGTGGGACCCCGCCGCCCGGCCCGGGCTGTTCGACCGTGCGGCCCTGCTGGTCGCGGCGAGCCTGCTGCGGGACGCCGGTTCCCGGCACGACGACCGTTCGGTGCTCGCGGTGACGGCGGCAGGAAGGGGGTGACCGCGTGGCGGACGAACTCATGCGGCTGCAGCTCGCCGACGAGGAGGGCGTCTTCGCCGTGCGCCAGGCCGGCAGGCACGTCGCCGCCGCCCTGAACTACCCCCACCACGACCAGGTCCGCGTCGCCACCGCCCTCAGCGAACTCGGCCGGGAGCTGTACTCCAGCTACGGCCGGGTCTCGGTCGCCTTCCGGCTGGAGCGCCGCGTGGACAGCAACCCCGGCCTCGTGATCGAGCTCGCCTTCGACCGGCGCCCGAACGTGCCGGCCCCCCGGGAGGGCGTCGCCGCCGCAGCGCGCCTGATGGACCTCGTCGAGGAGGACGGCACGGACCGGCGCGGCATCATCCGGACCCGCAAGAACCTGCCGTCCGGCAGCCGCTTCACCGACGACGAACTCGACGGGCTGCGCCTCCGGCTGCGGGAGATCAACCCCGTCACGGCCCTGGAGGAGCTCCGCGCGCAGAACGCCGACCTGCTCGACTCGCTGGAGGAGTCGCGGTGCAGAGGCGAGGAACTCCAGCAGCTCAACGCCGAGCTGGAGCAGACCAACCAGGGGGTGATGGCGCTCTACAGCGAGCTGTCCGAGGAGCTGGAGAAGACCAACCAGGGCGTCGTGGCGCTGTACGCGGAGCTGGACGAGAAGACCGAGCAGCTCCGCGAGGCCGTCGAGACGAAGAACCGGTTCTGGGCCAGCATCAGCCACGAGCTCCGCACCCCCATCAACGGCATCGTCGGCCTCGCCCGCCTGCTCCTCGACCCGCAGAACGGCTCGCTCGACGACGAGCAGCAGCGGCAGGTGTCCCTGGTCGTCGACACCGGCGCGGCCATGCTCGGGATGGTGGACGAGCTGCTGGACATGGCCAAGGCCGAGCAGGGCCGGCTGGTGCCGCGTCCCGGCCTGGTGGACACGCACTCCATGCTGGGCCAGCTCACCGCTCTGCTGGCGCCCATCGCGAAGCGGGACGGGCTGACGCTGACGGTGGACGCCGCCGACGCCCCGCCCGTCCTGCTGACCGACGAGGTGATGCTGACGCGGGTGCTGCGCAACCTGCTCGGCAACGCGCTGAAGTTCACCGACGCGGGCAAGGTGCGGCTGACCGTCCGGTCCGCGCCGGACAAGGTCACCTTCATCGTGGCCGACACCGGCCGGGGCATCCCGCCCGCCGACCTCGAACGGGTCTTCGACGAGTTCTACCAGGTCCCCGGCGTGAGCGCGGCGGGCACGGGCCTCGGCCTGCCCTACGCCCGCAGGCTCGCGGAGATCCTCGGCGGCGACCTGTCCCTGGAGAGCGCCCTGGGCGAGGGGACGACCGTCACGGTGCGGCTGCCCACGCACCGGCCCCTCGCCGATCTCGGCCTGCGGCACGTCCTCCTCGTCGGCGGGGAGACGCCGCGCCGGGCGCTCCGCGGCCTGGTCGAGAACGCGGCCGACCGCGTGAGCGAGGCCCCGGACGCCGCCGCCGCGCTGCGCCTCGCCGCGTCCGCCCCGCCCGACCTCGTCCTGCTCGGCCCCGGCGCGGACGTCACCGGCCTCCCACCCGAGGCGATCGTGGTCGCGGTCGCCGAGGGAACCGCTTCCGGCCCGCCGCCGCCCAGGG
Source organism: Actinomadura sp. GC306 (assembly GCF_004348665.1). Classification (GTDB taxonomy): domain Bacteria; phylum Actinomycetota; class Actinomycetes; order Streptosporangiales; family Streptosporangiaceae; genus Spirillospora. The sequence goes on along the minus strand of NZ_SMKM01000181.1, from coordinate 3,285 downwards.
CCGACGCCACGCTGAGCAGGGACCACCTCGATCCGGTCCTGCTGGCGGAAACAGTGCGGCAGATCAGGGAACGGCGAACGCGAGGGGACCGATGACGGACGTGGAGCACTGCACCGCGCTGGTCGTCGACGACGACAACACCAAGCGGTACATCATAGGAAGCTGGCTGCAGCGCGCCGGCCACACGGTGGTGTACGCGACGAACGCGGCGGAGACCTTCGAGCGGCTCGCCGAGCACGACGTGGACCTCGTCGTCCTGGACGTCAAGCTGCCCGACATGAGCGGCGTCGAGGTCTGCTCGCGGATCAAGGCGGACCCGGAGACGGGCTCCATGCCCGTCATCCACATCTCCGCGTGGGCCGTGGACGTCACCGACCGCACCCACGGGCTCCAGCGCGGCGCCGACGCCTACCTGACCGACCCGATCGACCCGGACGAGTTCATCGCGACGGTCGAGGCCGTCATGCGCTACTACCGCGCCCGGGTCCGCGCGGAACGCATGGCCGGCCAGCTAGCCGCGTTCACCCGCACCTCCCTCGCGATCAACGCCGCGGAGAACTTCGAGCAGCTGACCGCGGTCGCCGCCCGCGGCGCCTACGACATCTTCGCCGAGCCCGCCTCGGTGCTCGTCCTGCCCCCGGACGGCCGCGTCCGGCGCTCGGTCACCCTGCACGGCCCAGCCGAGCAGCGCGCGAGCCCACCCGGCGTGTTCGACCAGCTCACCGGCCTGATGGAGCTCGGCGACGCCCCCGACACCACGGTCGCCATCGTCTCCGCGCACCAGTGGAAGACGGTCCTGCCCGACGCCGTCGCCCACGGCGACGTCGCCGTCGTGATGTCCCGCTCCAAGCGCGGCCGCCCCCCGATCTGCATCGGCATCGAGGCCCGCGGCGAACCCGACGAGGTCGACCTCAACATCCTCCGCCAGCTCGGCCAGGCCCTGGCCCTGGCGATGGAGGCCATGCGCTCCTTCACCGAGCAGCACATGATCTCCCTGACCCTCCAGCGCAGCCTGCTGCCGTCGGAGCACCCGTCCGTCCCCGGCTGGACGTTCTCCGTCCGCTACGAACCGGCCAGCGACCAGGCGGAGGTCGGCGGCGACTTCTACGAGGTGATCGACCGCGGCGACCACGTCCTCGTCGCCATCGGCGACGTCCAGGGCCACTCGCTGTACGCGGCCACGGTCATGGCGGAGATCCGCCACGCCCTCCGCGCCTTCGCCGAGGAGGGCCACGACGCCGTCACCATCCTGAAGCTCCTGAACGGCGTCATGCTGCGCTACCACGACGACCAGACCGTCACGATGTGCCTGATGACCCTCAACGTCCACACCGGCGCCCTTGAGGTCGCCAACGCGGGCCACCTCCCCCCGCTGTACCTGACCGGCGACGAGGCCCGCTACGGCAGGGGCGGCGGCGTCCTCCTGGGCTTCCCCGCCGACGGCGTGGCGATCGAGGAGACCGAGGTCCCCCCGGGCGGCACGGTCGTCCTGATCACCGACGGCCTGATCGAAGACCGGGGCATCCCGCTGTCCGACAATCTGGAACGCCTGCGCACCATAGCCACCCCGGTAGACGAAGACCTGGAACGATTCAGCGACCGCCTGCTAGCCGAATTCGGCCACCGCGAAGACGACGTGGCGCTGGTAGCCCTCCGCCGCACCCGCTGAAAAGGTCTACGATCATGCGATGCTCCGGGTCATTTTGGTCTCCTTAGTCGTCCTGTCCCTTCCCGCCTGCGGCGATATCAAGGTGACCGACCGGGAGAAGTCCCCGCAGCGACAGGTGACCCTCGCGCAGCTTGAGACTGCCTTGATCGACTCCTACCAGGACCTCAAGATCGCGTATGCGGACACGCAGGACCACTTCCAGCGACTGGAAGACCGGCTGCTGAAAGACGCCAAGTGGCCCGCCGTCGGGGGCGATTGCATGAAACGGCTGTCACCAAGCGGATTCGTCCGACTCCTTGGCGAGGCCGGAACCCAGGCCCCCGCGACTGTGCGAGCCTGGGGAACCGCCGCGAACGACATTCGACTCATGCAATTTCTCGTAGCTCTCCCGGACGACGGCGCGAAGACCGCGGCCCTTACCCCCCTGCCGAAGAAGTGTCTCGATTTCGAGATCAGAGACCCTGAGAGGTTCCGCTTCACGGTGACAGAGCGCCCGCTAGAACTGGGCGACGGTGGCCGGATCCTGCGCCTCGGAACGCCCGGGCAGAACGACACCAGCGGGCAATCAACAGTCGTGTTCGCCTATCAAGGCGTACTCGCGATCATCATCTACCCGTACGGCGATCCCACCACCTTCGCGGAACGCGCACTAAAACAAATGCAAGAAACCCTCTAATTTACCCCGGAACACCCCTCCCACCGCCACCCCTGAGGCCGGCTTCCCCGCCCACGACCGCCACGGACCGTCCGCGCCCCGACACCATGATCGATCACACCGACGACCCGATAACCCTGCGGACCAACACGCCCTCAGCCCCCTACACCCGACCGCCCGCACGCCCGCGTCTTCGGCCAGCAGTTCGGCAATCAGATCGTTCAAGGCCCGGGGGGACGTGCACTGCATGTCGCAGACCGCGGGGGCCGGACTGACCAGGACATCATGAAGGAGCCGTCGGACGGTGTCGGCGTCGGCCGCCCGCCGGTGAGCAGTCCATAAACCAGGACGCCCAAGGCGTACAGGTCGGTGGCGTCGGGTTCCGATGCTACTTTGTGGGTTGAGACGCCAGCCGCACTCAGATGACGAAAAGAGTTCCGATCACGGCGATGCCCGAAGAGCCGCCGTTTGTCCGTGACGACCTCCGAGAGGCGTTCGCCGCGCTTGAAGTAACACCGGGCTTTCGTGCCGAGCTGCTGGGTGGCGAGATCATCGTGTCACCGCCCCCGACGGGCAGCACGAGACGATCGTCGTGGCAGTCGATGACTGGTACGGGACGTCCATGGCCTGCGGCTCCACCGCAACCTGACGCTGATCAGCCCGGAAGGGGAGTACGTGCCCGACGGCATCGCAGCCCAAGGGCGCGTTCGCCGGACGCGAGTGGCACAGCAAACCTGACGGGGTGGCGATGGTCCTGGAGGTCACGTCGGGCAGCCCGCGGTACCGCAAGGGCGCCGAACGCGACCGCGGACCCAAGCGCCGCGGATACGCCGCCGCCGACATCCCGCTCTACCTCCTGATCGACCGGTTGGACGGCAAGGCGACGATCTTCTCCGAACCACGCGGCGACGAGTACGCGCACAGCGCCTCAGTCGTCCTCGGCGAAGACCTCCCCATCCCC
>NZ_SMKM01000180.1 GCF_004348665.1 Actinomadura sp. GC306 | reverse complement strand
GGGGTCGCGGGGCCTGTGGAGGTGGAGAATCTGGCGGCTGCTCGGCGGCTCGCCGTGTCGGCGCTGGGGGCTGCCGAGGCGGTCGGGCGGACGGGGGCGGTGCATGTGGCGGACGTAGCCGTTCTTGCGGCGGTGGCCGACCGGGCAGATCTGGCGTCCGTGCTGCTCGAACGGCACCGGGCGGCGTGGGCGGAGCTCGGCGCGAACGGCGAGCCGGTCGCGCGGGCGGTGTGCGCCTGGCTGGAGGCGAGGCGCGACGTGACCGCGGCGGCCGGAGCCCTGTTCGTGCACCCCAACACGGTGCGGAACCGGGTCCAGCGGTTCACCGAGGTCACCGGGATCGACCCGTCCGACACGTTCGGCGCCGTCAACGCCTGGTGGCTCTGCCGCACTTGGCTCACTCCCGGCTGACCGATCAGTCGTCGGCGGAGGGCAGGGTCCGGGCCTCCTTCTTGATGCGGGTGGCGGCCGGGGAGCCGGCCGCGTCCAGTTCGTGGGCGAGTTCCTCCAGCTCCCTTCCGCCGGCCATGAGGCCGGTCAGCTCGTCGCGGGAGATCTCGTCCTTGGTGTGGTAGCCGATGCTCTGGCCCCGGTTGAGGATCAGGAAGCGGTCGCCCACCGGGTAGGCGTGGTGCGGGTTGTGGGTGATGAAGACGACCGCGAGGCCCCGCTCGCGGGCCTGGACGATGTAGCGGAGCACGACGCCGGCCTGCTTGACGCCCAGGGCGGCGGTGGGTTCGTCCAGGACGAGGGCCTTGGCGCCGAAGTAGACGGCGCGGGCGATCGCCACGCACTGGCGTTCGCCGCCGGACAGGGTGCCTATGGGCTGGTCGACGTCGCGCAGGTCGATGCCCATCGCCGCCATCTCCGCGTGGGTGGTCGCCCGCATGAACGCGACGTCCATGCGGCCGAAGCCCTTGCGCTTCTCGGAGCCGAGGAAGAAGTTGCGCCAGACCGGCATGAGCGGGACGACCGCGAGGTCCTGGTAGACGGTCGCGATGCCGCGGTCGAGGGCGTCGCGGGGCGAGTCGAACACGACCCGCTCGCCCTGCACCTCGTAGGTGCCGGTGTCGTGGCGGTGCAGCCCGGCGACGACCTTGATCAGCGTGGACTTGCCCGCCCCGTTGTCGCCGAGGACGCACGTCACCTCCCCCTCGGACGCCTCCAGCGACACGTCCCGCAGCGCGATGACGTTGCCGTAGCCCTTCCCGACGCCGCTGAGCCGCAGCAGCGGCGCGTCCGTCCCGCCGGTCACGGCGCCGGTCATGGTGTCGGTCATGGTGTCCGCTCCACTCTGCGCCGGACGACCAGGTTCACCACGGTGGCGATGAGCAGCATCGCGCCGAGGAAGAACCGGAACCAGTCCGGGTTCCACTCGGCGTAGACGATGCCCTTGTTCGTCATGCCGAAGATGAACGCGCCGATCGCCGCGCCGATCGCCGACCCGTAGCCGCCGGTCAGCAGGCAGCCGCCGATGACCGCGCAGATGATGTACAGGAACTCGTTGCCGACGCCCTCGCCGGACTGGATCGTCGCGAACGCGAACACCAGGTGCATCCCGGAGAACCAGGCGCAGAACGCGACCCCCATGAACAGGCCGATCTTCACGCGGGCGACCGGGACGCCGACCGCGCGGGCGCTGGCGGCCGACCCGCCCACCGCGAAGATCCAGTTGCCGGTGCGGGTGCGCAGCAGGATCCAGGTCGCGACGGCCACGAACAGCAGCCACCACAGCACGGTGATCTTGATGCGGAGGCCGAGGACGTCCAGGTCGGAGGCGAAGACCGCGCGGGCGGCGGCGAAGCCGTCCATGTCGCGGACCGAGTCGCTGGCGACGTTGCCGGTGAGGGCCTTGGTCACGCCGAGGTTCAGGCCCGCCAGCATGAAGAACATGGCGAGGGTGATGATGAAGCTCGGCAGTCTCGTCCAGACGTAGAGCAGGCCGTTGACCATGCCGAGCGCCAGCGTCAGCGCCAGCGAGATCGCGACGCCCGCCCACACGTTCAGCGTGAACTGGTAGGCGGTCAGCGCGGCGATGAGCGCGGACGACGTCACCATGACCCCGGCGGACAGGTCGAACTCGCCGCCGATCATCAGCAGCGACACCCCGACCGCCATGATCCCGAACGTGGAGCTGGCGTACAGCACGGTCGAGAACGAGCCGGCCTGCAGGAAGGCGTCCGCGACGACCGAGAAGAACACGAACAGCGCCACCGCGCCGAGCAGGGCGCCGAGCTCCGGGCGGCCCAGCAGCCGCCGCAGCGGCGACCGCCGGGCCAGGCGCTCGTCGGGGCCCGGATCGGCCACCGGCGGCTCGGCGACCGCGTGGGTCACCGCGTCCCCCGGTCGGCGAACTCCTCCAGCCCGGCCGCGTTGTCCTTGGTGACGATCGCCGGGCCGGTGAGGACGGGGCGGCCGCCGCCGAGGACGTTGCCGTTGCGCTTCAGCAGCCACAGCGCGTCGACGGCCTCGTAGCCCTGCAGGTACGGCTGCTGGTCGACGGCGAACTCGATGTCGCCCGCCTTGAGCTGGGCGATGAGGTCCTTGTTGAGGTCGAACGTGCCGATCTTCGCCTCGCTGCCGACCTCCTGCACCGAGTCCACGGCGGTGGCGGCGAACGGCGCGCCGAGCGTCAGGATGCCGTCGATGCCCTTGTCGGACTGGAGCTTGGCGGTGATGGACGACTTCACGTCCGGCATGTTCGCGCCCTGGACGAACAGGTTCTCCAGCTCGCCGTCGAAGGTCTTGCGCGCCCCGTCGCAGCGGGCCTCCAGGCCCACGTTGCCCTGCTCGTGGATCACGCACAGCGCCTTCTTCGCGCCGATCTCGCCCAGTTCGGTGCCGGCCGCCTCGCCCGCGACCGACTCGTCCTGGCCGAAGTGCGCGAGCGCGCCGAGCTCCGCCGACTCCTCCTGCCCGGAGTTGATCGACACGACCGGGATCTTCGCGGCGGCGGCGCTCGCGAGGACGTCCTTCATCGCGTCGGGCTTGGCGAGGGTGACGATGATGCCGTCGACCTTCTTGTCGATCGCGGCCTGCACCAGCTGGGCCTGCTTGCCGCCGTCGGGGTCCGCGGAGTAGAGGAACTCGACATTGTCCTTCTCGGCGGCGGCCTTGGCGCCCTTCTGCACGATGTCCCAGAAGGTGTCACCGGGGGCGGAGTGCGTCACCATCGCGATCTCCAGCCGGGGGCCGTCGCCCGCCGTGTCCTCCTCGGCCTCCTTGCCGCCCGACCCGCTGCAGGCGCTCAGCGCCAGCACGGCGGCGGCCAGAACCGCGAGTCCCTGGGACGACCCGCGCGAGAAAACGCCTTTCATCGGATGTACTCCGTTTCTCCCCGAGTGGTCAGTGAGAGGAGTTGATCACAGATGGTGGCGCCGTGCGCGCCGATCCCCCTCATAACGGGCACGAGCCTCCCTGGTGGAGTCCAGCGCCGCCACCTCCGCGACCGGGACGTCCCACCATGCCGCACCCCCCGGGGGGCCTGCCAAGGGGTCCGTCTCGATGTGGATAACCGTCGTGCGGGCGGCCTTACGCGCCTCGCCGAGCGCCTCGCGGAGCTCGGCGACGGTGGCCGCGCGGAGCACGTCCGCGCCGAGGCTGGCGGCGTTGGCGGCCAGGTCGACGGGGAGGTTGCCGCCGTCGAGGCCGGTGGCGGTGCGGACGCGGTGGCGGGTGCCGAACCGCTCCGCGCCGACCGACTCCGACAGGTTCCCGATCGAGGCGAACCCGTGGTTCTGGACGAGGACGACGACCAGCTTGACGTCCTCGGCGACGGCCGTGGCCAGCTCCTGCGCCATCATCAGGTACGAGCCGTCGCCGACGAGGACGAACACCTCGCGGTCCGGGGCGGCCATCTTCACGCCGAGGCCCCCGGCGATCTCGTAGCCCATGCAGGAGTAGCCGTACTCGACGTGGTACCCCTTCGGGTCCGCGGCCCGCCAGAGCTTGTGCAGGTCGCCCGGCATGGACCCGGCCGCGCAGACCACGACGTCCCGGGGGCCGGCGGCCGCGTTGACCGCGCCGATCACCTCCGCCTGGGCGGGCGGTTTCGCGTTCCGGGGCGCGCAGGCCCGGTCGACCTGCGCGTTCCAGTCCGCCACCAGGTCCCGAGCCCGTTCCCGGTGGGCGTTCGGGACGCCGTAGCCGGCCAGCGCGGCGTGCAGGGCCCTGATGCCCTCCTTCGCGTCCGCGACGACCATGGTGCCCGCGAGCTTGGCGGCGTCGAATCTGGCGACGTTGACGTTGACGAACCGCACGTCCGGGCCCGCGAACAGGCTGTGGGACGCGGTCGTGAAGTCGCTGTAGCGGGTGCCGATGCCGAGCACGACGTCGGCGTCACGGGCGAGCGCGTTCGCCGCGGTCGTGCCCGTCGCGCCTATGGCCCCCACAGAGCGAGCGTGGTCCCAGGCAAGGGCGCCCTTGCCCGCCTGGGTCTCGGCCACGGGGATGCCCGTCTGCTCGGCGAACGCGCGCAGTTCAGCGGTGGCGCCCGAGTAGATGACGCCGCCACCGGCCACGATGAGGGGACGCTCGGCGGACCGCAGGACCGCGGACGCCTCGTCCAGCGCGGCGGGCTCGGGCAGGGGCCGCGGGATCCGCCACACCCGGCGGTGGAACAGCTCCTCAGGCCAGTCATGGGCTTCGGCTTGGACGTCCTGGGGCAGAGCCAGCGTGACCGCACCCGTCTCGGCCGGATCGGTGAGTACGCGCATCGCCGCCATCAGCGCACTGGGGAGCTGCTCCGGACGGTTGATGCGGTCCCAGTACTTGGAGACGGGCTTGAAGCAGTCGTTGACGGAAACGTCGTACGACCGGGCGTCCTCAAGCTCCTGCAAGACCGGGTTGGCCGGACGCGTCGCGAAGATGTCACCGGGCAACAGCAGAACGGGCAGCCGGTTGATGGTGGCCAGGGCCGCACCGGTCACCATGTTGGTCGCCCCAGGCCCGATGGACGACGTGCAGGCGAAGGTGGAGAGCCGGTCGTTCATCCGGGCGTAGCCGGAGGCGGTGTGCACCATGGCCTGTTCGTTGCGGGCCATGTAGTAGGGGAGGTCGTCGGCCTGCTCAAGCAACGCCTGCCCGATGCCCGCGACGTTGCCGTGGCCGAAGATGCCGAAGCAGCCCGCGAAGAAGCGACGCTCCTCCCCGTCCCGCCGGCTGTACTGCGCCCCCAGGAACCGGACGAGGGCCTGCCCCACCGTGAGCCTCATGGCCGTCCCTCCGCCGAGGTCAGCGGAAGACGCGGATCGAGCGGCTGCCCAGGCCAGGTGTCGCGGATCCACGCGTGCGCGGGGTCGTCGCAGATGCGCCAGGCACGCTCCGGTGACGGCCCGGCCATCACGTTCAGGTAGTACAGGTCGTGCCCCGGCGGCGCCATGGACGGCCCATGCCAGCCGTGCGGGATCAGGACCACATCACCGCTCCGGACCTCCGCCAGTACGTCGATGGGACGTTCGGGCCGTCCGTACACGCGCTGATAGGCCATGCCCCCGCGGGCGACCTCGAAGTAGTAGATCTCCTCCAGGACGGCCTCGTCCGGCGTCTCCTCGTCGTGCTTGTGCGGCGGGTAGGACGACCAGCAGCCGCCCGGCGTCAGCACCTCGCACGCGATCAGCTTCTCGGCGAACGGGAAGCCCTCCGGGGTCCCGAAGTTGTTGACCTGGCGGCTCGCGGGACCCGCCCCGCGCAGCTCGACCGGGACGTCCCCGGCGGGTCCGTAGCACGGCGCGAGCCGGGCCTCGCAGCGTGCCCCGGCCAGCGCGAACCTGCCGCGCCCGCGCACCGTGACCCGCGCGTCACGCGGGACGTAGGCGAAGTCGCTGACGCGGCTGAACACGTCGTCGCGGCCGTCGAGTTCGAACCGCTCGCCGTCGCACTCGACCGTGCACGACCCGGCGAGCGGCAGCACGATCGTCTCGAACTCGCCGGTCGGGAACGCGTGGGAGCCGCCGCCGGGCAGGTCGAGGATTCGCAGCGCCGAGTGCGCCCACCCGGCCGACTCGGGGGTCACGACGAGCGCGTACGGCTCCTCGGCGGCCGTGCCCGCGGGCAGGTGGTGCTTCATCGCCGCCCCTCCAGCAGTTCGGCGACCTCGGCGGCCGCGGGCATCGCGGCGGAGCAGGCGATGCGGGACGCGACGACCGCCCCCGCGGCCGCCGCGAACCCGATCGTCCGCCGCAGGTCCCAGCCGGCGAGGAGGCCGTGGCAGAGGGCGCCGCCGAACGCGTCGCCCGCGCCGAGCCCGTTCACGACGTCGACCTCGACCGGAGGCACCTCCACCACCTCGTCGGCGGTGGCCGCGAGGACGCCGTCCGGCCCCATCTTCACGACGGCGAGGCGGGGCCCGCGCTCCAGGATCGCTTGGGCGGCGGCACGCGGCTCCCGCTCTCCCACAGCGATCTCGCATTCATCCAGGTTCCCGACCGCCACGGACGCGCGTTCCAGGGCGAGCCCTGCCCAGTGTGGTGCTTCCGTGGGGTCGGCCCACAGCATCGGCCGGTAATCCAGGTCGATGACGGTCTGCCCGGGGTGTTCGCCGAGCGCGGTCAGTGTCGCCTCACGGCTGGGCTCCTGCGACAGCCCGGTGACGGTGGCCCACACGATCCGCGCCTCCCGTATCGCCTCTAGGTCGAGCTCATGCGCATGGATCTCCAGGTCCGGGGCCTTGGGGTAGCGGTAGAAATACAGGGGGAAGTCGTCCGGCGGGAAGATCTCGCAGAACGCCAGCGGGGTCGGCAGCCCTGGAACGGCCGTGACGAACCGGTCGTCGACCCCGTACTCCTTGAGCGTTTTGTGGACGAACCGCCCGAAGGGGTCGTCCCCGGTACGGGTGATGACGGCGGCGCTCCGGCCGTACCTGGCCGCGGCCACGGCGACGTTGGTCGGGCTGCCGCCGAGGTACCGGCCGAACGACTCCACGTCCTCCAGCGGCAGGCCCACCTGGTCCGGGTAGACGTCCACGCTCACCCGGCCCATCGTGATGAGGTCGAAGGTCATCGGACCACCCCGGCGAGGAAGTCGAGGCTCTTGCGAACGTCGTCGTAGGGGCCGGCCCCGTCTGCGGGCTCTTCGGTCAGGACGGTGTCCTGCTCCATGACGTACCAGCCTTCGTAGCCGGCTCCCTCCAGCGTGTGGACGATCCCGGGGATGTCAACGTCGCCGTCCCCAAGTGGCCGGTACAGACCGTCGCGCACAGCGTCCGTGTAACTGGTGCCGCCGTTGAGCACGCGGTCCGCGAGTCTCGCGTCCACGTCCTTCAGGTGGACGTGCGTAACGCGCCGCGTAGCGAAACGCACCAGCCACTGTGGGTCGGTGCCGCCGACCATCAGGTGTCCCGTGTCCAGGCACAAGGGGACGCTGCTTTCGCCCAGCACGCGTTCCACATCCGCACGGGACTCCACCACCGTCCCCACATGCGGATGCAGCGTGACAGCACGGCCGCGTGCTGCGGCGTACAGGGTGATGGCATCGAGGTTGGCCAGCAGGGTCGACCACGCCTTGGTGTCCAGGGCCGGCCGCTCGTCGTAGCCGTCCAGCCCGGTCACCGCCGCCAGGATGAGGACGCCGCCGACCCGGCCTAAGGCACGTTCGATGTCGGGCATGGGGTCGTACTCCGGATCGTGCAGAACCGTCGGGACGAAGGCCCCCACGAGACCCAGCCCATAGGACGCCAGCAGCTCGTCCCTCGTCCGCGGGTCACCGGGCAGGAAGCCGTCAGGCCCGAGCTCCGTCGCGGCGAGGCCGAGGTCGCGCATTTCCGCGAGGACCCGTCCCGGCTCCATCTGGTGGCCCCAGCCGGGGACCTCGCATACGCCCCAGGAGATCGGTGCCGCCGCGACCCTCATCGCCGCACCTCCTCGGTCCCGACGATGCGCCCCTCCCGCAGGGACAGCTCGCACGCCTCGGCGAGGTAGAAGGCTTCCAGGGCCTCCTCGGGCGGGCACGGATTGACGCGGCGGCCGGCGATCACGTCCACGAAGGCGCGGAGCTCGGCGTCGTAGGCGTCGGCGAAGCGCTCCATGAAGCCGCCGTAGGCGCGCCTAGGCTCGCCGCCCGGCGCGGCGTCCGGGTCGCCGTCCCGCTCGGGCAGCGCGGTCACCGGCGTCCGGTCGTCCATGCCCGTGACGATGCTGTCCTTGGACCCGAACAGCTCCAGCCGGGAGTCGTATCCGGCGGCGTTGTAGCGGGTGGCCGACACCTGGCCGAGCGTCCCGTCGTCCAGGACGAGCAGCGCGGAGCCGGTGTCGACGTCCCCGCACTCGCGGAAGAAGTCGTCGCCGCGGTTGGCGCCCGCGGCCATCACCCGGACGACCTCGCGGCCCGTGACGAACCGGATCAGGTCCAGGTCGTGGATGACGCAGTCGCGGAACAGGCCGCCGGAGGTCGGGACGTATCCGGCGGGCGGCGGCGCGGGATCGAAGCTGCACGACCGGACGGTGTGCAGCCAGCCGAGCCGCCCCGACGCCAGGGCCTCGCGCGCCGCGGCGTTCCCGCTGTCGAACCGGCGCTGGAACCCGACCTGCACCGGGACCTCGGCGGTGGCCGCCGCGGCGACCGCTTGGAACGTTCCATCAAGGTCCGCGGCGAGCGGCTTCTCGCAGAACACCGGTATCCGCGCGGCGACGGCCCGCTCCACCAGGTCCGCGTGCGCGTCGGTGGCCGCCGCGACGACCAGGCCGTCCAGCCCGGCGGCGAACAGGTCCGCGACCGCGTCCCGCGGCACGACGCGCGACGTCCGGGGCAGCCGGGCCGCGAGCTCGCGCGCCCGGCCGGGATCCGCGTCCGCGACATGGAGGTCGGCCACCTCGGGCAGTGCACACAGGGCGGCGGCGTGGCGCGCACCGATGCGCCCCGCGCCGGCCAGTCCGATCTTCATCGATCCCTCCCGGTCGGCGGTCAGGTGAGTCACGAGTGTGATGGAGCGTTCCAGGAGCGTCAACGGCCGGTTGCACGCCTTCCCGGTATTGGAGATGTCCGAAACCGGAAGGGTTACTCTTGCCCGGCGGGGCACCGGGGCCTGTCGTTCGCCCTGACCAAGCGCTAGGTTGTGGCGCATGCGGGTCTTCGTCACCGGCGCCTCCGGGTTCGTCGGCTCTTACACCGTGCGCTCTCTCCTGGCCGCCGGGCACCGCCCGCGCGCGCTGGTCCGCGACCCCGGCAAGGCGGCGAGGGTGTTCCGGACGATCGGTGTCGCGGCCGAGGACGTGGAGCTCGTCCCCGGCGACATGCTCGACGCCGGCACCGTCGCGGAGGCGCTCGACGGCTGCGACGCCGCGATCCACGCCGCCGCCGCCATCGGCGTGACCGGCCACCAGGGCGGCACCGGCGACGACATCGTCCAGGTCAACGTCCAGGGCACGCGCAACGTGGTCGGCGGAGCCGTCGACCACGGCCTGGCCCCGGTGATCCACGTGTCGTCGATCGGGGTGTTCGTGCCGCCCTCCGCGCCGGTCATCACCCCCGACGCCGCCCTGGCGACCCCCCGCACGGCCTACGGCAGGTCGAAGCTGGCCTCCGAGGAGTACGTGCGCGGCCTCCAGGCGGACGGCGCACCGGTCACGATCGTCTACCCGGGCGGCGTGTGCGGCCCCGACCAGCCGACGCTGGACGCGCTGCTGGAGGGGCTCGCCGCCGCGCTCGGCAAGGTGTGGCCGCTTCCGGGCGGCGGTGTTTCGGTCATCGACGTCCGCGACCTCGGCGAGGCGCTGGCACGTTCCGTCGAGGCCCGGCAGGGGCCGAGCCGCTGGATGCTGGGCGGCCACTACCTGACGTGGCCGCAGTACGCGGACCTCTGCGACCGCCTCACCGGCGTGAAGTGCCGCCGCGTCCGCGTCCCGAGCGGCGTCATGCTCGGGCTCGGCTCGGCGCTGGACGCGGCCAAGCGCGTCCGCCACTTCGAGTACCCGCTCACCCGGGACGCCGCCGAGTTCATGGTCACGCTCGTGCCCACCGACGACCGCCCGGCCCTGGACGCGCTGGACCTCACCCTGCGCCCCGTCGAGGAGACGGTCGGCGACGCCCTGCGCTGGCTGGCGGCGAACGGCCACCTCAGCCCCCGGCGGGCCGGCCGGCTCGCCCCCAAGGAGCAGCCGCCGAGGCCGACCCTCGTCCAGCGCACGTTCGGCCCCCTCTTCCAGCGCATCTCCGGCGCCAGGTGGTTCTCCAAGGTGGGGCCCAAGGTCGTCCCGCCCATCGACCGGGCCCTGCACAAGGTCACCGGCGGGCGCCTGCTGCTCGGCCAGCTCCTCGTCCCCAGCCTCGTCCTGACGACGACCGGCGCGGTCAGCGGCCTCCCCCGCCGGACGCCCCTCGCGTGCCTCCCGAACGACGACGGCGGCTTCTTCGTCGTCGGCTCGAACTTCGGCCGCGAGAAGCACCCCGCCTGGACCGGCAACCTCCTGAAGAACCCGGACGCGGAGGTCAGCTTCCAGGGCCGCACCGTCCCGGTGACCGCCCACCTCCTGGACGACGCCGAACGCAAGGAGATCTGGCCCCGGCTCACCCAGGTGTGGCCCGTCTACGACCGCTACGTCGAACGCACCGACCGCCAGCTGCGCATCTTCCGCCTCACCCCCAAGCGCGGCGGCTGACGGCGCCCGTCAGGTGCCGCGGAGGGTTCTGGACAGGCGGCGGCCTAGGAGGAGATAGGCGAGGACGACGCCGGTGACGTTGAGGATGACGTCGTCGATGTCGAAGGCGCGGCCCATGACCAGCATGCCCTGTACCCCCTCGATGGCCAGGGAGAGCATGGCCGCCACCAGGGCCAGGCGTATGGGGCCGCGGAGGGTCGTCCAGACGATGGGGAGCAGGACGCCCAGGGGCGCCAGGAGCGCGAGGTTGCCACCCACCTGGAGGACGGCCTCCTTGATGGGGCGATCCAGGTAGAAGCGGAGCGAGCGGCCAGGGTCGGTGTTGCCGCCTGCCTGGCCGTTGTCCTGGACGGGTGTCAGCGTCAGTTTGAACGCGAAGTAGAAGAAGACGCCAAGGGTGCCCAACGCGATCGCCACCGCGACCACGCGAAGGGCGACGATGTACCAGGGGACCTTCTTGCCCGGTGCCGCGGGCTGCCACATCTCCACCAACACGCGCCGCATCTTCCCGCTCCGTCATCAACCATGCGCGACCAGGCGATACAGCACGACCGAAAAAGGGATTGCTGCCGAAAAGCCCGCGCCGGGCGAAACCCGGCGCGGGCTTTCGGGGCTCAGACCGTCACCGGCGTGGTGGCGGGCTCCAGGGCCAGATCGAGCACCTCGCGGACGTCGCTCACGGCGAAGACCGTCAGGTTGTCCAGCACCTCGGCCGGGACCTCCTCAAGGTCCGGCTCGTTGCGCTTCGGCACGATCGCGGTGGTGATGCCGAGCCGGGACGCGGCCAGCAGCTTCTGCTTCAGGCCGCCGATCGGCAGCACCCGGCCGGTGAGCGACACCTCGCCGGTCATCGCCACGTCCGGGCGGACCGGCCGCCCCGACAGCAGCGACGCCAGCGCCGTCGTCATCGTGATGCCGGCGCTCGGGCCGTCCTTCGGGATCGCGCCGGCCGGCACGTGGACGTGCACGCCGCGGTCCTTCAGGTCGCCGACCGGCAGCTCCAGCTCCGCCCCGCGCGAGCGCAGGTAGCTCAGCGCGATCCGCGCCGACTCCTTCATGACGTCGCCGAGCTGCCCGGTGAGCGTCACGCCGGTGTCGCCGGTCTCCTTGTCGGCCAGCGACGCCTCGATGTAGAGGACGTCGCCGCCCGCGCCGGTGACCGCCAGGCCCGTCGCGACGCCGGGCACGCCCGTCCGCCGCTCGTTGCGGCTCAGCTCGACCTCCGGGGTGTACCTGGGGCGCCCCAGGTAGTCCTTCAGGTCGTCCGCGCCGATCGAGACCGGCAGCTCCGTCTTCTCCAGCGCCACGTTCGCGGCGATCTTGCGCAGTACCCGCGCGATCGACCGGTCCAGCGACCGGACGCCCGCCTCGCGGGTGTACTCCGACGCCAGCAGCCGCAGCGCGTCGTCGCCGAACGCCACCTCGGACGCCTCCAGCCCGGCCTTGTCGAGCTGGCGCGGCAGCAGGTGGTCACGCGCGATGGTGACCTTCTCGTGCTCGGTGTAGCCGTCCAGCTCCACCAGCTCCATCCGGTCGAGCAGCGGCGCGGGGATCGCCTCCACCACGTTCGCCGTCGCGAGGAACAGCACGTCGCTCAGGTCGAGCTCGACCTCCAGGTAGTGGTCGCGGAAGGTGTGGTTCTGCTCGGGGTCCAGGACCTCCAGCAGGGCCGCCGTCGGGTCGCCCCGGTAGTCGGCGCCGACCTTGTCGATCTCGTCCAGCAGGACGACCGGGTTCATCGAACCGGCCTCGCGGATGGCGCGGACGATCCGTCCCGGAAGCGCCCCCACGTAGGTGCGGCGGTGACCGCGGATCTCGGCCTCGTCCCTGACTCCGCCCAGGGCGACCCGGACGAACTCGCGTCCCATGGCCCGCGCGACCGACTCGCCCAGGGACGTCTTACCGACGCCGGGAGGACCGGTCAGCGCGAGGACGGCTCCGCTTCTGCGTCCGCCCACGACACCGAGGCCCCGGTCCTCACGCCGCTTGCGCACGGCCAGGTACTCGATGATGCGCTCCTTGACGTCGTCGAGGCCCGCGTGGTCGGCGTCCAGGATCTCTCGCGCGCCCGCGATGTCGTAGGCGTCCTCGGTGCGGTCGTTCCACGGGATGTCGAGGACGGTGTCCAGCCAGGTGCGGATCCAGCCGCCCTCGGGCGAGGCGTCGGACGACCGCTCCAGCTTGTCGACCTCCTTCAGCGCCGCCTCGCGCACCTTCTCCGGCAGGTCCGCGGCCTCGATCCGGGCCCGGTAGTCGTCCTCCTCGTCGGCGGGGTCGCCGTTGAGCTCGGCCAGTTCCTTGCGGATGGCCTCCTGCTGCTGCCGCAGCAGGAACTCCCGCTGCGTCTTCTCCATGCCCTCCTGGACGTCCTTGCGGATCGTCTCCGCCACGTCCAGCTCGGCCAGATGGTCGCGCGCCCACCCGATCACCATGGTGAGCCGCTCGACGACGTCCGGCGTCTCCAGGACCTCGATCTTCTGCTCGGCCGACAGGTACGGCGCGTACCCGGCGTTGTCGGCCAGCGTGGACGGGTCGTCGATCTGCTGCACGACGTCCACGACCTGCCAGGCGCCCCGCTTCTGCAGGATCGCGCCGACCAGGCTCTTGTACTCCTTCGCCAGTTCCTGCGCGCGCCCGGACGGCGGCGGCGTCTCGATCACGGTGCCCTCGACCCACAGCGCCGCGCCCGGCCCGGTCGTCCCGGTCCCGATCCGCACCCGCCGCACGCCCCGGACGACCGCACCCGGCACACCGCCGGGCAGCCGCCCCTCCTGCTCGACGACGCCCAGGGTTCCGATGCCGGCGTACTGCCCGTTCAGCCTGGGGACCAGCAGCACCTGCGGCTTGCTCACCGACCGGATGCCCGGCCCCTTCGACTGGGCCGCGGCCCGCGCGGCCTCCAGGGCCGCCCGCACCTCACCGCTCTCGGACAGGTCCAGCGGCACCACCATGCCCGGCAGAACGGCCCCGTCGTCCAGAGGCAGCACCGGCAGCGTCAGGGTCTCGCTCATGCTCAGCTCCAAGTCGTCTATCGGCACCCAACACAAGTTGAGTCATACACACTCAAGATTCCCGAGCCTCATTTTGTTTCCACGACAACGTTCGCCCACAGCGATCACGCCCCGCGACCCGCTGCGCCCGCCTCCACGAGCGGCCGGGCAATGCGGAGGCAAAGTCCGCTTGCGGATCATGATTCTTTGCGCCTGGGGCGGTTTACGTGCGCGTGACGTCGGGGTACCTAACGCAACGAGATCGTGACACAGAGTGAACGACCAAGCCTCGGGGCGGCAAAGCCCCAGGTGAGAGAAGGGAGGAGGGCCGGATGCACCACACAGAGCGTGACGACCGGCCGGCCGCCTCCCCGCGTGGCCCGGTCCGTGCGACCGAGGGCGATCGCGGCGCTGCCGACCGCGGCGGGCACCCACCCCCAACGGGTGCCGCGGTGCGGGCGCCGGGCGGTACACCTCGGGTCCTCGGCCGCACCGGAC
>NZ_SMKM01000017.1 GCF_004348665.1 Actinomadura sp. GC306 | reverse complement strand
GGGGATGCGGGGCCAGAAGACCCACCGGCCGAGGACGACGAGGAGGGCGGGCAGCAGGGACATGACGACGGCGAGGCCGGCGAGGACGCCGATGGCGGCGACCGGGCCGAGCGCGTAGTTGAAGCCCATGTCGGCGGCGAGCAGGCACAGCAGGCCGAGCGCCACGGTCGCGGCGGACGCGGTGATCGGCGCGGCGGCGCGGCGCAGGGCGGCTCCCATGGCGCGGTGGCGGTCGCGGTGGCGGCGCAGTTCCTCCCGGTAGCGGGCGAGGAGCAGCAGGGCGTAGTCGGTGGAGATCCCGAAGACGAGCGCGTTCAGGATGGTGGACATGCCGTCCGCCACGTAGAGGCCGGCGTGCTCGCCGAGGAGGGAGACGACGGCGCCCGCGACCTGCAGCGCGATCGCCGCGTTCAGAATCGGCAGCAGCCACAGGACCGGGCTGCGGTAGGTCAGCAGCAGGACGGCCGCGACGACCAGAACCGTGGTGAGCAGGACCGGCTTGTCGATGCGCTCGAAGGCGTCGCCGACGTCGAGGGCGGCGCCGGCCGGGCCGGTCAGGCGGACCTCCAGGCCCGGCGGCGCGCCCTCCCGCGACGTGTCGCGGAGCCGCTCGGCCTTGTTGGTGAGGGCGTCGTCGTCGGCCAGCGGGACGTTCAGCATGAGCGCCTTGCCGTCGCGGGACGGCTCCGGCGGCGCGATCGGCGCGGCGGCGACCGGGGCGAGGGCGCGGCGGTCGGACTCGGCCTTCGCACGGTCCGCGCCGGTGATGCCGGACGGCCGGACGTAGGCGATGACGCCCGGCGCGAGTTCGCCGCCGGGGAACCGGGGCGCCAGCTCGTCGACCCGCGTGGACTGCGCGCCGCGGGGGAGTTCGGCGGACGAGTCGGCCTCGGCGACGCCGGGGAGCCGGCTCGCCGCCGGGACGGCCAGGACCGTGATCACGACCCAGGCGAGCAGGACTGCCCAGGCCAGTAGGCGGGGCGGTGGTTTGCGCGAGAGCAGCATCGGTGCTCTCCTCTCTGTGGGGGACTCGTGTTGCGTGCGAACACGCCGTCAGGCGTGGTGATACGGGCCTCCGCCCGTCCGGGCCGCCGAGCGGCAACTCGGCGGTCCGGGCTCTAGACCTCCGGGAACGCCAGGAACCTGGCGTGGAGGGTGCGCGCGTCCGGCGGCGGGTCGTCGTCGGCGCGCTTGTAGCGGTAGATGAGCGCGATGTACTCCTCGAAGAAGGGGCGTATCTGCTCCGGCGTCAGCGTGACGGTGGAGAACGAGAAGAGCAGGGCGTCGGCCCAGGGCCCCATGTCGTCGCGTTCCCGCAGGTAGCGGTCGAGCATGTCGAGTTCGTTGGCGAACTCCAGGCGGGTGACCTCGTCGACCGCCGCGCGCATCTCCGGTGACTGCTCCCGGCGCGGCGGGATGCGGCGGTCGGCGGGGACCGCCCGCCACCAGCGCTCCCGGCCGCGCGCCCGCTCCGGCACCTCCTCCACGAAGCCGTACTTGGCGAGCTGCCGCAGGTGGTAGCTCGTCGAGCCGGTGCTCTGGCCGAGTTCGCGCGCCAGGGTCGTGGACGAGACGGGACCGCGCCGCATGATCTCGGCGATCCGCCGCCGCAGCGGGTGGGCGAGCAGCCGCACCTGCTGCGGATCGGTGATCGTCTCGGGGACCGGCCGTTCCTTCATGCCCCGGACGCTAGAAGTTGCAAAGACCCTTTGCAATGCCTCTTGGCGAAGTTCACCGCGGAGAGGGAGGGCACTCGGGACCTGAGAGGGAGCGGCGTGTCATTGGCCCGGTGGCGCCGCCGTAGTCAACTAAAGTCACTGAGGTCGCTGAGAGGAGAACGATGCGCGATCGCACGGACGAGGTGCCGCCGGGGGCGTCGCTGGCCGAGAAGGTCGAGTGGCTGATCCGGAACCTGTGGCCGGCCCACGCGGGGCCGCCGCGCAACAACGTGGAGACGGCCGCGGCCATCGCCCGTGCGACCGGCGCGGACATCTCGTCCACCACGGTGTGGAAGCTGCGCACGGGACGCCAGGAGAACCCGCAGCTCAAGACGCTCACCGCGCTCGCCACGTTCTTCGGGGTGCCGATCGGGTTCTTCGGCTTCCCCGAGGAGTCCGACCCCATCGGCGACGACCTCACGCTCAAGGCGCTGCGCCGCGACGTGGAGCGCGGCGTCATCAGGCCCGAGGTGCTGCGCGCCCTCGTCGACCTGTCCCCGGAGGCGCGGTGGGTCGTGGACGAGATGATCCTCGCCGCGGCGGCCGCCGACCGGCGGCGGAGCGAAGGCAACGACCGCGGGCACCGCCCGGAGCGCGCGAAGCCCGGCGAGGCGAGCGCCTGACCCGGGGCGGAACGCGGTGCGGCGCGGCGGTGCCCGGAGTTCCGGGCCGCCGCGCCGCGGGGACCGTCAGCGGCCGTCGAACCACTGGCCGGCGTTGCGGCCGGGCGGCGGCGCGATGGACTCGGTCCGCGGGCGCGGGACCTCGCCGCGCTGCCGGGCCTGGATGCGCTCGTGCAGCTCGGCCTCGATCCGCATCTCCTCCTCGCTCGGCGCCATCGCGATGATGATCAGCAGGATGATCGACACGGCGCCGACGCCGCCCAGCAGCGGCAGCAGGAAGTCGATGGGGCGGGCGCCGGTCGGGGCCGCCATGTCCTCGTGCATGGTGACCCGCATCGCCGCCATGCCGGTGTAGTGCATGCCGGCCACCGCGAGGCCCATGACCGCGGCGGCTCCGGTAGTCGCCCACATGCCCTTGACGCTGAGGCTGAACCACAGGGCCGCGGTGGCCGCCCCGAGCGCGATCAGCACGGACAGGCCGACCAGGACGGGCTGGTACGCGACGTGCCCGGCCATGTTCATGGCCATCATGCCGGTGTAGTGCATGCTCGCCACGCCCGCGCCCATGATGAGGCCGCCCACGATGATCATGGGTGTGCGGGCGCCGGCGAACCCGACGATGAACAGCCCGATCGCGACGACCGCGATCGCGGTCAGGCAGCTCAGCAGCGTGAGCGGCACGTCGTAGCGGATCTCGTGGCCCTCGACGGTGAAGCCGAGCATCGCGACGAAGTGCATGACCCAGATGCCGGTGCCGCCGATGGCCAGGGCCGCGAGCCCCAGCCAGGAGGCGCGCGAGCGGCCGGTGGCGGCCCGCGCGCGGGCCGTGCACAGGAGGCCGAGCAGCGACCCGACGACCGACATGAGGTAGGCGATCACCGGTGTGAGCAGCCCGTAGGAAAAGTGATGGACCTCTGCCATACGGTCCCCCCGTAAGCGTTCTGACTGATCGCGGCATCCTAGTAGGTTCACCTGCGGATATGTCGATCCGGGGGATGTTTACAGCGCATTAGCGGTCGATGTCAGCATGGCTAACGGTCCGTCCGGTACTGCGCGGTAAGGGGTTTCGGGCCTTGCGTGACCCGTCAGGCCAGCAGCCCGTTATCTGTGGCGAGGTCCAGTGCCGCCTGGGACGCCGGGGCCAGGAGGTGGCGTTCGGCACGCCCGACGTAGACGTACTCGTCGACCTCCCCGGCGGGGGCCATCGTCCCCCGGTGGCCGGCGGTGAAGCACGCCATGCGCACGTGGGTGAAGTCCGGCTGGTCGTGGGCCGGCGCGCGGACGACGCCCAGCTCCCGGAACGACGTCCGGTCGAGTTCCAGGCCGAGTTCCTCGCGCACCTCACGGGACAGGGCCGACCAGTCGTCCTCGCCCGGCTCCCGCTTGCCGCCGGGCAGATACAGCAGGTCGCGGCCATGGGAGCGGACGGCCAGCATCCGGTCGCCCGACACCTGGACCCAGGCGACCACATCGAGATCCTCCACGGCGACGAGTCTCCCGCAGAGGACGGTCCTAGGCGCGGCGCAGGGTGACGGTCTCCACACCGGCCAGGCCCAGGGCGTCGACGGCGGAGCCCTGGTTGACCGCGAGGCCGACCAGTCCGGACGAGTCGATCCAGACGAGGGGCTCACCCGGAGCCGCGCCGCCGAAGGTCTCCTCATACGTGACCCGGGCGGACCCGGGCGCGGGGGCGGCCCACACGACGTCCAGGGGCGTCCCGTAGGGGAGGGGACCGAACGCGGCGGTCAGGTCGCCGGGACTCGCCCCGAGGACCAGGCTCCCGAACCGGTCGCCGTAGAGGACGGGCGCGGTCAGCTCTCCCTCGCCCACGACCGGCGGCGGGACGTCCAGTGGCAGCGGCTCGACCGCCGGCCCGAAGTCCGCCACGCTCACACCGGCGGCGAGGTGCCCGGCGGCGGGGGAGAAGACGTCCCGCCCGTGGAACGAGGTGGACACCGCCGGCAGCCGGTACGCCGCGTCCTCCAGGACGTGCGCCCGGACCACGCCGCCCAGCGCCTCTGCGGCAGGGACCAGCAGGCCGTTGTCCGGCCCGACCAGCACGTCCCCCCGGCCGGTCTCGATCGCCACGGGTCGCCGGGACGTGCCCACCCCGGGATCCACGATCCCCACATGGATCCCGGACGGCATGTACGGCAGCGCCTGGCGGAGCAGCATCGCGCCCTCCCGGACGCCGAACGGCGTGATCTCGTCGCTCAGCACGAGCACGTTCGCGGCGGGCGCGATCGTGTACACGACCCCCGCGCAGATCGCGGTGTAGGCGGCGCCGAAGTCGGTCGCCAGGCTGACGAACGGACGGCTCTCCGGCATGCAGGCGACCCTACCGGGCCCTCGTATGCTGCGTCCGTGCGCGCCGAAGCCCTCGATCCGGTCCTGCTGCGGACGTTCGTGGCCGTCGCCGACCTCGGCTCGTTCACCGCCGCCGCGGCCGCGGAGGGCTACACGCAGTCGGCCGTGTCCCGGCAGATCGCGGCGCTGGAGGACGTGTGCGGCGTGGAACTGTTCGCCCGCGGCGCCCGGGGCGTGCGCCCGACGCCCGCTGGGGAGCACCTGCTCCCGCACGCCCGCGCCCTCCTGGACCGGCTCGCCGAGACCGCCCGCGCCCTGGACGGGCTGCGCCGCCTCGACACCGGGACGCTGCGGATCGGCGCGTTCCCCACCGCGAACGCCGCGCTGGTGCCCCGCGCGCTCGCCCGGTTCCGCACCCGCCATCCCGGGGTCCGCCCCGTGCTGCGGGAGGGCACGACCGAGCGGCTGCTGCCGATGCTGGAGGCGGGCGACCTCGACCTGGCCGTGGTCAGCACGTACAAGCTCCCGGCGATCGCCGCCGACGACCTGGTCGCGCTGGCCGACGACGCGCTGCTCGTCGCGCTGCCGAGCGGGCACCGGCTCGCCGCCCGCGGCCGCGTCGCGCTCGGCGACCTCGTGGACGAGGCGTGGATCGTGGCCGACGACCCCGATGCCGTCGCGGCGCTGCGCGCCCGCTGCGAGACCGCCGGGTTCGTCCCGCAGACCCCGCTGCGGGTCGCGGAGTGGATCTCCAAGCTGGGCCTGGTCGCGGAGGGGTTCGGCGTGACCCTCGTCCCCTCCCTCGCCGCGTCGGCGGCGGCCCGGGAGGGGGTGGTGCTGCGCGCGGTGGCCTCCGACACGCCGCGCCGGTCCGTCTACGCGGCGGTGGGCCGCCATGCACGCAGATCCCCACCGGTGACGGCGTTCCTAGCGGACCTACGAGACACGGCCAGCGCCCTCAGCTCCTAGCGCGACGCCCAACCCGCCGCCCGCAAGTGAACGCACCCGGGGGGCCGCGTTAGGGGACTGCTGCGATGATCTCGACTTCCAGCAGGGCGTCCGGGTGGAAGAGGCGGGGCACCTCTACGGTCGTGCTGGTGGGCGGCGGGCCGGTGAAGTACTTCTGGCGGACGGTCCCGTACCCCATGCGCAGGTCGAGGTCGGTGAGGAAGGAGCGGATGTTGACGACGTCCTCGAAGCCGGCGCCGTGCGCGGCGAGGATCCGCTCCAGTAGCGAGAAGATCACCTCGGACTGGCGGGTGATGTCGCCTGGGGCGTCCATGTCCCCGTTCTCGTCCAGGGCGATCTGCCCCGACACGTACAGCATCGGGCCCTGTGTGACGTAGGCGGTGTGCGAGTAGGCGGTGTTCGGCGGTGCGGGGACGGTCTCGGGATTGCCGATCTTGACGCGCATGAATACGCCCTCCAGGCGGGTGCCGCGGATGCGATGAGGTGGCGTGACAGACGCTAAGGGCCGGGCGGCCATGCCACCAGCGAAGGCTTCGCACGGCAGTCATGCGTGCCCCGCATGGGAGGGAACGGCTCAGTGCCGGCCGAACCGGCGGGACGAGGCGTCCTCCTGCGCGAGCCGGTGCAGGGCGGTCAGCACCTGCTCGTACAGGACGGTCGAGACCAGCAGCGAATGCACCGCGCGGGCGCGCGGCGTCCCCTCGGCGACCCGGTCGATCTCGTGCTCGGCGATCTCGGCCGCGGCGTTCACGTACGGGCGCAGGTCGCGGAGGGTGATCGGGAAGCCGAGCCGGCGCAGCGCCACGAACGTGTGGGCGAGCAGGTCGCGGGCGGGGGCGCGGTCGCCGACGGTCCAGCCGAGCTCGCGGACGAGCGCGTCCACGTCCTCGCGGGCGGCGCGCCAGTGCGGGTCCTGCGGCGACGCGACGTGCGGGCCGATGGCGTACTGCGTGGTGCCGAACAGCTCGTGCAGGCTGACGCGGTCGTCCTCGATGGCCGCGATGATCTGCTGGATCGCCGAGACCGGGAGGTCGCCGACGTCGCGCAGGGCGCTGATCAGCCGCAGCCGCTCCAGATGCCGCGCGCCGTACTCCGCGCGCGTCGCGCTCACCGCCGAGCCCTTCGGGAGCAGGCCCTCCCGGATGTAGAACTTGATCGTCTGGACCGTCAGGCCGCTGCGATCGCTGAGCTCGGAGATCTGCACCGCCGTACCCTTCTCGACCGGACGTTCAACGCTATCCGGGTGTGCCGCCCGGATACCGGCACTATCCAATGTCCGTCCGGGTTGCGACGATTTCGACGTCATCGGCCAGGTCGGCGCGCTCGTCCAGCCGGATGCGGAGCGGCACCGACTCGCCGGGCTCGGCCTCGGCCACCGCGAAGCCCGCGAGCTGCTTCGTCCCGCCGGACACGGCGTAGAGCTGGACGATCTCGCGCCCGGGACGGCCGCCGGTGTTGGTCACCGTCACCTCGGCCACCCCGCCGGCGACGCCGACGGGCCCGTACTCCCACGTCGTGTAGCCGAGGCCGTGGCCGAACGGGTACGCGATCTGCTCGGGCGCGTAGTGCCGGTACCCGATGGCCGTCCCCTCCGAGTAGCGGAGGGTGCCGTCCTCGGCCGGTACGGGCGACAGGACGGCGTCGTCCGAGGCCGGGAACGTCGTGGGGAGCCGCCCGCCCGGTTCCGCCGCCCCGGTCAGGACGTCGGCGATCGCGTCACCGCCCTCCTGGCCCGGCAGCCACGCCCACAGGATCGCGGCGACCTCGTCCCGCCACGGCATCAGGACCGGGGCGCCCGCGTTCACCACCACGACCGTCCGCGGGTTGGCGGCGGCGACGGCGGAGACCAACTCGTCCTGGCGGCCGGGCAGGGCGAGGGTCGTCCGGTCGAAGCCCTCGCTCTCCACGTCGTCGTTCGTCCCGACGATCACCACGGCCGCGTCGGCTTCGCGGGCCGCGGCGACGGCGGCGGCGAGTTCGGCGTCCTCAGGCAGGTGCGGTTCGCGGTAGCCGAGGCCGAACACCGTCGCGAACCGTCCCGGCGCGCGGGTGTGCCGCAGCTCGACGGTGACCGGCCGGCCCGCCGGCAGTTCCACCGGGACGCGGTGCTCCGGCGGACGCATGAGCGCCTCGGCCGGGTCGCCGTGGCCGGGCGCCAGCGTCACGTCCGTGGCGGTGCCGTCCACCCGCAGCTCGAAGTCGCCGGTCCCGGTGACGGCGAACGTGTGGACGCCGTCCTCGGCCGGTGTCAGCCGAGCGCGCACGACGATCTGAGCCGTGCCCCTGGGCACCCCGCCGCCCAGGAAGACGAAATGCGCCGCCGGCCGGAGTTCGGACCCGAGCACGGCGCCTTCGGCGTCGCGGAACTCAAGCCGCACACCGCGTTCACCCGTCTCGGGATCGGTCACCAGGGCGAGCGGCACCGGCGCCAGCCGCTCATGTGGATACACCCCGGTGTGCACCGTCAGCTCGGTGCCGTCGCCGAGCGCTCGCCGCAGCCCCTCGACCGGCGACACGACGTGCTCGGGGTTGACGTGGGCGCTGCCGCCGCCCTGCGCGCTGAACCGGACCGCGTTCGGCCCGATCAGAGCGAGCCTGCGCGGGGCGGCCAGCGGCAGGACGCCGTCGTTGCGGAGCAGCACCGCCGCCCTGGCGGCGGCATCGCGCAACCGCGCGCGGGCGTCGGCGGGCGTCCGCACCGGCGGCGGTTCCGCGAAGCCCTCCAGGGCCCCCACGCGGGCCGCCAGCCGCAGCACGCGCAGGACCTTGTCGTCGATCAGCTCCTCGGCGACCCGGCCGGCGCGCACCGCCTGGACGAGCCGGTCGCGCCACGGGCTGGACGGCAGGCCGGGCATCTCCAGGTCCATGCCCGCGTTGGCGCTCTCCTCGGTCGAGCGGATCGCCGTCCAGTCCGACACCACCACGCCGTCGAAGCCCCAGCGCCGCTTCAGCACGTCCGTCAGCAGCGGCCGGTTCTCGGTCATGGACGCGCCGTTCACCCGGTTGTAGGCGGCCATCACCGCCCACACGCCCGCCTTCACCGCCTCCTCGAACGGGCGCAGGTACAGCGTTTCGAGCGCGTCGTCGCCGATGCGCGCGTCGTACGACATCCGGGACGTCTCGGAGTCGTTGCCCACGAAGTGCTTCACCGTCGCCGC
This sequence comes from Actinomadura sp. GC306, assembly GCF_004348665.1. Taxonomy (GTDB): domain Bacteria; phylum Actinomycetota; class Actinomycetes; order Streptosporangiales; family Streptosporangiaceae; genus Spirillospora. The sequence goes on along the minus strand of NZ_SMKM01000017.1, from coordinate 39,664 downwards.
GACCCCCGCGGACTGGACGCCCCGGACGAACGCGGCACCGATGCGGGCGGTGAGCAGCGGGTCCTCGGAGTAGTTCTCGAAGTGCCGCCCGCCGAGCGGGGTCCGGTGCAGGTTCACCGTCGGCGCGAGCTGGACGTGCACGCCCCGCTCGCGCGCCTGGACGCCGTTCAGCCGCCCGATCCGCTCGGCGAGCTCCGGGTCCCAGGTCGCGGCGAGCGCGGTGGGGCTGGGGAAGAGCAGGCTCGTGTCGCGCTCGTCCCAGCGCGTCCCGCGGATGCCGCTCGGGCCGTCCGACATGGTGATCCGCCGCAGCCCGATCTCGGGGACGGGGCGCAGCGTCCAGAACCCGTCGCCGGTGAGCAGGTGGACCTTCTGTTCGAGCGTGAGCCGCCCGAGCCTTTCGCGCAGTGCGGTCTCGTCGACGTCCATCCGGCCTCCCGGTGTGCGGTTGTCGCGGTTCAGGACGCGGTGCGGCGCATCCCCTCGGAGATCTTCTCGGCCGCCGCCGCGACCGGCGCGGCGTGCAGCCGGCCGGGGGAGCGGCTGAGGCGTTCGAGGGGACCCGACACCGACACCGCGGCGATCACCCGGCCGCCCGCGCCGCGGATCGGGGCGGACACGGAACCGACGCCCTGCTCGCGCTCGCCGACGCTCTGCGCCCAGCCCCGCCGCCGGACGGACGCCAGCGTCGTGGCCTCGAACTTCGCGTTGCGCAGCCCGCGGTGCAGCCGGTCCGGCTCCTCCCAGGCGAGCAGGATCTGCGCGGCCGATCCCGCCGTCATCGGGAGCGCGGCGCCGACCGGGATGGTGTCGCGCAGGCCGCTGGTGCGCTCGGCCGCGGCCACGCAGACGCGCACGTCGCCCTGGCGGCGGAACAGCGACGCGCTCTCGCCGGTCAGGTCGCGCAGCTGCGCCAGGATCGGCTGGGCGATCGCGAGGAGGCGGTCCTCGCCGGCGGCCACCGCGAGTTCGGCGAGCCGCGGCCCGAGGATGAAGCGGCCCTGCGTGTCACGATGGACGAGGCGGTGGTGCTCCAGCGCGACGGCCAGCCGGTGGGCGGTGGGCCGGGCCAGCCCGGTCGTCTGGACGAGCTGGGCGAGCGATGCCGGGCCCGCCTCCAGCGCGTTCAGCACGAGAACGGCTTTGTCAAGTACGCCGACTCCGCTAGAGTTGTCCATGTCTTGATATTGCCGTCTCGAAATTTGAGATGCAAGTCAGGGTGACCCGGACCACGGCGCGATGGGGCGCCGCCGATCGTTCAGCAGGTGAGGTGGGAGTGATGGGCCGAACACTGGCCGAAAAGGTCTACGACGCACACGTCGTACGGCGCGCCGAGGGTGAACCGGACCTCCTCTACATCGACCTGCACCTCGTCCACGAGGTCACCAGCCCGCAGGCGTTCGACGGGCTGCGGATGGCGGGCCGCCAGGTCCGGCGCCCCGACCTGACGATCGCCACCGAGGACCACAACGTCCCGACGACCGACCTGCTGAAGCCGATCGCCGACCCGGTGTCGCGCACCCAGGTCGAGACGCTGCGCAAGAACTGCTCCGACTTCGGGATCCGGCTGCACCCGATGGGCGACGCCGGGCAGGGCATCGTCCACGTGATGGGCCCGCAGCTCGGCCTGACCCAGCCCGGCATGACGGTTGTGTGCGGCGACTCGCACACCTCCACGCACGGCGCGTTCGGCGCCCTCGCGTTCGGCATCGGCACCAGCGAGGTGGAGCACGTCCTCGCCACCCAGACGCTGCCGCAGATCCAGCCGAAGACCATGGCCGTGACCGTCGAGGGCGCGCTGCCCGCGGGCGTCACCGCCAAGGACCTCATCCTCGCGATCATCGCGCGGATCGGCACCGGCGGCGGCCAGGGCCACATCATCGAGTACCGCGGCGAGGCGATCCGCTCGCTGTCGATGGAAGGCCGCATGACGGTCTGCAACATGTCCATCGAGGCCGGCGCCCGCGCCGGGATGATCGCGCCGGACGAGACCACGTTCGAGTACCTCAAGGGCCGTCCCCACGCCCCGCAGGGCGAGGACTGGGACAGGGCCGTCGAGTACTGGACGTCGCTGCGCACCGACGACGACGCGGTCTTCGACAAGGAGGTCGTGATCGACGCGGCCGAGCTGACCCCGTTCGTCACCTGGGGCACCAACCCGGGCCAGGGCCTCCCGCTCGGCGCGTCCGTGCCCGACCCCGCGTCCTTCGACGACCCGGTCAAGCGGCAGTCCGCCGAGCGCGCCCTGGAGTACATGGGCCTGACCGCCGGGACGCCGCTCCGCGAAATCGCGGTCGACACGGTCTTCGTCGGCTCCTGCACCAACGGCCGCATTGAGGACCTCCGCGCCGTCGCCTCCGTCCTGGAGGGCCGCAAGGTCGCCGACGGCGTCCGGATGCTGGTCGTCCCCGGCTCCATGAAGGTCAAGAAGCAGGCCGAGGAGGAGGGCCTGGACGAGGTCATCTCCGCGTCCGGCGCCGAGTGGCGCGAGGCGGGCTGCTCGATGTGCCTGGCGATGAACCCCGACAAGCTCACGCCCGGGGAGCGCAGCGCCTCCACGTCCAACCGCAACTTCGAGGGCCGGCAGGGCCCCGGCGGCCGCACCCACCTGGTGTCGCCCGCCGTCGCCGCCGCCACCGCCGTCACCGGCCGCCTCGCCGCCCCTGCCGACCTGTAAGGAACCACGATGGAAGCGTTCACCACCTACACCGGGCGCGCGGTCCCGCTGCGCCGCAGCAACGTCGACACCGACCAGATCATCCCGGCGGTCTGGCTGAAGCAGGTCAGCCGCACCGGCTTCGAGAAGGGCCTGTTCTCCGGCTGGCGGGAGGACCCCGAGTTCGTCCTGAACCAGCCGCAGTACGCGGGCGCGGGCATCCTGGTCGCCGGGCCCGACTTCGGCACCGGCTCGTCGCGCGAGCACGCCGTCTGGGCCCTGCAGCAGTACGGGTTCCGTGTCGTCATCGCGCCGCGCTTCGGCGACATCTTCCGCAACAACTCCACGAAGATGGGGCTGCTGCCGGTCGTCCTCACCGGCGAGCAGGTCGAGGACCTCCAGTCGCGCATCGAGAAGGACCCGGCCCTGGAGGTCACCGTCGACCTGGAGAACCGCGAGGTCCGCTGGGACGGCGTGACCGCCCGGTTCGAGATCGACGACTACACCCGCTGGCGCCTGATGGAGGGCCTGGACGACATCGGCCTCACCCTCCGCCACGCCGAGGCCATCGACGCCTACGAGGCCGGGCGCACCCCCTGGTTCCCCGTCACGGTGTGACGCGTTCCCCGGGGTCGGGGCTCCTTCCCGACCCCGGGTGGGCGGCCGCCGGTGGCGACCGTGGACAATTCCCCTAACGCGACGACTCGTTCGACCGTTGGGGGCATTGTTATGGGCACGGTCCCGTGGGCGGGGCCTCAGTGGGACGACCCTGAGCTGACCTTGCTCGCACGGCGGCTGCGGGACGCCCACCGGGCCGTCGCTCCGCTGCCCGCCGAGGACCGGCAGCGGCTCATCCGGCACCTGCTGGCGATCACCGACCTCGCCAAGCGGGACGCCGGACTCGCCGCCCGCAGGCTGGAGACGTTCCTCGCCGACTTTCACGAGACGCCCGACGTCGGTTAGCGTGCGCAGTGGCCGGATCCGGTCCGGTCACCCGGCGAGATGGGGGCGAGTGCGACAAAAACGCCAGCGACACGCCAACTCGTGCGTGCAGGTGATTGTGTCCATGCTGAGGGTCCCTTAGTTTCGTTCGGGCAAGGGGGGAACAGAGGAGTAACCCATGAACAAGCGTGAGCTGGTCGACGCCATCTCTGACCGGCTGGGCAGCAAGAAGGCCGCAGCCGAAGCCGTCGACGCCATCCTGGAGGCGATCCAGAACGCCGTCGCCAAGGGCGACAAGGTCGCGATCACCGGGTTCGGATCGTTCGAGAAGGCCGACCGGCCTGCCCGTACGGCCCGCAACCCCGCAACGGGCAAGACCATCGAGGTTCCCGCGACGTCCGTGCCGAAGTTCAAGGCCGGTGCGGACTTCAAGAACCTGGTGGCCGGCAAGAAGTAGCCTCGCCGCGACAGCGCCCGGGACCGTGCCATGACGGTCCCGGGCGCTGCCGCATGGGCGGGCCCTAGTCCCGGGGCGGCAGCGGGAAGGTCGACAGCGTCACGACCGAGATCCGGTCGCCGTCCATCGCGAGGTTCACCCGCTGCCCGAGCCGCAGCAGCCGCAGCCCGCCCGCCGCGAACGCCGCGCCGTCGAACGGCAGCTCCGTCCCGTCGTCGAGGAGCACGCTCCCCGACCGGGTGGCGGCATCGAAACCCTTGACCGTCGCCTGCATACCCGAACCCTAGTGCGGTGCCCACGAACGCCGCCCGGCCCGATACCCGTTGACTTGCGGCGTGTTGCCCTTTCCGGCGTGCCCATAGGGGCAACACGCCGCAAGTGAACGCGGCCGGCCCTAGGCGAAGGCGGGCAGGCGGGCTGCCACCTCGGTGGTGCGGGGGCCCGCGCCGAGCGCGAGGGCCGCCCTGAGGTCGTCGACGGTGTCGACGTCGCGGCGGACGCTCTCGGTCTCCGGCAGCAGGATCTCGCGGACGCCGCGGGCCCGGTGGGCGGCGCGGGACTCGCCGCCGAAGGCGGGGGAGAACGCGGCTCCGGGCCGGGCGGTGTACAGGGTCGTGCCGATGCCGGCCGCGTCCGGGACGAACGATTCCGGCGCCCGGGAGGCCGCGTCGAGCACCCGGGTGAGTTCATCAGGCCGCAAAGCGGGCAAATCAGCCGACAGTGCGCCCATGCCGGTGTCCGGGGCGAGTTCGCGGCCGTGGCCGGCGCCGTGGACGAGGGCCGGGTTCAGCCCGGCGTCCGGCACGTCCGGCACGACGCGGGCGCCGAGGGCGGCCAGCTCGGCCGCCGGGAGGGGGTCGTCGGTGACGACGATCACGGTCCGGACCCGGTCGCAGCGCAGCGCGGCGGCGACCGTGTCGGCCGCCACCGCCAGCGCGAGGGCCTCGCGGTGCGGGCCCGCCGCCGCGGACATGCGGGTCTTCGCCCGGGCCAGCACCTTCACCGGCACGACGAGCGACCACTGGAGATGAGACGCGCTGCTCTGTGATGTAGACATGGCAACTCGACACTATGCGGACGCACCCGCGACACTTGTGGGCACCCTGCGTTCGCTCGGGGACCGATTGAGGAGGGGAGACGGGGCATGAGCCACGGGTATTCGCCGGCCTGGCGGAAGCTCACCATCGTCATCCTGCGCCCGCTGCTTCTCGCGCTGCTGAAACGGGACTGGCGCGGCCGCGGCAACGTGCCGGGCGAGGGCGGCGTGATCATCGCGGCGAACCACATCTCCGAGGCCGATCCCCTCGCGCTCGCCCACTTCGTGTACGCGTCGGGCCGCTACCCCGTCTACCTGGCCAAGTCGACGCTCTTCGAGACCCGGTTCGTCCGGACCGTCCTGCGCGGCACGGGCCAGATCCCCGTGTACCGCGACCGGGCCGACGCCGCCGCGGCCCTGGAGGACGCCGAGCAGGCCCTCCGCGACGGTGAATGCCTGATGTTCTACCCCGAGGGCAGCTGCACCCGCGACCCCGAGCTGTGGCCCATGACCGGGCAGACCGGCGTCGCGCGGATGGCGCTGAAGACCGGTGCGAAGGTCGTCCCCGTGGCGAACTGGGGGGCGCACGAGCTCATGCCCTACCGCAAGGGCGCGCGGACGGGCCTCGCCGGACGCCTGAAGAAGGGGTTCCACCCGTTCCCGCGCAAGACGATGAAGGTGGCGGCCGGGCCGCCCGTCGACCTGGCGCGGTACGCGGGCCGCCCGCTCACCAAGGAGACCCTGCTTGCCGCGACCGATGACATCATGACCGCGATCACCGGGCTGCTCGGCGAGCTGCGCGGCGAGGAGCCGCCCAGGGAGCGCTACGACCACCACCGGGTCCTGGAGGAGCGGCGCGGCCCCGCCGGGGCGTTCAAGCCCGCGGTGCCCGAGCCCGCGGTATCCGAGCCCGCGGTGCCCGAGCCCGTGGTTTCCGAGCCCGTGGTCTCCGAGCAGGTGCGGCCCCGCAACGGCGACCCTAAGGCGGCCGACTCGTGACGTACCGCACCGCGGTGATGGGGGCAGGGTCCTGGGGGACGACGTTCACCAAGCTGCTGCACGACGCGGGCGGCGAGGTCGTCCTGTGGGGCCGCCGTCCCGAGGTCGTGGAGGCGGTCAACGAGCGCCACGAGAACCCCGACTACCTGCCGGGCGTCACGCTGCCCGAGGGCGTCCGCGCCACGCTCGACCCGGCCGAGGCCCTGGCGGGCGCCGACTTCGTCGCGCTTGCCGTCCCCGCGCAGACCCTCCGGCACAACCTCGGCGCGTGGCTGCCGCTGCTGCCGCCGGACGCGGTCCTCGTCAGCCTGATGAAGGGCGTCGAGCTCGGCACCTCCCGGCGGATGTCGGAGGTCATCGGCGAGGTCGCGAACGTCCCCGCCGAGCGGGTGGGGGTGTTCTGCGGGCCGAACCTCGCCCGCGAGGTCGCGGGCGGCGAGCCGGGCGCGGCGGTCGCGGCCTGCGCCGACGAGCACGCCGCGCGGCGCCTGCAGGCCGCGACGATGACGCCGTACTTCCGCGTCTACACCTCCACCGACGTCGTCGGCTGCGAGCTGGGCGGCGCGGTGAAGAACATCGTCGCGCTGTGCGTCGGCATGGCGGTCGGCCTCGGCTTCGGCGCCAGCACGCAGGCGCTGCTGATGACCCGGGGCCTCGCCGAGATCGCCCGGCTGGGCGCGGCGCTCGGCGCGGACGAGCACACCTTCGCCGGGCTCGCCGGCATGGGCGACCTCGTCGGGACGTGCATGTCCCCGCTGTCGCGCAACCGCACCTTCGGCGAGAACCTCGGCCGCGGGATGACGCTGGACGAGGTCATCTCCGTCACCAAGCAGACCGCCGAGGGCGTCAAGTCGGCGGAGGCGGTGCTGGAGCTGGCCCGCAAGCACAACGTGGAGATGCCGATCACCGAGGCGGTCACGGCCGTCCTGCACCACGGCATGCCGATCAAGGAGGCGGCCGTCTCGCTGATCTCCCGCTCCCCGAAGCCCGAGCGGTACGGCCTGTGACGGCGTCCCGGCGGCACCGGCCGCACCGGCCGGCCCGGCCGGCGTCCCGGAACCGCTCGTGGCCCGCCCGGGCTGATCACCGATAGGGTCGGACCTCATGTCCCAGGTTTCGAAGATCCGCGTGGCCGTCGTCTTCGGCGGGCGCAGCTCCGAGCACGCGATCTCCTGCGTCACCGCGGGGGCCGTCATGGCCGCCATCGACCGGGACCGCTACGAGGTGGTGCCGATCGGCATCGCCCGCGACGGGCGCTGGGTGCTGCCCCCGGCCGACCTCTCGCTCGCGATCGAGGGCGGCCGGCTGCCCGAGGTGACCGGTGCGGGCGGCGTCCTCGCGCTGCCGTTCGACCCCGGCAACCGCGGCCTGCTGGTCGTCGAACCCGGGCGGGTCCCGGAGACGCTCGGCGACGTTGACGTGGTGCTCCCGCTGCTGCACGGCCCCTACGGGGAGGACGGCACGATCCAGGGCCTCCTCGACCTCGCGGGCGTCCGCTACGTCGGCGCCGGGGTGCTCGCGAGCGCCGTCGGCATGGACAAAGGGTTCATGAAGCTGGTGTGGCAGGCGCGTGGCCTGCCCGTCGGCCCGTACGTCCTGGTCGGCGACCGGGAGTGGCGGCGCGAGCGCAAGCGCAAGATCGACGAGATCAAGGAGCTGGGCCTCGCGGACGGGCGGCCGGTGTTCGTCAAGCCGGCCCGCGCCGGGTCGAGCATGGGCATCACCCGCGTCACCGACGAGGCCGGCCTGGAGGCGGCGGTCGAGGCGGCCCGCGAGCACGACCCGAAAGTGATCGTCGAGGCGGCGGTCGACGGCCGCGAGATCGAGTGCGGCGTCCTGCAGGGCCTGGACGACGGCCCCGCCGAGGCGAGCCTCCCCGCCGAGGTGCTGATGGGCGGCGACCACGACTTCTACGACTTCGAGACCAAGTACCTCGACGGCTCGACCACCATGGCCATCCCGCCGGACCTGCCGCCCGCGGCGATCGAGGAGGTCCGCCGCATCGCCGTCCAGGCGTTCGACGCGCTCGACTGCGAGGGCCTCGCCCGCGTCGACTTCTTCCACACCCCCGACGGCGGCTGGATCCTCAACGAGATCAACACCATGCCGGGCTTCACGCCCGCGTCGGCGTTCCCGCAGATGTGGGCCGCGACCGGGCTCGAATACCCGGCCTTGGTCGACCGGCTCATCCAGACGGCCGTGCACCGCTCCACCGGCCTCCGCTGAACCTATTGCAGTCCAGGCCCACTTCGCTCGCCAGCGCTCGCTGCGTGACCTGGCCTGTGCGAGCGCGAATCGCTTCGCGATCTTCCCGGTGCGGCTCGCCTCCGGCTTCGCCGCACCGGTCAGGTCGCGCGCTCGCGTGCGGGCCGAGGTTGTCGGAGGGGCGGATCAGTAAGGCAGCCAGGTCGAGGTCTTCAAGGTCGTGGCGTTGGTGGCGCGGGTGCCGGTGTCGGAGAACGTCCACAGGGTGTCGCCGATGATCAGGGAGCGGTTGATGCCGCCGCCGCGGTCGCCGGGTGGGTGGCGGACGGTTCCGAGGCGGGTGATGGACGAAGCGGTCACCTTGAAGGCGAGCGCTTCGGACCTTCCGCCGTCGCGGGCGTTCACGGGGATGACGGTCAGGCCGGAGTCCGGCCAGTACAGGAAGGCGTGCGGCTCGAACTCCGCCTGCGAGGTCGTGCCGGGCAGGGTGTGGTGGTCGATCCTGCGGGGCTGTTCACCGGAGACGTCGAACAGCGAAACCTGCAGGCCCCTCGTGCGGCCGGTGCGGTCGGCGTCCTGCCCGACGCCGAGCAGGCGCCCGTCCTCGGCGGGGTGCAGGTACGCCGAATAGCCGGGGATCTTCAGTTCGCCGGTGAGGCGGGGCCGGCGCGGGTCCGCCAGGTCGAGCACGTACAGGGGGTCGATCTCGCGGAACGTCACGACGTAGCCGGTCGTCCCGAGGAAGCGGACGGAGTAGATCCGCTCGCCCTTGCCGAGCCCGTCGATCCGCCCGGCCTGCCGCAGCTGCGACCCGGCCTGTTCCAGGACGTACACCGAACTCTGCGACGACCGGTCGTCACCCGCGAACCGGCCGGTGGTCGTGGCCATGCGCAGCTTCCCGCCGTGCTCCGACATGGCGTACTGGTCGTGCAGGAAGCCCTTGACCGAACCCGACGCCACGTAGCGGGGACGCCCTTCGCCGCCGACGTCGAACTTGTACACGTCGGTGCGTTCCTCGCTCTGCTTCTCGCGCGGCCTCCACGGGGACGCGCCGGGGGGAGTGGCGGTGACGTACAGGCTCTTCCCGTTGCCGTAGACGGTGCTGCCGTCCGCGGTGACGCCGATCGCCTGCGGGTCGCCGAGGCCCTTGGCGAGGTCGAACGTCAGCACGCTCAGCATGGTCGAGCCCGCGTACGAGGCCGGGCGGCTGACCCGGTCGCACGGGACGCGGTAGTCGGTGGACCGGCCGCCGGCCTCGACCTGGAAAACCGGGAGCCAGGCGTCGAGCGGCGCCGTCACCACGGCCCTGCGCTGCGTCTCGATGTCGCCGCTGGGGAGGTGGATGTCGGGGACGGACTTCAGCACGACCCGGACCGTCCCGCCGGTCTGCCGCGCGTCCACGAAGCCGGCGTGGGTCGTCATCGTGCCGGCGACCTTCGGAGCGGCGGAGATGTCGACGAGCGTCAGGCGCGTGGTGGGCTTCGGGGTCTGCGGCGCGGGCAGGCCGCCGCCGGCTCCGGGCGCCGGACGCCGGAGCGGCGGGTCCACCGGGGACTCCTCGTCCAGCACGAGGACCCGGTCGCCGTCGAGCAGCAGCCGTGCCCCGCCGCGGGCGTCCCCGCCCGGCAGGTCCAGGGTGTCGGTGACCTTGCGCGTCGCGGGGTCGATGAGGACGAGGTTCCCGCGGGCGATCGTGACGATCCTGCGGCCGTCGGTCTTGACGAGGTCGGGTTCGTCGGCGTCCCGCTCGTGGGCGTTCGTGGTGGAGTGCCGCGGCGGCGCACCGGGCGCCGCGCCGGCGGCCCGCGGGCCCTTCAGCGCGGTGTCGCTCGGCATGTCGATCGGCGGCGGGCCGTCGCCCAGCCCGTGCGAGCCGACCCGGTCCGCCGTCGCCTCGCGCAGCTTCTCGTGGAGAGCGGCGCAGTCGTCGTAGGCGACGAGCCGTACCGGTGCCGCGCTCGGCCGGTCCGCGGCACCGGGGGAGCCGCTGCAGCCGGCCGCCAGCACCATCCCCGCGACCGGAATGAAGACACGACCACGCATGGGGGTTCGACGCGCGCGACGCCTCCCGGGTTCCCTGGCGCTGTCGGGTTCTTCGGGGTTTCCCGTCCGATCTAACGCGGGCTTCAGGGCACGGAAACCGGGCCGAAACAGCCGCCGGTCATGCTCAGAACGTCCGCGTGTTCCGACGCAAGGAGCGGCTCCCGATGTCCTCGTCCACCCTGTTCGGCCTGGCAGACCCCGGAACGCGGGACGTCCCCGGCCACGACCACTGGCATCCCGACATACCGGGCGTCGCGGAGGTCATCACCGGCGGCTCCGTCCGGATGGAGTGCCGGGTGCACGAGCCCGGGGAGAACGTCCTGCTGTGCGGGCCGCTCGTGGTGGTCGGCGCCGAACCCGGCGACGTGATCGCGGTGGACGTGCTCGCCGTCGGCCGGTCCGCCGGCGGCCACGACTCCGGCGGGCATCCCGGGATCATCGGGTGCGCGCCGCCGGCCCCGGTGGCGGTGCCGAGCGGCGCGCGCGGCCGGGACGTCGGCTGCTGCGCCGTCGCCCCGCTGGCCGCCGGGTCGCGGATCCTGCTGCCGGTGCGCGTCCGCGGCGCCAAGCTGTCGGTCGGCGACCTGCACTTCCCCGCGCCCGGAACGTACGACTGCGACGGCGCCGCCCGGCCCGGCTGGATCGACCTGAGGGTCAACCTCACCAGGCGGGGCGTCGACCGCTTCCGGGTGACCGCCCCGATGCTGATGCCCGACCCGACCCCCTAACCGGCCCGCGACTCGTTGACTTGCGGCGTGTTGCCCTTATGGAGCGCTCCATAAGGGCAACACGCCGCAAGTCAACGGACTCCGGCGGAGCTTGGTGGTGGTGTGGTTACCGGTGCTCGTCGGATTTGCGGCGGGTGCGCTTCTCGTGTTTGGCGATGAGGGTGTCGATCTGGACGCTCAGCCTGGACCCGAGCGGCCAGCCCACATAGTGGGTCAGGAAGATGCCGATCTCGCGCAGCTCGTCGGGCGACAGCTCCCCGTTGGCCAGCGCCGCCGGGATCTGGATGTCGAGGACGTCGTTCAGTCCTTGACCGGCCAGGGCGCCGACGAGCAGGAGCCGCCGGTCGCGCATGCTCAGCCCCGGCCGCGTCCAGATGTCGCCGAAGAGGTGGTCGACGGTGATGCCGAAGAACTCGCCGGGTGCGTCCTCGATCTCCCACCCGTAGACCTTGCGCATCATCTCCAGGCCACGCGCGCGCCGTTCGTCCATGTCAGTCATCCGCAGCTCCCGGCAGGCCGAGTCCAGGGCCGAACCGTTCCAGGGCGAGGCGGGCGAACGGGGTGTCCACCCCCAGCTCGCCGGCCAGTTCCAGGGCGAGGGACAGGTCCTTCTCGCCGAGGTCCCGGGTGTGGCACAGGATGTCGTAGAGATCGTCGTCCGGCTCAAGCGGCGCGGTCGTCGGCCGCAGCATGATCGACCCGGCGCCGCCGGTGATCGCGTCGGAGTGCCGGACGACCCGCCCGAGCTTGCGCAGCGACACCCCCGCCGCCTCCGCCAGCCGCTGCGCCTCGGCCGCCGCGGTGAACGAGATGAAGTGCAGCATGTTGCGGGCCAGCTTCGTGCGCGTGCCCGCGCCGACCGGGCCCATGTGCAGGACGAGGTCCGCCCAGTCGCCGAACGGCTCCCGGCAGCGCTCGAACGCCTCGTCCGTCCCGCCGACCATGACGGCGAGGCGGCCCGCGCTCGCCCCCATGAACCCGCCGCTGACCGGCGCGTCCACGACGTCGATCTCGTAAGGCCGCGCCTTCTCGGCCAGGTCCTCGGCGGTCTTCGCGCGGATCGTCGAATGGATCGCCAGCACGGTCCCCGGGCGGGCGCTCGCGACGACCTCCGCGCCCACCTCGGCCACCTGCGCGTCGTCCCGCACCATGATCGACACCAGGTCGCAGGCCGCCGCCACCTCGGCGATGCTCTGCGCCGCGCGCGCCCCCGCCTTCACCAGCGGCGCGACCGCCTCGGGACGGGTGTCGTGGACGACCAGGCCGCGCCCGAGGAGATGCTGCGCCATCGGCGCGCCCATCTGCCCGAGCCCGATGAACCCGACCCCCCGCGCCCCGTGCTCCCGGTCAGCTTCGCTCATGCTCGGAACACCTCGCCGCCGTCCACATTAAAGATCTGGCCGGTGACCCAGGACGCCTCGTCCGACAGCAGGAACAGGCACATTCCGACCAGGTCCTCGGGCGTGCCCATCCGCTTGAGCGCCATCTTCTCCTTGACGATCTTCTGCGACATCCCGCCGGGGACGACCGTCCGGTTGGCCTCGGTGTCGATCGGGCCCGGCGCGATCGCGTTCACCCGGATGTTCATGCTGCCCAGCTCGTGCGCGAGCTGCTGGGTGAGGCCGTTGACCCCGACCTTGGCCAGGCCGTAGAAGCCCGAGTACTGCCACGCCGCGGTGGACGACTGGTTGACGATCGAGCCGCCCCCGCGCTCCTGCATGTGCGGGTAGCAGGCGCGCGCGCACAGCAGCGCGCCGTCCATGTTCACCGACATGAACTTCTTGTAGTAGTCCCAGTCGACGGTGAACAGGAAGTCCAGCTTCATCGACCCGAAGATGGCGGCGTTGTTGACGAGGTGGTCGATGCCGCCGAACCGCTCCACGGCGGCCGCCGCCATCGCCTCGACCGACGCGGGGTCGGACACGTCCGTCCGCACGAAGAGGCCCTTGACGTCGTCGGCGACCGCCTGGCCGCGCTCGTCCACGTCGGCGACGACCACGGACGCGCCCTCGGCCGCCAGCGCCCGCGCGTACGCCTCGCCGATGCCCTGCGCCGCCCCGGTGACCACGGCCACCCTGCCCTCGAACCTCATGTGGTGCCCTCCGCGATCGCCTTGGTCTCCAGGTACTCCTCGAAACCGGCCACGCCCATCTCGCGGCCGATGCCGGACTGCTTGTAGCCGCCGAACGGGACGTCCGCGCTGTACCAGACGCCGCCGTTCACGCCGACCGTCCCGGTGCGCAGCCGGGCCGCGACCGCCCGCGCCCGCTCCAGGTCACCGCCGTGCACCGCGCCCGACAGCCCGTACGGCGAGTCGTTCGCGATGCGGACCGCGTCGTCGTCGCCGTCATGGGGCATGATCACCAGCACCGGCCCGAAGATCTCCTCGCGGGCGGTGCGGGCGTCGTTCGACAGCCCGGTGACGAGGGTCGGCTCGATCCAGAAGCCCTTGTCGCGGCCCGCGGGCCGGCCGCCGCCGCAGGCGAACGACCCGCCCTCCTCGACGGCCAGCCTCAGGTAGCCCTCGATGCGGTCGCGCTGCCGCGCCGAGATGACCGGGCCGCAGATCGTCCGGTCGTCGCCGGGGTCCCCGGCGCCGAGCTTCGCCAGCGACTTCGCGGTGATCTCGACGGCCTCGTCGTAGCGGTCGCGCGGGACGAGGATCCTGGTCGTGATCGCGCAGCCCTGCCCGGCGTGGGCGATGCCGGAGAACGCCGCGAACGAGCAGGCGGCCCTGAGGTCGGCGTCGTCCAGCACGATGAACGCCGACTTGCCGCCCAGTTCCAGGAAGACCCGCTTGAGGGTGGCGGCCGCGCTCGCCATGACGGTGCGGCCGGTGGCGGTGGACCCGGTGAACGTCACGAGGTCGACCCGCGGGTCCTCGACGAGCTGGGCGCCCAGCCCGTGATCGGACGAGGTGACCACGTTCACCACCCCCGGCGGGATGTCGGTCTCCGCGGCGATGATCTCGCCGAGGACCGCCGCGCACCAGGGGGTGTCGGGCGCCGGCTTGAGCACCACGGTGTTGCCCGCGGCGAGCGCCGGGCCGAGCTTGGCCAGGTTGATCTGGTGTGGGAAGTTCCACGGGGTGATCGCCCCGACGACGCCCACGGGCTCCCGGCGGATCCACCGGTGGCTCGGCATGCCCATCGGCTCGGCGCGGCCGAGGTCGCGCTCCCACTCGTAGGACTCGGCGAGCCCGGCGAACCAGCCGAGGTCGTCCACCGGCGTGTCGAGCTGGCCGCCGAACGTCAGGAACCTGGGGGCGCCGACCTCCCGGATCGTGAGCTCGCGGAGCTCGTCCGAGCGCCGCTGCATCGCCTCCCTGAGCTGCCGCAGGCAGCGGACGCGGAACGCCGGGTCCGCGGCCCAGGAGGTCTCGTCGAACGCGCGGCGGGCGGCGCCGATCGCGCGGTCCATGTCGGCCGGGGTGCCGTCGGCGGCCGTGCCGAGCACGTCCTCGTTGGCGGGATCGATGGTCTCGAAGGCGCCGCCCCCCGCGCTCGGGGTCAGCCGCCCGTCCAGCAGAAGCAAGCGATCGGTTGTTCTGGACACGTGTCCAGACTACAGTTCAGGGCCGGGTCGGGCGCAAGGGCGATCCCGCTGAATCAGGAAACGGCGGTGTCCGCGAGGAAGATGTCGAGCGTGCGGTCGGCGCCGGGCGCCTCGCCGCCGTCCGGGGCCGGGACGAGGTAGCCGCCGACCCACGTCCGCAGCATCAGCAGCGCGCGGAGCCGGGCCTCATCCGGGACGAGGCCCAGCCCCTCCAAGCACGCGGCGATGTGGCCCAGCAGCGCCCGGTCGGCGTGCCGCACCGCCTCCTCGGCGTCCGGGGAGTGCTGCGCCCACAGCCGCATCGCCCGGTCGACCGGCGCGACCTCGCGGCCGAGCGCCTGGATGCGCCGGAGCCGCTCCAGCGGGTCGGGCGTGCTGCCCAGCGCGAGCGCCAGCACCTCGTCGGTGCGCTCGTGCGCCCAGCGGTCCAGCAGCGCCCCCATCAGCTCGGACCGGTCCTTGAAGTGCCAGTAGAAGCTGCCCTTGGTGACGCCGAGCCGGGCGGCGAGCGCGTTGATGCCGACACCGCGCTCGCCGGCCCGCGCCAGCTCCTGGTAGGCCGCCTCGATCCAGTCCCGCCGGGCCACCCGCGCCCGGCTCGTCGTACCGCCCACCGCTCTCCGTTCAGACCAGGGTCATCGGATCGGGGTCCATCCCCAGCGCGGTCCTGCCGTACAGGGCGTACGTGGCGTCCGCGTCGAAGACCACGTGCGACGAGATCGTGTTCACGTCGCGCTGCGCGCGCTGGAAGGGGGAGTCCGTGAACTGGACGCTCGCCCCGCCGAACGCGCACAGCTCGTTCACGATCGTACGGGCGACGCCGGCGACGTGCGCCGCCACCAGCCGCGACCGGGCGCGCTCGGCGATCCCGTAGCTTCCGCCCGACTCGTAGGTCTCCATCACGTCGCGCACGGCGTCCTCCAGCAGGAGGCGCGCGGCGGCGAGGTCCGCGGTGGCCTTCGCCAGGCGGATCTGGCCGCTCATGAGGTCGCGCTGCTTCACGCCGGTGTACGCCATCACGCGTCCCTGCATGCGCTCCGCGTACCGGGCGAGCACGCCTTCGGCCACCCCCAGCACGGGCGCGGCCCCGGTGAGCGCGAACACCGGGACGAGCGGGATGCGGTAGATCGCCCCGTCGTGGACCTCCGCGCCGGGCGACCTGCCCTCGGTGAGGTCCATCAGCGGCACCGACCGGTGCGCCGGCACGAAGCGGTCCTTGATCTCGATGTCGTTGCTGCCGGTGGCGCGCATGCCGCTGGTGTGCCACACGTCGTGGACGTCGGCGTCCTCGCGCGGCAGCAGGAACAGCCGCGGCTCGATCGAGTCCGCGACGGTGACCAGCGCCATGACCATCACGTGGTCGGCGTGCATGACCCCGCTGCCCCACGACCAGCGCCCGGTGACGCGGTGCCCGCCGGCGACGGCCTCGGCCGTGCCGTTCGGTGCGAGGGTGCAGGGCACCAGCGCGTACGGCCGGTCGGCCCAGACCTCCTGCTGCGCCTCCTCCGGCAGCAGGGCGATCATCCAGTTGTGCAGGGTGTAGATGACGCTCAGCCAGCCCGCCGAGGCGTCGCCCGCGCCGATCTCCCGGCACGCCGACGCCATCGCGCCGAACTCCTGCTCGCCGCCCCCGAACCGGGCCGGCACGAGCATCTGGAACAGCCCGGTCCCGGCCAGGTCGGCGATGGTCTCGTCGGACAGCCGCCGCGCCTCCTCGGCCGCGCGGGCCCGCTCGTTCAGTACCGGTGCCAGCTCCCGCACCCGCCGCACGATCTCCTCGCCATACTTCATAGTACGGGGACCATACTCGTAAGTATGTGCTGACGGAAGAGGTCGGGAAAATGCGTTGCGGCAGCGCGTCCGGCGGTGGCACCGTTGACGACGTCAGCCCGTCCAAGGCGGACGACGCACGAGACCCGAGAGAGGAGGACCGGCCATGGCTCTGGAGCACTATCGACTCCGACTGCCCTCGGCGTCGCACGCCCGCCCCGGCCGGTATCCCGTCTCCCGGTAGACCCTGGCCGAGCCGCAGGCGAGTGACGCCACCTCGCGACGATCACGCGGCTCTACTCCAACGGGCAGAGAGGCCACTCTCAGGAAGTGGACGTTCCGGGTTCGAATCCCGGGGGCCGCACGCATGCCTCCGTAGTCCAACGGCAGAGACAGCGGCATGAGGTGCCGTGTGCTGGGGGTTCGAATCCCTCCGGAGGTACGGATGCGGATGTCTCGATCCGTACTGGGGGCGGCGCCGACGTCCGGAGAGTCGGGCCTGCCTGTAAAGCAGGTGCCTCGCGCTGAGTGGGTTCGAATCCCACCCGCCCCACCATCCGACCGGCCACGCTCCGACCGGCCACGCTCCGACCGGGGAAGTGCCGTGCCGGCATTGCGGTCCGCGCATTGCTGAACTAATGTCTGGACACGTGTCCGGCAATGAGCAGCTGACGACCGAGCCCACCCGCCGCCGTCTCACCGACCGGCAGGCCGACACGGTGCGGCGGCTGACCGACGCCGCCGTGGTGGAGGTCGGCGAGAGCGGCTACGACGGTCTCACCGTCCGCAACGTCGCCAAACGCGCCGGGGTCGCGCCCGCGACCGCCTACACCTACTTCGCGTCGAAGAACCACCTGATCACCGAGGTGTTCTGGCGGCGGCTCAGCGCGCTGCCGCCGGTGGAGGCCGACGGCACGCTGCACGAGCGGGTGGAGGAGGTCCTCCGCGAGATCGCGCTGCTGGTGTCGGACGAGCCGGAGCTGGCGGCGGCGTGCACCACCGCGATGCTCGGCACCGACCCCGACGTCCGGGAGCTGCGGGTGCGGATCGGCGTCGCGATCCGCGGGCGCATCCAGGCCGCGCTGCGCGACCACGACGACCCCAAGGTTCTCGGCGCACTGGAACTGGCCTACACCGGCGCGCTGGTGCACGCGGGCATGGGCTACACGTCCTACGCCCGGATGGCCGACCGGCTCGCCGAGATGGCGCAGCTCATCCTGCCCGAACCCGCCGAATGAGGTGACGGCCGTGGCCCCCGCCGCGCAGATCTTCTACAGCCCCTTCGACTACGCCGTCCACGAGGACCCCTACCCCTTCTACGCGCGGCTCCGCGACGAGGCGCCCCTCTACCGCAACGACGAGCTCGGCTTCTGGGCGCTGTCGCGGCACGCGGACGTGGCCGCCGCGTTCCGCGACCACGCGACGTTCTCCAACTCGCACGGCGTCTCGCTGGAGCCGAGCGCCTGGGGGCCGCACGCGCACCGGACGATGTCGTTCCTCGCGCTCGACCCGCCCCGCCACACCCGGATGCGGGCGCTGGTGTCCAAGGGCTTCACGCCCCGGCGGGTCAAGGAGATGGCCGACGGCATCAAAGCCCTCGCCAGGCGCCACCTGGAACCCGCGCTCGACAAGCGCGAGTTCGATTTCGTGGCCGACTTCGCCGGGCTGCTGCCCATGGACGTCATCTCCGAGATGATGGGCGTCCCCGAGGCCGACCGGGTGGAGGTGCGGCGGCTCGCCGACCTCGTCGTCCACCGCGAGGAGGGCCTGAACGACGTCCCGCCCGCCGGGATGGACGCCGCGCTCACGCTCGTCGGCTACTACCAGGACATGGTGGCCGAGCGCAGGCGGCGGCCCTCCGGCGACCTGACCTCGGCGCTGCTGGACGCCGAGATCGACGGCGACCGGCTCGACGACAAAGAGATCATCGCGTTCCTGTTCCTGATGGTGGTCGCCGGCAACGAGACCACGACCAAGCTCCTCGCCAACGCCCTGTACTGGGGCTCGCTGAACCCGGACCAGGCGGCCAAGCCGCTGGGCGACCCGGCGCGGGTGGACGACTGGGTCGAGGAGACGCTCCGCTACGACACCTCCAGCCAGATGCTCGCCAGGCTCGTCACCCAGGACGTCGAACTGCACGGGCGGCGGGTGCCCGCGGGCGACCGGATGCTGCTGCTGGTCGGATCGGCCAACCGCGACCCGCGGGTCTTCGCGGACGCCGACGCCTACGACCTCGACCGCGACACCTCGCAGCTCGTCAGCTTCGGCGGCGGCCGGCACTTCTGCCTCGGCGCCAACCTCGCCCGGCTGGAGGCGCGGATCGCGCTCGGCGAACTGGCGCGGCACGTCTCGTCCTACGAGGTCGACCACGCGGCGGCCGAGCGCGTGCACTCGGTGAACGTCCGCGGCTTCGCGACGCTGCCCGTTCGCGTGGAGGTGCAGTAGGCATGCCCAGGTTCGATCCCCATCCCGAACGGCGCCCGGTCGTGGTGGCGGGCGCGTCGTCCGGCATCGGCGCGGCCACGGCGACGGCACTGGCGACGGCAGGGCACCCGGTCGCGCTCGGCGCGCGGCGCGTGGACAAGTGCGAGGAACTGGCCGCGACCATCCAGGCCGGCGGCGGGGAGGCGTTCGCGCACGCGCTGGACGTCGCCGACGCCGACTCCGTCAAGGCGTTCGCGGCGGCCGTGGCGGACGCGCTCGGCCCCGTCGAGATCGTCGTGTCCGGCGCCGGTGACCTGTCCGCCGGGCGGCTGCACGAACTGGACTCCGCGGAGTTCGTCGCCCAGGTGCAGGTCCACCTCGTCGGCGCGCACCGGCTCGTGTCGCACTTCGTCCCGGCGATGGTGGCGCGCCGGCGCGGCGACATCGTGTTCATCTCCTCCGACACCGTCCCCGCCCCGCGCTCCTGGACGGGCGCCTACGTCGCCGCCAAGAGCGGCGTCGAGGGGATGGCCCGCACCATGCAGATGGAGCTGGAGGGGACGGGCGTGCGGGCGTCCATCGTGCGGCCGGGCCCCACCGCGACCGGCATGGGCCTGAACTGGGACGCCGAGACCACCGGCGCCGTCCTGGGGGACTGGGTGAAGTGGGGGCACGCCCGCCACCCGTACTTCCTGCGCCCCTCCGACATCGCCGCCGCCGTCGCCGCGATCGTCACCACCCCCCGCGGCGCCCATCTCCGGCTCGTCGAAGTACAGCCCGAAGCCCCCCTGGAGGAATCATGACCGCTTTGGTGGAGCCGCGCGTGGTGTCGGGCGGTCCCGACCACCTGGAGGAGCTGCGCACGGACCCGATCGGGCTGATGCGGCGGGTCCGGGACGAGTGCGGAGACGTCGGCGAGTTCCGGCTCGCGGGGCGGCGCGTCGTCCTGCTGACCGGCGCCGAGGCCAACGAGTACTTCTTCCGCGCCCCCGACGAGGAACTCGACCAGGCCGAGGCGTACCCGTTCATGACGCCGATCTTCGGCGAGGGCGTGGTGTTCGACGCCACCCCCGAGCAGCGCCGCGAGGCCCTGCACAACCAGGCGCTCAAGGGCTCCTACATGAAGGGCCACGCCGCGACGATCGCCGCCGAGGTGGACCGCATGGTCGCCGGCTGGGGCGACGAGGGCGAGATCGACCTCCTCGACTTCTTCGCCGAGCTGACGATCTACACCTCGTCGGCCTGCCTGATCGGGCGCAAGTTCCGCGAGCAGCTCGACCGCCGCTTCGCCGACCTGTACCACGACCTCGAACGCGGCACCGACGCCCTCGCCTACGTCGACCCCTACGCCGACATCGAGAGCTTCCGCCGCCGCGACACCGCCCGCGCGGCGCTCGTCGAGCTCGTCCAGGGAATCATGGACGGGCGCCCGCCGAACCCGCCGAAGGAGGACCGCGACCTCCTCGACGTGCTCATGTCCATCAAGAACGAGGACGGCACGCTGCGGTTCGACGCCGACCAGGTCACCGGCATGTTCATCTCGATGATGTTCGCCGGGCACCACACCACGTCCGGCACCGCCGCGTGGACGCTGATCGAGCTGCTGCGCAACCCCGGGGTGCTGGGCGGCGTCGTCCGCGAGCTGGACGAGCTGTACGCCGACGGCAGCGAGGTGTCGTTCCAGGCGCTGCGCGCCATCCCGTACCTGGAGTCGGCGATCAAGGAGGCGCTGCGGCTGCATCCGCCGCTGATCCTGCTGCTGCGCGTCGCGCAGTCCGACCAGGAGGTGTGCGGGCACCGCATCCCCGCGGGCACGATGGTCGGCTGCAGCCTCGCCGTCTCCAACCGGATCGAGGGCGACTTCCCCGACCCGGACGCCTTCCACCCCGAGCGCTACGTCGCCCCGCGCGAGGAGGACGTCCTCAACCGCTGGACGTGGGTGCCGTTCGGCGCGGGACGGCACCGCTGCGTCGGCGCGAACTTCGCGATGATGCAGCTCAAGGCGATCTTCTCGGTGCTGCTGCGGGACTGGGAGTTCGAGCCCGCGCAGCCCCTGGAGAGCTACCGCAACGACCACTCGAAGATGGTCGTCCAGCTCGCCCAGCCGTGCGCGGCGAGGTACCGCAGGAGGCGCCGGTGAGGATCGAGGCCGACCTGGACCTGTGCCAGGGGCACGCGATGTGCGAGCTGGAGGCGCCGGACGTCTTCGAGGTCCCGCGCAAAGGAAAGGTCCGGATCCTGGACGCCGAACCACCCGAGGACATGCGCGCCGAAGTGCAGGCCGCCGTCCGCTACTGCCCGACCCAGGCCCTGAAACTGCTGGAGGCATGATGCCCTCGTTCCCCCGGGAAGAACTCGACGCGATGGTGGAGCACTGGCTGGCGGAGAACCGGCGGTGCGAGGAGGCGGGCGACTGGCGCCCCCTCGCCGACCTCTACACCGAGGACGCCACCTACGGCTGGAACGTCGGCCCCAAGCAGGACTTCATGGCGGTCGGCCGCGACGAGATCCGCGACATCGCCCTCGGCCAGGAGATGGGCGGGCTGGACGGCTGGATCTACCCGTACCAGAGCATCCTGGTCGACGAGCGCAAGGGCGAGGTCGTCGGCTTCTGGAAGCAGATCGCCGACGCCAAGCGACCGGACGGGAGCGCGTACGAGGTGCTCGGCATCGGCGGCTCGTGGTTCCGGTACGCGGGCAACCGGCAGTGGTCGTGGCAGCGGGACTGGTTCGACCTCGGCAACGTCACCGCGGTGTTCGTCGAGATGATGAAGGCGGACGTGCTGTCGGACGGGATGAAGCGGCGCCTCGACCGGGCGGCGGCCCGCGAGCCGATCCCCGGCTACTACCGGCGGGGGGAGAGCCCGGTCCCGATCTGGTGACCCGTGCGGTCCCCGCCGGTCAGGTCCCCGCCGGTCAGGCCCCCGCCCCTGAGGCCCTCGCCCGTCAGATCTGGCCCTCGGGCTTCGCCGGGATCGTCGCCCCGATCGCCGGGCCGAGCTCGATGAGGACGTCCCCGGCCGGGTTGTACTTGGGCGGGACGGTCACCTCGACGTAGGCCTGCCGCGCGACCGCGGTGAAGGTGACCGGGCGGCCGGCGGGGTACCCGTACCAGACGATGCCGTTGATCGTC
This sequence comes from Actinomadura sp. GC306, assembly GCF_004348665.1. GTDB lineage: Bacteria > Actinomycetota > Actinomycetes > Streptosporangiales > Streptosporangiaceae > Spirillospora. The sequence continues at coordinate 17,716 of NZ_SMKM01000017.1, read as the reverse complement.
ACCAGTTCGGAGGTGGCCTCCAGCGAGGCGGGCCGCGGCACCCCGCAGCGCAGCGCGATCGCGGGCGACCCCCAGGCGGCGGTCAGCGGGGATTCGGGGGTGGTGTCGCGGCGCTCCTGCCCGTGCACGCTCGCGGGGAGCCGCAGCCCCTCGCACAGCCGCCGCGTGGCCGCGTCGGGCTGCGGCACGGGGACCTGCACGGCCCCGCCGCCGCAGGCGGCGGCCACCAGCGCCAGCCCCGCGACCAGGAGCGGCTTCGGGCTAAATGTGGACAATCGGGCAGGTGAGGGTGCGGGTGATGCCTTCGACCGCCTGGATCTGCGCGACGACGAGCTTGCCGAGCTCGTCGACGTTGCGCGCCTCCGCCCGGACGATCACGTCGTACGGCCCCGTGACGTCCTCCGCCAGCGTCACACCGGATATGCCGGAGATGTGGCTCGCCACATCGGCTGCCTTGCCGACTTCGGTCTGGATGAGGATGTAGGCCTGCACCATCACGTCCTCCCCGGTCGGAGAATTGGCCGTCGGACGGTTCACCGTATCGTGTTACGCGCCGCGGCGGGCGGCCGGGGGAGCGCGCGCCGGGGACGGGCAGGACACGGCCGCGCGAACGGGGGAACCGCCGGGACATGGACACCATCGGCGACCTGGGCGAGTTCGGATTGATCGCCCGGCTGACCCGGCGGCTGCCGCCCGGTCCGACCGTGCGGATCGGCCCCGGCGACGACGCGGCCGTGATCGCCGCGCCGGACGGGCGCGTCGTGGCCACCACCGACCTGCTCGTGGAGGGCAGGCACTTCCGCCGCGACTGGTCGGACCCCTACGACATCGGCCGCAAGGCCGCCGCGCAGAACCTCGCCGACGTCGTCGCCATGGGCGCCCGGCCCACGGCGCTGCTCGTCGGGTTCGCCGCACCGCCCTCGACCCGCACCGAATGGGCCGAGCGCCTCTACGACGGGCTCGCCGACGAGTGCCGCGCGGCGCGCGCGTCCGTGGCCGGCGGCGACGTGGTCGGCGCCCCGGAGATCACCCTCGCCGTCACCGCGCTCGGCGACCTGGGCGGCGGGGCGCCGCTCACCCGGTCCGGCGCGCGGCCCGGCGACGTCGTGGCCGTCCGGGGGCGGCTCGGCCACGCCGCCGCCGGGCTGGCCCTCCTCACCGCCGGGGCGGACGGGCCCGCCGAGCTGATCGCGGCGCACCGCCGTCCCGAGCCCCCGTACGCGGCGGGGGAGGAGGCGCGGGCCCACGGCGCGACCGCGCTGCTGGACGTGAGCGACGGGCTCGTCCAGGACCTCGGGCACATCGCCGCCGCGAGCGGCGTCCGGATCGACATCGACTCCGCGGCGGTGCCCGTCGCGGACGTCCTCGGCCCGGACGGGCTGCGGCACGCCCTCACCGGTGGGGAAGATCACGCGTTCGCCGGATCGTTCCCGCCGGACGCCCGCCCGCCCGCGACCTGGAAGCGGATCGGGACGGTCGCCGAAGGATCGGGAGTGCGCGTCGACGGCCGCGAGCCGTCCGGCGGCGGGTGGGATCACTTCCGGACGTGAACGCGCCGCGGACGCGGCGCGTACAGCCGTAGGCGTTGGCGGAACCGGTAGGCATGGTTGGTACGGGTTTGGTATACATCCTGTGATCGAAGAGGGATGGGATGGGACGACACAGCAAGGCTGGGCCACCGGAGGACGACCCCCTACAGGGCGTCCGAGGGTCCCGGAGCCGACCCCACGGGCCTTCGTCCGGTCCGCCCTACGAGGTCTTCTCCGGCCCGACCGACGACCGGGTCTACGTGTCGCCGTACGACCGCATCTCCACCGGCCCGCCGCCCGGCGCGGAGCGCCGGAACGGGCCCCCGCCCCGCCGGTTGTTCGAGCCGCTCCCGGGCGACTACCCCGGTGACTATCCGGGCGGCCCCGCCGACCCGTACACCGCCGCCGCTCCCGAGCGGCCTCCCGATCCGCTCGACCCCGAGCCCGGCGGCCGCCGCTGGGTCGGCTTCCTGTCGATGCTCCCCATCCCGCTGATGCCGATCCTCGCGCTGGTCGTCGCCGTCGGGATCGTCTCCTACGCGCTGAGCACCCAGCAGATATCCCTGAACTTCGCCGGGGGAGCGCCCAGCAACACGCAGACCGACCAGCGCGACAACCAGATCACCGAGCGCGGCCCGGACGAGCGCGCCAGCCGCGGCGCCGAACGCTCCGACGGCCTCCTCGTCGCCTTCCGGGTGGCGTCCCGGACCCCCGGCGGCTTCAAGGCCACCGCCACGATCGCCAACCAGGGCTCGCAGCCCGTGGACCGGTGGGCGCTGGCGTTCAAGATCCCCACCGCCTCGGTCACCGCCGTCAGCGGCGCCACCGCCGTCCGCACCGGCGACGTCCCGTTCCTGCGGGGCCGCGCGGCCATCGCGCCGGGTGAGAAGGTCCGCATCGTCTTCACCGCGCAGGGGACCGCCGCCAAGCCGGCGTCGTGCGTCCTGAACGGCAAACCCTGCGTCCTCGTCTGACCCCGGCCGCCGGCTAGATCGCAAAACCCGGCAGGCCACCATAAAGTGGGCGGTATGACGACCATCCCGTCCCGCGTGCAGGCGCCCCCGCTCGTGCTCACCGTCGCGGGCTCCGACTCCGGCGGCGGCGCCGGGATCCAGGCGGACCTGAAGACCATGCTCGCCCTCGGCGTCCACGGGATGAGCGTCGTCGCCGCGGTCACCGCCCAGAACTCGCTCGGCGTCCAGGGCTACTGGGAGCTGCCGCCCGAGGCGGTGCGCGCCCAGCTCGACTCCGTCTTGTCCGACATCGGCGTCCACGCGGTCAAGACGGGGATGCTCGCGTCCACGGTGCTGGTCGAGACCGTCGCCGAGGCGCTCGCCGGCAGCGACGCGCCCGCCGTCGTCGATCCGGTGGGCGTCTCCAAGCACGGCGACTCGCTGCTCGCGCCGGACGCCGTGCACGCCGTCCGCTCGGCGCTGCTGCCGGTCGCGACCGTCGTCACCCCGAACCTCTTCGAGGTCGAGCAGCTCACCGGCGTCAAGGTGGTGGACGAGTCGGGCCTGCGGGAGGCCGCCGAGGCCGTCAAGGCGCTCGGCCCCCGCTGGGTCCTGATCAAGGGCGGCCACCTGCCGGGCGAGCCCGCCGACCTGCTGTTCGACGGCGAGCGCGAGCACCGCTTCACCGCGCCCCGGCACGACAACCGGCACACCCACGGCACCGGCTGCACGCTGGCGTCCGCCATCGCGTCCCACCTGGCCATGGGCGAGGACGTCCCCACCGCGGTGGCGAAGGCGAAGGAGTACGTTACAGGCGCGATCGCCGCCGGCTTCCCCCTCGGCTCCGGCATAGGCCCCGTCGACCACGCCTGGCGGCAGCGCCCCTGAACGCCCGGGTCCGGGAACGCGAAAGCCGGCTCACCGGAGGTCCGATGAGCCGGCCGGAGCCGTCCGGGTTCGGGTCAGACGGTCGGCTTGACGACCTTGCCGGCCTTGATGCAGGACGTGCAGGCGTTGATCCGCTTGGTGCTGCCGTTCACGACGGCGCGCACGCGCTGGATGTTGGGGTTCCAGCGGCGCGGGGTGCGGCGGTGCGAGTGGGAGACGCGCATGCCGAAACCGGGTCCCTTGCCGCAGACGTCGCAGACGGAAGCCACGGGAAACTCCAAGTGGTGTCGATGCTCTGAACCGGAGCGACGCCCCGATGCCACCGACGGCGGGCCGGACATCACGGGTGCTCACTGAGGGCGCCTCGGACGAGGCGCACGGATCAGAGTAGCCGACGCCGCGCCGGGTACGCGAATCGCCTCGCGCCCCCTCCGGCTTCCCGGGGCGGCACGCGCACGGTACAGAAGAGGCGAGACGGCGAGAGGGGCGGGTCCGTGGGCGAGGTCCTTGACGGGGTGGCGGTGCGGCGGTGGTGCAGGCTCACGGCGGAGGCGCTGGGGCGCGCGCGGGCGGAGATCGACGCGCTCAACGTGTTCCCCGTCCCGGACGGCGACACCGGCACGAACCTGTACCTGACCGTGATCGCGGCGGCGGACGCGCTCGACGAGCTCCCGGACGCCGGGCTCCCGGACGCCGGAACGCCGGACGCCGCGCGGATCTGGCACGCCCTCGCGCGGGGGGCGCTGCTCGGCGCGCGGGGCAACTCGGGCGTGATCCTCAGCCAGGTGTTCCGCGGGCTCGCCGACGTCCTCGGCCCGCTTGAGGGACCGCCGGACGCCGCCGCGTTCGCGGAGGCGCTGGCGCACGCGTCCGGCCTGGCCCGCGAGGCGGTGGAGCGCCCGGTCGACGGCACCATCCTGAGCGTGCTCGCCGCGGCGGCCGCGGCGTGCGGCGCGGAATCGTCCGGAACCGGACTCGCCGGGGTGACGCGGGCGGCGGCCGCGGGCGCCCGGCGGGCGCTCGGCCGCACCACGGGACAGCTCGACGTGCTCGCGCGGAGCGGGGTCGTGGACGCGGGCGCGGCCGGGCTCTGCGTGGTCCTCGACGTCCTCGCGGCCGTGGTCACCGAGGAGTACCCCGAGCGGTACGAGGTCCCGCCGCGCGCGGCCGGGACGGCGGCGCCCGCCGGGGCGCAGGCCCCGCCGCAGGGCCCCGGCTACGAGGTCATGTACCTGCTCGACGCGCCGGACGACGCGGTCCACCTCCTCCGCGAGGGGCTCGACGCGCTCGGGGACTCGCTCGTCGTGGTGGGCGGCGACGGCCTGTGGAACGTCCACGTCCACGTGGACGACGCGGGCGCGGCGATCGAGGCGGGCATGGCCGCGGGCCGCCCGCACCGCATCCGCGTCACCTACCTCGACGCCGGGGAGCGGAGGCACGCGCCGCACACCGGGCGCGCGGTCATCGCCGTGACCGCCGCGGACGGGCTGGCCGCGCTGTTCGAGGAGTGCGGCGCGCGGGTCGTCCGGCGGGAGACCGGGACGGTGCCGCCGCTCGCGGTGCTGGCGGAGGCGATCCTCGCGGCGGGCGACGAGGTGGCCGTCCTGCCCAACGAGCCCGAGGTCCTCGCCCTCGCCGAGGCCGCCGCAGAGCGCGCGCGGGACAGCGGCGCCCGGATCGCGGTCGTGCCGACGAAGGCGTCCGTCCAGGGCATGGCGGCGCTCGCCGTGCACGACCCGCTGCGCCGCTTCAACGAGGACGTCATCGAGATGACCCGCGCCGCCGGCGCCACCCGCTTCGGCCACTTGGAGGTCGCGGAGCAGGAGGCGGTCACGAGCGCCGGGCTCTGCCGGCCCGGCGACGTCCTCGGCCTGATCGACTGGGACGTCGTGATGATCGGCGCGGACGTCGCCGAGGTCGCGCGGCGCCTCCTGGACCGGATGCTGTCCGGCGGCGGCGAGCTCGTCACGCTGATCGTCGGCGCGGACGCGCCGCCCGCCCTCGCGGGCGGGCTCGAAGAGCATCTGCGCGGCGGCCGTCCCGACGTGGAGGTCGGCGTGTACGGCGGCGGCCAGCGAAGGTACCCGCTCCTCATCGGCGTCGAGTGATTCCCGTCCCCGCCATGGGCTAGAAAAGACTGCGTGGCGAATCTCGACGAGCCGTTGAGCAAGGTCTTGGGCGACAAGACGGCCAACGCGCTGAAGAAGGGCCTCGACCTGCACACGGTCGGCGACCTCCTGCACCACTACCCGCGCCGCTACGCGCACCGCGGGGAGCTCACCCAGCTCAGCGGCCTGCAGGACGGCGAGCACGTCACGGTCATGGCGGAGGTCGAGAAGGTCCAGGGCCGCAGCCTGACCCGCAGCCCCGGCTACGTCCTGGAGATCACCGTCACCGACGGGACCGGGCAGCTGAAGCTCAGCTTCTTCGGCCGCAAGGGCTCCTACCGCGCCGAGAAGGACCTGTCGCCCGGCACCCGCGGCCTGTTCGCCGGGAAGATCAGCACCTACCGGCCCCGCAGCGGTAAGGCGATGCGGCAGCTCACCCACCCGCAGTACAAGGTCGTCGCGGAGAAGGGCGCCGAGGAGGCCGCGCAGGAGTGGGCCGACGAGATCATCCCGATCTACCCGTCGACCAAGGCGCTGCCCATCGAGACGATCGGCACGTCCGTCGGCACCGTCCTCGACCAGCTGAGCCTGCCGGACGATCCGATGCCCGGCGCGCTGCTCGGCCGCCGCCGCCTCATCGGGCTGCGCGAGGCGTACGAGGGCATCCACCGTCCCCGCTCCTGGGACGAACTCGGCAAGGCCCGTGCGCGCCTCAAGTGGGACGAGGCGTTCGTCGTCCAGGTCGCCCTGGCCCAGCGCCGCCTCGCCGCCGCCGCGCTCCCCGCGACACCGCGCCCGCCCTCCTTCGGCGGCCTGCAGGCGGAGTTCGACGCGCGGCTGCCCTTCGAGCTGACCGAGGGCCAGCGCAAGGTGGGCGACGAGATAGCCGCCGACCTGGCTCGGGAACACCCCATGCACCGCCTCCTCCAGGGCGACGTCGGCGCGGGGAAGACCGTGGTCGCGCTGCGGGCGATGCTGCAGGTGGTCGACAACGGCGGGCAGGCGGCGCTGCTCGCGCCGACCGAGGTGCTCGCCCAGCAGCACTACCGGTCGATCACCGGGATGCTCGGCGACCTGGCGGAGGCCGGGCGGATCGGGGGAGCGGAGAACGCGACGCGGGTCGCCCTGCTCACCGGCTCGCAGGGCGCCAAGGCGCGCAAGGAGGCCCTGCTGGACGCGGCGTCCGGCACCGCCGGCATCGTCGTCGGCACCCACGCGCTCCTCCAGGAGAGCGTCCAGTTCGCCGACCTCGGGCTCGTCGTCGTGGACGAGCAGCACCGCTTCGGCGTCGAGCAGCGGGACGCGCTGCGCGAGAAGTCCGGCGGCGGCCGGCCGCACGTCCTGGTCATGACGGCGACCCCGATCCCGCGCACGGTCGCGATGACGGTCTTCGGCGACCTGGAGACCTCGGTCCTCGGGCAGCTCCCCGCGGGCCGGTCGGAGATCCGGACCCATGTCGTCCCGCCGGAGAAGCCCGCGTTCCTCGCCCGGACGTGGGAGCGCATCAAGGAGGAGGCCGCCCAGGGCCGGCAGATCTACATCGTCTGCCCGCGCATCGGCGAGAAGGAGGGCGACGAGGGCGACGCGATGGACACCGGCGACGCCGAGGACTCCGGCCGCCGCTCACCGCTCGGGATCATGGAGGTGCTGCCCAAGCTGGAGGAACTGCTCGCCGGCCTGCGCCTCGGGGTGCTGCACGGCAAGCTGCACCCCGACGAGAAGGACGCGGTGATGCGCCGCTTCACCGGCCGGGAGCTGGACGTCCTGCTCGCCACCACCGTCATCGAGGTCGGCGTGGACGTCCCCAACGCCACCGTGATGGTGATCATGGACGCGGACCGGTTCGGCGTCTCCCAGCTCCACCAGCTGCGCGGCCGCGTCGGACGCGGCTCCCTGCAGGGCCTCTGCCTGCTCGTCACGGACGCGGAGCCCGGCAGCAAGGCCCGGGAGCGGCTCGACGCCGTCGCGTCCACGACGGACGGCTTCAAGCTGTCCAGGCTCGACCTGGAGCAGCGCCGCGAGGGCGACGTGCTGGGCGCGGCGCAGGCCGGCCGCACGTCCAGCCTCCGGCTGCTGACCCTCCACCGCGACGAGGACGTCATCCGCGACGCCCGCGAGGAGGCCACGGCACTGGTCGACTCCGACCCCGGCCTGGCCGACCACCCAGGTCTGGCCACCGTCCTCGCGTCCCTCCTGGACGACGACCGCGCCGGCTTCCTCGAAAAGACCTGACGCGAGAAGCCCCGGCCGGCCCGCCGGCCCCGGGACGCCGGGATACTGAGGGCCATGACGAGGGTCATCGCGGGGATCGCGAAAGGGCGGCGGCTCGCCGTCCCGTCCGGACGGGACACCCGGCCCACCGGCGACCGCGCACGGGAAGGGCTGTTCGCCACGGTCCTCGCCCTGATCGGCCCGCTGGACGGCCTGCGCGTCGCCGACCTGTACGCGGGGTCCGGGGCGGTCGGGCTGGAGGCGCTCTCCCGCGGCGCCGCCCACGCGCTGCTCGTCGAGTCGCATCCGCGGGCGATGCGGGTGATCCGGCAGAACGCCGGGACGCTCGGGCTGCCCGGCGCCGTCCCGTGCCCGGAGAAGGCGGAGCGGCTCGTCCGCACGCCGCCGGACGAGCCCTACGACTGGATCTTCGCCGACCCGCCGTACCCGCTGCCGGACGCGTCCGTCACCGCCCTGCTGGAGGACGTCCGCGACAACGGATGGGCCGCACCGGACGCGCTGGTCGTCGTGGAGCGCGCCGCGCGGGGCCCGGCGCTGCGGTGGCCGGACGGCTTCGAGGCCGAGCGGGACCGCCGCTACGGCGAGGCGATGTTCTGGTACGGCCGCGCCACCGGCCGTTGAGATCACGGGGGTTCGGGTAGGAGGATCCGCATGCGTCCCGGGATCGACCGTGCGTTGACCCGTACCTGGGTCGTCACCTTGGTGCTGTTCACCGCGCTCATGGCGAACGTCACCTATGTCCAGGGGTTCCAGGCCCAGGAGCTGCAGGACTCCACGCTCAACTCCCGCCGCCTGGACGACCGCTTCAAGATCCACCGCGGGCCCATCGTGGCGGACGGCGTCCGGCTCGCCTGGTCGGAGCGGGCCGGCGACGAGCGCTACCGGCGCCGCTACCTGGAGGGACCCGTCTTCGCGCCGGTCACCGGCTACTTCTCGGTGTTCTCCCAGACCGGGCTGGAGGAGGCCGCCAACCACTTCCTCGACGGGACCGACGGCCGGCTCGCCACCGCCGACCTCATCGACAAGATCCTCGGCAAGCGGCTGCCGGGCGGGACGGTCGAGGCCGCCATCGACGTCCGGGCGCAGCGCGCCGCCTACCAGGCGCTCCGCGGCTCCGGCGCGCGGCGGGCGGCGGCCGTCGTCCTGGACGCCCGCACCGGCGAGATCCGGGTGCTGGCGTCCACGCCCGCCTACGACCCGAACGAGGTGTCCACCCTCGACGGGGAGAAGGCCACGGCGGCGTTCGAGCGGCTCAACGCCCAGCCGCTCAAGCCGCTGCTCGACAAGGCCGCGAAGGAGCTGTTCCCGCCCGGCTCCACGTTCAAGGCCGTGGTCGCGGCGGCCGCGCTGGAGGCCGGGGCGACCGCGGACTCCGAGGTCAGGGCGGGCCGCAGCTACCGGCCGGCGGGCGCCGGGCAGGCGATCAACAACGACGCGGCCGACATCGGCGGGGTGTGCGACCGCGCCCGCATCCCGCTCCTCGAGGCGTTCGCGCAGTCGTGCAACACCACGTTCGCCTACATGGGCGCGGAGCAGCCCGGCAACGGCGCCGTCCACGCCAAGGCCGCCGACTTCGGGTTCGGCGAGCGCATCGAGTACGCGGACGGCGTGCTGAGCGCCGCCTCGTCCTTCCCCGAGACGGGCGAGGCGGCGCTCAGCGCGCTCGGCGCCATCGGCCAGGGCAGCACGGTCGCCACGCCGCTGCAGATGGCCATGGTCGCCGCCGCGGTGCTCAATGACGGGGTGGTCATGCGGCCCCGGCTCATCGACAGGTTCCGCGCCCCGGGCGGGCGTACCGTGGACGACGTCTCGCCCCGCCGGATGTCCCGGGCGCTGAGCTCCGAGCAGGCGGCGCAGATGCGGCAGATGATGGAGGCCGTGGTCCAGAGGGGGACGGGCAAGTCGCTGAGGGGCACGTCCATCCTCGGCGGCAAGACCGGGACTGCGGACGTCGAAGGCGCCTCTTACAACGAGCGCTGGTTCATCGGCTTCGGCCCGCGCGAGGACCCCGAGTACGCCGTGGCGGTGCTCACCGAGGCCCCCGGCTACGGCATCGAGTCCGGCCCCATCGCCGCCCGGATCGTCGACGCGCTCACCCAGGAGTGAAGCCGGTGCCGCGCTCCGGGCGAGCCCGGGTGAAAGCAGGCAGAATGGGATTTGGTACGTTCGCGCCGCAGGTCAGAAACCGGGTCCGAAGGGGTTCGCGCCGTGCGCCGTGCAGTCTGTCCGGGATCGTTCGACCCCGTCACCAACGGGCATCTCGACATCATCAGCCGCGCCTCCCGTCTCTACGACGAGGTGGTCGTCGCCGTGCTGATCAACAAGAACAAGAAGAGCCTGTTCACCGTCGACGAACGGGCCGGCATGATCTCCGAGGTCACCAAGGAGTACGGCAACGTCCGGGTGGACACCTTCTACGGGCTCACCGTCGACTACTGCAAAGAGCAGGACATCCCGGTCATCGTGCGCGGGCTCCGGGCCGTCAGCGACTACGAGTACGAGTTGCAGATGGCCCAGATGAACCACCGCATAGCCGGTATCGAGACGCTCTTCATGGCGACGAACCCGGAGTACGCGTTCCTTTCGTCGAGCCTGATGAAAGAGGTCGTGAAGTTCGGCGGCGACGCCTCCGGCCTCGTCCCGGACCTCGTGCACGACCGGCTGGTGGACCGCCTGCGGGAGGGCTGACGGCCCGTCCCCGGTGAGGCCGCCGGGGGCGGCGGCCGGAGGAGGGGCCGGAGGAGGGGCCGCGAGTTGGGGGCACTCCCGATGCTTCGGTATCCTGTGACATCGGCCATCGACCGCCGCCGATCTTCCATGCCTCACGAAAGCAGGATTCCGCTGACTCGCCTCGACCCCAACGCACCGCTCGTGCTCGACACCCGGGCGCTGAGCAGGCAACCCGGGTCGTCGCGGGAGGAGCACCTGTCCGTGCCGGCACCGAAGGACTTCGGCGTCGAGATGGTGGGCGTCCCCGAGGGTGCCGCGATCGAGCTGGACCTCCGGCTCGAAGCGGTACTCGAAGGGGTGCTGGTCACCGGTACGGCGACGGTCCCCCTGCGGGGGGAGTGCGCCCGCTGCCTCGACCCGATCGCCTCGACCTTCGAGGCGGACTTCCAGGAACTGTTCGTCTACGGCGACACCCGCTCCGGCGGGAACGCCGACGACGAGGAGCTCCGCCTCGAGGGCGACCTGATCGACCTCGAGCCCGTCCTGCGGGACGCGGTGGTGCTCGCACTGCCGCTCTCCCCGCTGTGCCGGGAGGACTGCCCGGGCCTGTGCGCGGAGTGCGGGGTGCGGCTGGCGGACGCCGGGCCGGACCACCGCCACGACGCCGCCGACCCGCGGTGGGCGGCACTGCAGGATCTCGCCGGCGACCTGGCGCCGGCTCCCCCCGGCCGGGGGGACGGGAGCTCCGGCGCCCGTGGTTCATCCGACCGACGAGAAGGAAAGCAGGAGGGCTGACGTGGCCGTCCCCAAGCGGAAGAAGTCGCGCAGCAACACGCGGCACCGGCGTGCGCAGTGGAAGGCCACCGCGCCGAACCTGGTCGAGTGCCCGACGTGCCGCGACCCGAAGCTGCCCCACACCGCGTGCGCGACGTGCGGCACCTACAACCGGCGGCAGGTCATCACCCCGTCGTCCTGAGGTCTTCTCGCATCACGGGGGGCGGATCCGCGCGGACGGCGCGGCCCGCCCCCTGCGGTGCGGCAGGACCGGCACCCCGACCACCCGGCGCGCGACGTCGGCGTGGTGACCGGCGCGGAGAGCGCGCCCGGAGCCGTGGTGCACGCCGGGATCACCGACCGGCGCGCACCTCGTCTTCGCGGACCTCCCCTCGCCGAGCGTCCTCGCCGTCCCGGCCCCCGAGGCCGCGCGCCACAGACGCGACCGCGCCCCGCGCGGTGCACGGCCTGCGAGGAGGGCCCTGTGAGCGGCAAGAAGAACGACCCCGCGCCCGACCGCGCGGAACTGACCCGCGCGCTCGGCGTCGACGTCGACGCCGAACTGCTCGAACGCGCACTCACCCACCGTTCCTACGCCTACGAGAACGGCGGGCTCCCCACCAACGAGCGCCTTGAGTTCCTCGGCGACTCGGTGCTGGGGCTCGTCGTCACCGACACCCTGTTCCGCGGCCACCCCGACCTGCCCGAGGGGCAGCTGGCCAAGCTGCGCGCCGCCGTGGTCAACATGCGGGCCCTCGCGGGCGTCGCGCGGGGCCTCGGCGTCGGCGCCCACATCCGGCTCGGCCGCGGCGAGGAGGGCACCGGCGGCCGCGACAAGGCGTCGATACTGGCCGACACGCTGGAGGCGCTGATCGGCGCGGTCTACCTGGACCGCGGCCTGGACGAGGCGTCCGCCCTGGTGCACCGGCTGTTCGACGTGCTGATCGACCGTTCCGCGGGCCTCGGTGCCGGACTGGACTGGAAGACCTCCCTGCAGGAGCTCACCGCCGTGGAGGAGCTCGGCGTCCCCGAGTACCACGTCGCCGAGAGCGGCCCCGACCACCAGAAGACGTTCCGCGCCACGGTCCGCGTCGGCGGGACGACCTACGGGTCCGGTGAGGGCCGCAGCAAGAAGGAGGCCGAGCAGAACGCGGCCGAGGCCGGCTGGAACGAGATTCGCCGGATCGTCGTGGAGCGCGAGGCCACCGCGCAGGGCGAGCAGGCCGAGCAGGCCGGGGAGGCCGGGGAGGCCGGGGAGGCCAGGGAGGCCGGGCAGGCGGCGCAGGCCGGTGCCTGAGCTGCCCGAGGTCGAGGTCGTCCGGCGCGGCCTGGACCGCTGGACGACCGGCCGCACGATCGCGTCCGCCGAGGTGCTGCACCCCCGGTCGGTGCGGCGGCACGCGCCGGGCCCGGCCGACTTCGCCGGCCGCCTCGCCGGGCGGACCGTGCTGGCGCCGCGCCGCCGCGGCAAGTACCTGTGGCTGCCGCTGACCGCGCCGGACGGCACGGCGGACGAGGCGGTGCTCGCCCACCTCGGGATGAGCGGGCAGCTGCTCGTCGGCGAGCCGGACCGGGAGCGCGAGAAGCACCTGCGGGTGCGGATCGCCTTCGCCGACGGCGGCCGCGACCTGCGCTTCGTCGACCAGCGGACGTTCGGGCACCTCATGGTCACCGACCTGGTCCCCGACGCGGTCGGCGGCGGGAAGGGGCCGGGGCTCGTCCCGGAGCCGATCGTGCACATCGCCGCCGACCCGCTGGAGGACGCCTTCGACGCTGAAGCGTTCTTCCGCGCCCTCCGCCGCCGGAAGACCGGCATCAAGCGGGCCCTGCTGGACCAGTCGCTGATCAGCGGGGTCGGCAACATCTACGCCGACGAGGCGCTGTGGCGGGCCAGGCTGCACTGGGCGCGGCCGACCGACACGATGACCCGGGCGGAGGCCGCGCGCGTCCTGGAGGGCGCTCAGGACGTCATGGAGGCCGCCCTGGCCGTCGGGGGGACCTCGTTCGACAGCCTCTACGTGGACGTGAACGGCGACAGCGGCTACTTCGAGCGGTCGCTGGACGCCTACGGGCGGCGCGACCAGCCCTGCCGCCGCTGCGGGACGCCGATCCGCCGCGACGAGTTCATGAACCGTTCGTCCTTCAGCTGCCCGGTGTGCCAGCCGCGTCCGCGCCGCATGCGGTGACCGCGGGTACGGCGGTGGCGGCGGAGAGTTACTTTCGAGCACGTCGGGTGAGCGGGATCGAGGAGGGGCGCGGATGGAGACCGGGGACGCGGGGCCCGTGCGGCTGACGGCCTGGGTGCGCGGGCGGGTCCAGGGGGTCGGGTTCCGCTGGTGGGTGCGGGCCCGGGCGCTGGAGCTCGGCCTCGCCGGCAGCGCGACCAACCTCGCCGACGGACGCGTCGAAGTCGTCGCGGAGGGTCCCCGTGCGCGTTGCGAAATGCTTCTCGACCTGCTGAAAGGCGAGCCGCCCGCCGGATCGCCCGCCAGGCCCGGCGAGGTCACGGGCGTGGCGGAGCGCTGGAGTGAGCCGCGCGGAGAGGGTCCCGGTTTCCACGAGAGGTGACCGGGTAGGGGGTTCCGGTTTTTACCTGCTAAACTAGTAGAGGAAGGTTGTTACCGGCCTGTGATGTGCGTCTTGACCAGGACACCGGCCGGTGCGACTCTAGACGATACGCGCACCGACTTCAGTTCTTTCTCGTGCGCGATCCCTGCTGGTTACTCAGCGTGGAGGACCCTTAGTCATGGCGAAGGCTCTACTCGGCCACGTCGGCGGTCCCGACCCCCGGATGGTCGCGGAGATGCGGCGCCTTCAACAGCGCGTACGTGATCTGGAAGCCGAGCTCGTACGGCTTCAGGCAGAGAACGACGCGCTGGCGACGGCGCCGGACGACGATGTGATGTCCCTTGCGGTGAAGGACCGTGAACCGGCGCTGACCTGATCGGCGCCTTTCCTGAGCAGGGGCGCCGTCACCTGGCGTCCCTGTTGCGTTGAGAAGCAGTCACCCGCCGCGGTGTCCCTGCCGGTGGGGCCGCAGAGCTCCCATCACAGCGGGCACCGCCGGCGATCGCCGCCTCGCTCCCGCCCGTTACGGGGTCCCGTGGCGCGACCGGCTTACCCGCTTCCGCCGCACCCTGCCTCCGGCCGCGCTCGCGTCCGCCGAGGCCGGCCTGCGCCCGCGGCGGCGCGGCCCTTTCACCGGGTTCGGCCAGCCCCATTGCCACCGTCCGTGACGGTGAAGCCGGGAGCCGCACCCTACCGCAGTGTTACCCTCGGGCTGGTGCGTGCGGGACGGTCAGGATTCGGCCAAGCTTCAGTACATATTCGCCCTGTCCGAATCCATGACATCTGAGGCAATTGTCCGGGTTTGGGGCATCCGGTGGTTCATGGCCGTCGTGACCCGAATCCGGGTCGCCGTCCGCGCGTCCCGGCCATGGTCCGGGCGCGGCCGATGTATAACGAACACGGCGTCGCCCGCCCCCGTCCGAGATGTCGGCGCGCCTGGTAGGGCCACGGGTGGGGGGCGAGGCGCCGGAGCCGCGCCGGTGGCCCCGGGCGGTGCCGAGGGACACTCCAGGAGGACGGCGAGCGCGTGTACTTGAAGAATCTGACGCTGCGCGGCTTCAAGTCCTTCGCGTCGTCCACCACGCTGAAGTTCGAGCCGGGCATCACCGCCGTCGTCGGGCCGAACGGCTCGGGCAAGTCCAACGTCGTGGACGCCCTGGCCTGGGTCATGGGGGAGCAGGGCGCCAAGTCCCTGCGCGGCGGCAAGATGGAGGACGTCATCTTCGCCGGAACCGCCAGCCGGGCGCCGCTCGGCCGGGCGGAGGTCGTGCTGACGATCGACAACACCGACGGCGCCCTCCCGATCGACTACACCGAGGTGACGATCAGCCGGCTGATGTTCCGGTCCGGCAGCAGCGAGTACGCGATCAACGGCGACTCCTGCCGGCTGCTCGACATCCAGGAGCTGCTGTCCGACTCCGGCATCGGCCGCGAGATGCACGTCATCATCGGGCAGGGGCAGCTCGACCGCGTCCTGCACTCCGGCCCGGAGGGGCGCCGCGCGGTGATCGAAGAGGCGGCCGGCGTCCTCAAGCACCGCAAGCGCAAGGAGAAGGCGCTCCGCAAGCTCGACGCGATGCAGGGCAATCTCACCCGCGTCCAGGACCTCACCGGCGAGCTGCGGCGCCAGCTGAAGCCCCTGGGCAAGCAGGCCGAGATCGCCCGCCGTGCCGCCGTCATCCAGGCCGATCTGCGCGACGCCCGGCTGCGGCTGCTGGCCGACGACCTGGTCACGCTGCGGACGAGGCTGGAGCAGGAGGCCGCCGACGAGGCCGCGATCCGGGAGCGCCGCACCGAGACCGAGCGGGCGCTGGCCGAGGCGCAGGAGCGCGAGGGCGTCCTGGAGGCCGAGGAGGCCGAGCAGGCGCCCAGGCTCGCGCAGGTGCAGGACACCTGGTTCCAGCTCTCGGCGCTGAAGGAGCGGCTGCGGGGCGTCGCCGACCTCGCGGCCGAGCGGCACCGCAACGCCGCCGAGGCGCGGGAGGAGGAGCGCCGCGGCCGCGACCCCGAGGACATGGAGCGCGAGGCCGCGGAGATCCGCGAGCAGGAGGAGATGCTCCGGGCGGCGCTGGAGGAGGCGCAGGACCGCCTCTCCACCGCCGTCGACGAGCGGTCGGGCGCCGAGGAGGCGCTGGCCGCGGAGGAACGGCGGCTGCAGGCCGCCGCCCGCGCCGCCGCCGACCGGCGCGAGGAGCTCGCCCGGCTGCGCGGCCGCGTCGAGGCGCTGCGCAGCAAGGCCGCCGCCGGGCGCTCGGAGATCGGCCGGCTCGCGGAGGCGCGCGAGGAGGCCGAGCAGCGCGCCGAGTCCGCGCGGGCCGAGTTCGAGGCGTTCGAGGCCGAGGTCGTCGAGGACCCGGAGCTCGCCGCCGAGCACGAAACGGCCCAGGAGGCTCTCGCGACGGCCAAGGACGCCGCCGAGTCGGCGCGCGCCGCGCTGGACGGCCCGCGCCGCGCCCTCAAGGAGGCCCGCTCGGCCGTGGGCGCGGCACGGTCGGCGGACCAGGCCGCGCAGAAGAAGGTCGCGGCGCTGCAGGCCCGCATCGAGGCGCTCGGCCTGACGCTGGCCAGCGCCGCCGACGGCGGGGAGGCCCTGCTGGCCGCGGGCGCCGACGGCTCGCTCGACGGCGTCCTCGGCACGGTCGCGTCGCTGCTGACCGTCCGGCCCGGCTACGAGACCGCGATCGCCGCCGCGCTCGGCAACGCGGCCGAGGCCATCGCGGTCGGCTCCCTCGACACGGCCGAGGCCGCACTGGCGCTGCTGCGCTCCCGCGACTCCGGACGGGCCGGGCTGCTCGTCGGCGGCGGAGCGGCCACCGCACCCGGCCGGCTCCCCGGCGTCGACTACGCGGCCGACGCCGTCACCGTGCCGGACGGCGTGCGCCCCGCCATCGAGCACCTCCTGCACAACGTGGCCGTGGTGGACGACGTCCCGTCGGCCACCGCACTGATCCGCACGGAACCGTCCCTGCGCGCCGTCACCCGCGACGGCGACCTCATCGGCGCGCACTGGGCACAAGGTGGCGCAGCGGGCGGAGCACAAAGCCTCCTGCAGATGCGCGCCACGCTGGACGAGGCCACCGAAGACCTGGCCGTTGCCGAGACGGCGGCCGGCGCCGCGGCCGGCGAACTCGCGACCGCCGTGGAACGGGAACACGCGGCTCAGATGGCGGTCGAGGCCGCGGAGGCCGCCGCAGGCGAGGCCCAGTCAGGAGTCAACAACGCACAGGCGCAGCTCGACCGGGTCCGCGCTCGCCTGCGCGAGTTCGACGCGCGGGCCGCCCAGGAGGCCCAGCGCGCCGCCCGCCTGGAGGCCGGCGTCCGCGCCGCCCGGGGCGAGGCCGAGCGGCTCACCAAGGCCCTCGACGCGGCCGGCGAGTCCCTGGAGCGCGATACCGAGGCGGCCGAGGAACTGGCGATGCGGCTCGCCGAATCGGAGGAGGCCGCGGAGGTCGCCGAAGAGGCCGGCCACGACACCGACGCCCGCGAAGAGCTGGACGCCCGCTGCCGGGAACTCCGCTCCGCCGAGATGGAGGCGCGCCTGTCGGTCCGCACGGCGGAGGAGCGCGTCCAGGCCATCGCCGGACGCGCCGACTCCCTCGAACGCGGCGCCCGCCGCGAACGCGAGGAACGCGCCCGCGCCGCCCAGCGCCGCGCCCACCGCGAAGAGCAGGCCAGGGTCGCCAAGGCCGTCCACCGGGGCGCCCGCACGGCCCTGGAACGCATCGAGCACTCCCTGGCCGCGGCCGTCCGCCGGCGTGAGGCAGCCGAACAGGCCAAGGCCGCCCGCGAAGCCGAACTGAAGGTCGTCCGCACCCAGGTCCGCGAGCTGTCGGCGACACTCGAACGGCTCGTCAACGTCGTCCACGGCAACGAGGTCGCCCGCGCCGAGCAGCGCCTCCGGCTGGAGCAGTACGAGCAGCGGGCCCTGGACGAGTTCGGCCTGGAGGTCGAGTCGCTGGTCTCCGAGTACGGGCCCGACCAGCCCGTCCCGCCC
>NZ_SMKM01000179.1 GCF_004348665.1 Actinomadura sp. GC306 | reverse complement strand
CCCCGGGCGGGCCGCCCGCGCCGCTGCCGCGCGCGCTGCCGCGGCCGAAGAAGGGCCGGCCGCGGCTGAAGCCGCTGCGCGACCGCAACCCGATCCCGGTCGCGATCATCGGGCTGGCGGCGCTGCTGGTGCTCGGCATGCTGGCCTTCCGCGCCGACGACCTGCCGGTCATCGGCGGCGGCACGACCTACGACGCGTACTTCTCCGAGGCCGCCGGGCTGAAGCCCGACCAGGAGGTCCGGGTCGCGGGCGTGAAGGTCGGCAAGGTCACCGGCGTCGAGCTGGAGGGCGACAAGGTCAAGGTCACCTTCCGGGTGAAGGACACCTGGGTGGGCGACGCGACCCGCGCCGCCATCATGATCAAGACGCTGCTGGGGTCGAAGTACCTCCAGCTCGACCCGCTCGGGGCGCGCGAGCAGGACCCCGACCGGCCGATCCCGCTGGAGCGGACGATCGCCCCCTACGACGTGACGACCGCGTTCCAGGACCTCGGGCGGACGTTCGAGCAGCTCGACACGGCGTCGCTGGCGGCGAGCCTTGACACGATCTCCACGACGTTCGAGGACACCCCGGCCAGCGTCCGCGTGGCGCTGGAGGGCCTGTCGTCGCTGTCGAAGACGATCGCGTCCCGGGACGCCGAGCTGGCGCAGCTGCTCGCCGGCACCAAGAAGCTGTCGGGCACCATCGCCGCGCAGAACGCCCAGTTCGAGGCGCTGTTCGAGGACGGCAACCTGCTGCTCGCCGAGCTGCGCCGCCGGCGCGAGGCGATCCACGCGATCCTCGTCGGCACGCGGCGGCTCGCCGACGAGCTGGTCGGCCTCGTCGGCGACAACCGGCGGACCCTCGGCCCGACGCTCACCTCGCTGAAGAAGGTCACCGACCTGCTCGAACGCAACCAGCGGAACCTGGACCGGACGCTGGAGAACGCCGCCCCCTACCTGCGCCTCGTCGGCAACACGACGGGCAACGGCCGGTGGATCGACGGGTACCTGTGCGGCACCGTCCCCAAGGAGTACCTGGAGAACGGCCGCTGGACGCCGCCCGTGAAGGGCTGCGAGCCGCCGCACCTGACGGGAGGCCGGTGACATGGCGTCGTCCCCGACACGCACCGCGAAGCTGCCGCGGCTGCCGTCCCCGACCCGGGACCGGCAGGTGCGCGTGCTCGAAGCGGTCATCCTGGTCTTCGTCCTCCTGGTCGCGGTCGCGCTGATCCCGATGCTGGGCGACGGACCCGGCCGCAGGATCACCGCCTACTTCGCGACCACCATCGGCGTCTACCCCGGATCCGACGTCCGCGTGCTCGGCGTGAAGGTCGGCTCCGTCGACGCCATCGAGCCGCTCGGCACGCGGGTCAAGGTCGACATGACCGTGGACGAGGGCGTGGACGTCCCCGCCGGCGCCCACGCCGTCGTGATCGCCCCGAACCTCGTCTCCGACCGGTACGTGCAGCTCGCCCCCGCCTACAGCGGCGGCCCGAAGATGGCGGCCGGCGCCACGATCGACGTGAGCCGCACCGCGACGCCGCTCGAACTCGACCAGCTCTACACCGCCGTCCGCACGTTCGCGAACGACCTCGGGCCGCAGGGGCTGAACGCTCAGGGCGCGCTGTCGGACGTGATCAGCGTCGGTGCCGCCAACCTCGGCGGCAACGGCAAGCTGCTCA
The DNA here is from genome assembly GCF_004348665.1 of Actinomadura sp. GC306. Classification (GTDB taxonomy): domain Bacteria; phylum Actinomycetota; class Actinomycetes; order Streptosporangiales; family Streptosporangiaceae; genus Spirillospora. The sequence goes on along the minus strand of NZ_SMKM01000179.1, from coordinate 12,425 downwards.
ACACCACGATCGCGGACCTCGGCAAGGCGTCCCAGACGCTCGCGGACTCCAGCGGCGACCTCTACGCGACCGTGTCGAACCTCAACAAGTTCAGCGAGATGCTCCGGAACAACGAGGGGCAGATCAGGCTGGTGGAGAACCAGTTCGCCGACGTCAGCGGGTTCCTCGCCGCCGACCGGGACGAGCTCGGCGCGGCGCTGGAGAGCCTGGCGCGGGCGCTCGGCGAGGTGAAGCTGTTCATCGCCGAGCACCGCGAACAGCTCAAGGGCAACGTCGACCAGCTCACCCGGATCACGAAGGTCCTCGTCGATCAGCGCGCGTCCCTCGCCGAGATCCTCGACACGGCGCCGCTGGTGGCGCAGAACGCGCTGAACGCCTACGACCCGAAGACCCGCTCGCTGGTCGCCCGCGGCAACCTGCTGGAGATCACCAAGGCGTTCGGCAGCCTCGACCAGCCGGGCGTCGACCCGCCGGCGACGAACGCCAGCCCGCTGTGCGCGTCGGCGGTCTCCGCCCCGGAGACGATCCGCGAGCAGTGCGAGCGGCTGCGGACGCCCGGACTGGCGTCCGTGCCGCCATCGCAGGCGGGCGGCGCGCCCCCGCTGCCGCTGCCGGCCGCGGGACCGACGTACACGGGCAACGGCGACGAGGGAGGCCGCTGATGCGCGTGCCCACGAAGGTGCTGGCGCTCTGCACCGCCGCGACCGTCCTGGCGGCGGGCTGCTCGACGCGGATCGAGGACATCCCGCTGCCGGGCGGCGCCGATCTCGGCGACCACCCGTACACCGTGAAGGTGCAGTTCGAGGACGTGCTGAACCTCGTCCCGCAGGCGGCGGTGCGCGTCAACGACGTCCCGGTCGGGCGGGTGAAGGAGGTGTCGCTGCCGAAGGGGTCGTGGGACGCCGAGGTCACGCTGCTGGTGAACGGCGACGTGCGGCTCCCCGCGAACGCGAACGCGAACCTGGAGCAGTCGAGCCTGCTGGGGGAGAAGTACATCGAGCTGTCCGCCCCCGCCGAGCCGTCCGCGCAACGGCTGGCGGACGGCGCCACGATTCCGGTGGCCCGCACGTCGCGCAACGCCGACGTGGAAGAGGTCTTCGGCGCGCTGTCGCTGCTGCTGTCGGGCGGCGGGCTCCCGCAGATCCGGACGATCAACCGGGAACTGAACCAGGCGCTCGGCGGCCGGGAGGACACGATCCGGTCCGCGCTGCGCAACCTGGACGAGCTGACCAGCACCCTCAACCGCAACCGCGAGTCGATCACCACCGCGCTCGACGGGCTGAACCGCCTGTCGTCCACCGTGCGGTCCCGCAACGGCCAGGTCGAGACCGTCCTGGACGACCTGTCGCCGGGCCTCAAGGTCCTGGAGGACCAGCGCGGGCAGCTCGTGGAGATGCTCCGCGCGCTGGAGAAGCTGTCGGACGTCGCCGTCAAGACGATCAACGCAAGCCGGGACGACACGGCCGCGAACCTGCGCTCCCTCGCGGTCATCCTCGAAAAGCTCGCCGACTCCGGCCGCGACCTGCCGAAGTCGATGGAGGTCCTGCTCACGTTCCCGTTCACCGACGAGGCGCTCAAGGCCGTCAAGGGCGACTACCTGAACGGCTACCTCACGGTCGTCGCCGCCGAGGGCTTCAACTGCGTCGTCCCGCCGGTGAAGGAGGAACCGCCGATGGGGACCAGCGAGGAGGACCCGGCCGAGCAGGGGCTCGGGCAGCAACTCACGCGTGCGGGCACGCTCGCCGGGTCCGACGTTCCGGGGCCGCGGCCGGAGCCGTGCCCCACCACGGGCGGCGGCCAGCAGGTCAACGCGCCGTCACCGGAGGCACCGCGTCAGGTCGCACCGCAGGCGCCGCCGGACGGCCCCGGCGCCCCCGGCGACGCACCGCCCCTGCCGCTGCCGACGCTCGGGGAGGGCGACTGACATGCTCACACTGGGCACCCGCATCAAGATCGTCACCTTCATCGTGATCGCCCTGGTCGTCGTCGGCTACACGAGCATCAGGTACGCCGACCTCGGCCGCTACGTCGGGATGCGCGGCTACTACACCGTCAAGCTCGACCTGCCGACGACAGGCGGGCTCTTCGAGGGGTCGGCGGTCTCCTACCGCGGCGTCACGGTCGGCGAGGTCGGCAAGCTCGACCTGAGCGACGACGGCGTCATCGCCGAACTCCGCATCGAGGACTCCGCGCCGGACATCCCGACGAACCTTGAAGCGGTCGTCGCCAACCGCTCCGCCGTGGGCGAGCAGTACGTCGACCTGCGCCCGCGGACGGGCGCCGGGCCCTACCTGGCGCACGGCGCCACGATCCCGCGCAGCGCGTCCACCACTCCGGCGCCGGTGAACGAGACGCTCAAGAGCCTCAACGACCTCACCGGGTCGCTTCCGCTGGACGACCTCCGGGTACTGATCGACGAGCTGGGTCTCGCGTTCGCCGGGCAGGGGCCGCACCTCCAGCAGCTCCTCGACACCAGCGCCCGGTTCGTCGCGGCGTCCGACGCCGCGTTCCCGGAGACCCGCGCGCTGATCCACAACGGTGAGGACGTGCTGCGCACGCAGAACGAGCTGTCGGGCGCGTTCAAGTCGTTCTCGCTGAACACGCGCCTGCTGGCCCGGCAGCTCCGCGACTCCGACGCCGACCTGCGCGAGGTCATCCGGTCCGGGCCGGGCGCGGGCGCCGAACTGTCCCGCCTGCTCCGCGACCTCGACCCGGGCCTGAGCGTGCTGCTGGCCGACTTCCTCACCCTGGCGCGGCTGGGCGAGCCGCGCCAGGCCGCCATCGAGGAACTGCTCGTCCGGCTGCCGCAGGCCGCCGGGATGGTGTCGACCATCGTGGCCGGTGACAAGCTGCGGGTCGGCTTCGCGACGACGTTCTTCAACCCGCAGCCCTGCACGCGCGGCTACGACGGGACCCGCTACCGCAACGGCCTGGACCTGTCCGAGGCCCCGGCGTTCAACCGCGGTGCCCGCTGCACGGAGAGCCCGAGCACCGGCATCAACGTGCGCGGTTCGGCGAACGCGCCGCGCAGGGGGGTTCCGGAGCCGGCCAAGCCCGGGTCACTGTCTCGGACCGAGGTCACCGACCTGCTCAGCACGTTCGGGCTGCCCGCCGTGACCGAGCCGGCCGTGCCCGCGGACCTGCGCGGCCTCCTCGGGCTGGGAGGCCCGTGGTGAGGGGCGCCGCGGCGGCGCGCCGCGCGGCCGTCCGGGCGGTCCCGCTGGTTCGCCCGGCCGGCTATGTGCTGATCGCCGTGGCGACCGTCTTCCTCTGCACGTCGCTGTGGTCGCTCTTCCAGGCCGGACGGGGCGCCGACAACGAGTACGCCGCCGCACGGGACGAGCTGACCCGCACGGCCGTCCAGCACATCACGCAGCTCAACAGCATCGACCCCAAGCGCGTCGACCTCGACCTCGCGCACCGGCTGCGCGTCGCCACCGGCCCGTTCCACGACGCCCTGGAGGCGGAGATGCCCGCCGCGCGCCAGAAGTTCGCCAAGCAGGCCGCTCCCTCGCACGGCAAGATCACCGCTCTCGCCGTCACCGAGTTCGACGACTCCGCCGGGAAGGCGACCGTCATCGCGTCCGTCCGGATCTTCACCGACGCCACCGGCGAGGACGGCCGGCGCACCGAGCAGCGCAAGCGCTACGAGGTCGCGATGCAGCGGGTCGGCGGCGCCTGGAAGGTCAGCGAGCTGAACCCGCTGCCGCCCGGCGGGAAGCCGGCCGAGGGGAGCGGGTCGTGAGCATCACCGAGCAGGAACCTCGGACCCGGCGGGAACGGGCGGCGCGCAGCGCCCGGCCTCGCCGCGGACCGGTCCGGCGCCCGTCGCTTCCCATGCTCAAGCGGGCCGCCGGACTGGGCTGGCCGGTGGCCCTCGCCCTGGCGATCTGCGTGTCCGCCTTCGCCGTCGACGGCTGGGCCGACAGGCGGAGCGAGGGCTCACCGGCCGCCAACCGGGCGCTCGTCGACAAGGCCGCGACCGAGAAGGCCGTCGTGGGGATCTCCGCGCAGATCGCGCAGATCTTCACCTACACCCACACCGACCCCGCGGCCACCGAGCGGGCTGCGAACGAGGTGCTCACCGGAGACGCCATCGGCGAGTACCGCAAGCTGTTCGGCGTCGTGAAGAAGAACGCGCCGGTCATGAAGCTGTCCCTCACCACGAAGGTCGCCAAGGCCGGGGTGATCAAGCTCAGCGAGGACGGGACGGCGGTGCTGCTGGTCATGCTCGACCAGACGGCCACCCGCGACGGCGAGCGCACCGGCCCGCCGGTCGCGGCCCAGCTCATCGTCACGGCGCGCAACGACCAAGGCTGGCGCATCAGCGACCTCCGGGCCGCCTGAGGAAAGGGGTGGAACCACGGTGAGCAGGATCAAGACCGCCGTGCCGAAGGCGGAGGAGCCCGAGGCTCCCGAGCCCGCCGAGGACACGGCGAAGGCCACCGGAGCCGAGGCGCCCGAGGAATCGGACGAGCCCGAGGCGGCGAGGAAGTCGCCCAAGCCCGAGGCGGCGAAGAAGGCGCACGAGCCCGCGTCGCGCCGCCTCTCCCGGGACCCGCTGATCCGGGTGGCGTCGCTGGTGACGGTGATCGCGGCGGCCGCCGCCGCGTGGTTCGGCTGGTCGTACAACTCGGCGGCGGGCAATGACGATCTCGCCTACGCCGCCGAACGCGACAGGGTCCTCGCCGTCGCGAACCAGGCGATCGTCAACCTCAACACCCTCGACCACCGCAACGTGGACGCGGGCCTGAAGGTCTGGCAGGACTCGACGACGGCCGAGCTGTACGACGAGATCGCCAAGGGCCGCTCGCGGCTGGAGGCCGAGGTGAAGAAGGCCGAGACGACGAGCACCGCCAAGATCCTCGAATCCGGCCTCACCGAACTCGACACCCGGGCCGGGAAGGCCGCGGTCATCGCCGCCGTCCGCATCACCATCACCGGCGCCGAGGGCAAGCCGAGTGATAACACCCGCCGGTTCGCCGGCCAGCTCACGAAGACCTCGTCCGGCTGGAAACTGTCGGCCCTCGGCCAGGCCCCGACCGGAACGCCCTGACGGCGAGGAGACGAAATTGGCAGCGATCAGCACCATCGGCCGGGTGGTCCCCGGCACCGCACGCATTCGCCTGGTCGTCCTCCTCGGCGCGCTGACAATGGCGCTGGGCGGAGTGGCCGCCTGGTCGTTCGATCAGGAACGCGGCCTCACCGGCGCGGCCTCGGCGGACAACGCGGCCCTCAGCGACAACGCCCGCACCAGCGAAGTCAGAGGCCAGATCACGACCGCCGTCAACACGGTGTTCTCCTACAACTACGCGGACACCGCCAAGACGGAGAAGGCCGCCCAGGACCTCCTCACCGGAAAGGCCGTCCAGCAGTACAACCAGCTTTTCGCGCTGGTGCACAAGCAGGCACCGGAGCAGAAGCAGGTCCTCACCACCACGGTCACCGACACGGCGGTGAAGACGCTGACCGGTGATCGCGCCCGCCTCCTGGTCTTCGCCGACCAGCGCAACACCCGCACCGACAAGAACGAGACCAGCTACTCCGCCGCCGTCTTCGCCGTGGACGCAGTCCACACCGACGGCAAATGGAAGATCACCGAGATCGACACACTCGGCGCCTGATTGCTAGGGCTCGGTGAAAGCGGCAGGTGAAGGAGAGTCGGCCCTCGGCAGACACGAAAGGAGGACATTCTGTATAGGACGGAAATCCAGGGAAGGCGTTGTTCGAGGAGAAAGCAGGAAGCGATATGCGAGCCCTTATTCGGAAGGCCGCCACCACTGCTGCGGTCGCGGCCATCACCATCGCCCTCATCGCCCTCACCGCCGTCCCCGCCTTTGCGGTCGGGCCCTACAGCGCCGGCAACACCTCCCCCGCCTACTTTCTGGACACGAACACCGGGGTGAGTTCGGTCTGCCCGGTGTCGACGGTCAGTGGCATGACCGACAACGGCCCGTCCGGTCCGATTCCTGACACGTTCTCCAATGTGACTTTCAGCGGATGCATCACGACCGGTGGAATCTCCACCACCGTCACGGCAACCGGACTGCCGTGGAACTTCAACGTGGTCAGCTACAATCCGGGCACGGGCGTGGTAAGCGGCACGCTCACCGGTGTCACGCTTACGATCACCATCAATTCCTCCCCGACGTGCACGATGACTGTCGGCGGTCCTGGAAGCGGTCCCGGTACGGTCAACGCAGCCTTCGGCTACAGCACCGGACTGATCGACCTGGGCGTCGGCGGCAACCTCGAAGTGCAGACGGCAACCCCGGGATGCACCGGTTTGGCCAATCTCGGCGACCCCTACGTATTCGCCGCCCAGTACCAGATCAATACCTGGACGGTCACTCCGGGCGGGTCGATCACCGCGATCAACATTCAGCCCCTCCAGACTCTGAACCCGAACACCGGGGTAGCGGTGGTATGCCCCATCTCGTCGGCGAACGGCACGCTGCAGAGCGGTGGCGGCCTGCAAGGTGCGCAGATCGGTCAACTCAGCTCGGTGAGCACCAGCGGGTGCGCCGCGATCGGTGTAGCCTCCACCAGCGTCACGGCTACCGGCCTGCCATGGCATCTCAATGCCGTCAGTTACGACGGGCTCACGGGCGTGACCACCGGCACGCTCACCGGTGTCGAGGCCACGGTCACCATCAATGTCAGCCCGCCCTGCACGGTGACGGTCGGCGGTCCGGGTGGTGGTCCCGGCACGATCAACGGGACGTTCACGAACAGCACCGACGTGCTCGCCGTGAGCGGCGGCAACCTCGAAGTGCAGACGGCCGTCCCCGGCTTCGGGTGCATCGGTTTGGCCAACCCAGGCGACCCCATCGTTATCGCCGGCCAGTACCAGGTCACCCCGGGGCAAACCATCACCAGCCCTTGAATGAGCGTCCGCCATTGATTGTGACCGTATCCCCGATTACGGTCACCCGGTCGGCAGGCATGTGGGAGCCCGAACCCCCATGCGAGAAACTCAGCGGCGTCGGGAATATGGCCGACCCGACGGCGCCGGGGACGGCTCAAGTACAGCACATGGCGGGCATCCGATAATACGTCCTGATCGAAAGAATTGTAAGTTGGCGATAAATGCGTAGTGATCGAATGCTAAGCGGATGACAAGCGGCGGCAACTTTATGGGCGACTGAGGAGAGATGCTTTACCTGCTCTTGAGAAGTGCGCTACTGGCAGGTATATTTCGATATGAGTACGGCAGGACTGGGTGGTCTTGTGGTGGAGCTGAAGTAGTTCGGCTTCCGGGGTTCTGCTCCCGTCGACCCGGAGGAGTTCGTTTCTGCAGAAAGTGGTCAGTGTCCCTACGAGTAGAAGAAGTTGCCCCCCCGCGAAGGGAAAAGAACTGACATGCGTAAGATCACCCGAACGGCTCTGACCGCCGCCGCGGTCGCCGCCACCGCCGCTGCCCTCACCACCGCCCCGGCCTCGGCGGCGCCCCTCGCCACCTGGTCGTCCAACCCGGGCGGCGCGGTCACCGGGAACAACTCCCAGCCCCTGCACGCCCTGAACCCGAACACCGGCGTGTCGGTGGTCTGCCCCATCTCGTCGGCTAGCGGCTCACTGCAGAGCGGCAGCGGCCTCTCCGGCGTGGCGATCGCCTCCGTGACCTCCGTGACCTCCGCCGGGTGCGCCGCCATCGGGATCGCCTCCACCACCATCACGGCCTCGGCCAGCCCGAGCAACCCGTGGACCCTCGACGCCGTCAGCTACAGCTCGGGCGTGACCACCGGCACGCTCAACAATGTCGAGGCCACGGCCACCATCAACGCCAGCCCGCCCTGCACTGTGACGGTCGGTGGTCCCGGTGGTGGTCCCGGCACGATCAACGGGACGTTCACGAACAGCACCGACGTGCTCTCCGTGAGCGGCAGCAACCTCGAGGTGCAGACGACCGCCGGCGGTGGGTGCGCCGGGCTCGCCAACGTGGGCGACCCCATCACTCTGGCCGGCGCTTACCAGCTCACGTCGGACCAGCACATCACCAGCCCGTGACGTGAGGGTTCGTCCCTGATCGCGACCGCACCCGGGCGAAGCCCGGGTGCGGTTTCCCTCGCCCGTCGACCAAGGACATGAAATATGCATCCGATCCCCAGGAGCGCCGCACGGATCGCGGCGATGACGGCACTTACCGTGAGTAGCGGCGCGTTGGTGGCCGTCCCGTCGGCGATGGCGGACATTGGGGCGGAGATGCGGTTCGTGTGCGCCGGTCAAGCCGGTACGCACGAGGTGGGGCTGCGGGTCGATAGCAGCGTCCCGGCCACCGGCATGGTGGGCGAGCCGATCCAGCCGGGGACCGTCAGGGTGGAAGTGGGCGTCCCGGCGGAGCTGGTGGACGAGGTAGTGGGGAAGTCGCCGGATGAGTCTTCGGCGCCACCGGTCACGGGCGTGGCCGACGCTCCCGCGATCTCGGGCGTGGCCCAGGTGGGGGTCGCCGTTCAAGACGCCGTCCAAGAACGGGGCGGAGGGTGGCCGGCTTTCGCCTTGGCGGCCGCGCCGTCGCGTGGGGAGGACGGGACGGTGCAACTGACCGGTAGCGGGGTGGCGCCGCCGGTGGTCCCGCAATCGCGGGGCGGGCTCTCATGGGTGGCCGGTGAACTGAATCTGTCCTTGGTGCCGAGTGACGCCGCGACCAGGACGGAAGAGGCGGAGCTGTCGCTGCGCTGCACGGCGGAGAAAGAAACGGTCTTGGGTACCGTGCGGGTGCAAGGGGGAAGTCAGAACCCGGCTCTCAACGCGCCGAGCGGTGTTTCCCGCCAGGCCGCCGTTCCTCCGGGGAATCTGTGCAAGGAGGTCCCCGCTCCCGGCGTCGATCCGCGATACGACATCAACCCCCATCCCGCGCTGATGAAGCTTTACGAGGACCCGCCGAGGCCGGACGGTCTGAAGGCGACCGAGAAGGAAGGGGTGCCGAACTGCATCAAAGCGACGGGCTTCGTCAACCTCAAAAAGGCCGACGGTGCCGTTCCGGTCGCCCTTGAAACTCTCCTGCGCAGACATGTCATAGATTACTCTCCCATCGATCTCTTCTCTGGTCCGAACTACTTTGAAGATGTCGGATACGTCGTCAACCAAACCTATCCGGCGTCCGGAACCGTGCTGGGGTTCGGATTCATGCCGACACGCGCGGTGGCCGAGGCCGTTCAGTCCCGTGCCCCCGGCCAAGGGGAAAACGCTCCGATCACGGGCAACTTCCGGTACCGGGGTCTCAACGACACCCTGAAATTGCCGAACGTGCTGGACGATATGACGCTCCGGGCCATGACATACGTTCGTCTGAAGGTCGGCACGGCAGCGGTGAACGGGGTCACGATTGACCTCGGTGACAACTGCACGACAGATCCGACCCTCATGTCCGCGCACGGCTTCGTAGGGAGCCAGAAAGCCGGAGTCCGGCTGGCGACGGATGGGCAGGAGATTGTCGTCGAAGACCTCGAGATCCCGCCGTTCAAGGGCTGCGGGGTCACGGAAGACCTCAGTCCGCTCCTCACCGCGAGCGTCTCCGGGGCGGGAAACTACGCCAGAGCCGAGTCCGGGAAATGGTGCGACCCAGTCGGCGGTGGCGATTGTGTCGACGGCGCCGGCCCCCTGCCGGAGACCATTACGGTGAAGTCGGGTGGGAAGATTACCGCGGTCGCCGACAACTTCATGCTTACAACTGCGGGACCGCCCGGCAGGGTGGGGCAGGTGACCTGCGAGTCGGTAACGATGCGGCTCGAGATGGATGAAGGGCACTGGAAGTCGCGGTTCCTCCTGGCGAAGGGCGGTATGTCGTTCGAGGACTGTGACGTCAAGAGCTCGGAAGGCGACCTCTATCCGGCCGAGATCGCCCCGATAACCGACCTGTTCGTGAGCATCATAGATTTCAATGAGGATGGTTCCCCGCGGTTCTCGCTGAACAATGTGGTCATCAACACGACCGTGGACACAAATGGCTCGGATGCCGGCGGCAAGTGCACCCTGGGATTCGGTGGCTTCTACTTCGGCCCCTCCTTCAATATCGTAACGGGCCCCGGAGACATCCAAGGGCGCTACGACAACGGAACCGGTGTCCTGGCCTCGGAGCCTGGACGGGGTGCCAGCGGAGGAACGCTGATGACCGGCCCGGAATCCACGTGCAACCTGCCGGGCTTCTTCAAGGGTGCCATTCTTGGGACCGGAACGGCCGACTTCAAGTTCCCGCGGCCGTGGCCTGAGTTCACCTCACCCTGAGTCGGCCAAGTACCGCGGCCGCGCCCGTCTGTACCACCCCAGCGGGTTCGGTCCGGCCAGCTCGCCGCGGGCCTTCACAGGCCCGCGGCGAGTGCGGCGTAGCGGCACCGCAGTGACCGCGCCCCTCGCCAGGTCTATTGCCGCCACTCGGTCCAATCAAAGGCTGGGTGAACTACTCCAGGAGATCTGCCGATATGCGGCAGATGATAATACCGCCAGTCCCGGAGTAGTCGGTTATGGCAGCCGCTAACAAGATCGGAAAAAACTTCAAATTGACGGTCCGCTGCATATTGAACCGCTATCGAGCCGGTCTTACGATCCGGTTGGGAATAAAGGGTATTCCCGTGGGCGGATCTGCGTCGGAGGTTCGGCGTCAGCCGCGATTGAACCTTGGTCGTCTGGCGTTCTGATCCCGTTCCACCGGTACTGCGAAAGGATCGACCGTGAAGTTCGCCCGGTTCTCGAAGCGCGGTTCCCGCCTCGCGCTTCCCGCCGCGATCGCGGCGGCGGCACTGGCCCTGTGCATGGGTGCCCCGGCTCAGGCGGCCCCGACTCTCAATCCCGACCCGATTCCGGAGAGCTTCGACTTCTCCGACTGCCCGCCGCTGCCCGAGGGTGCGAGCCCGGTCTACTCGCAGTGCTTCGTGGCCGTGATCACCAGCGGTACGTTCCAGGTCGGCAACTTCGACCAGGAGATCGAGCATCCGATGCGGATGACGTTCGCGCAGACGCTCAACCTGGAGACCTTCGAGTACGAGACGGTGTTCGGGAAGCTGCGGGCGGAGCCGATGCTCGTCCAGCCCGGGCTGTTCGGTGATCCGCTGCTGACGGCGGTGTACGCCCAGCCCGAGTACGCCGGGCACTTCGAGGTGCCGGTGAGTTCGGACTACAGGATCAACGTCGGGCTGAAGATCCGGCTCGTCAACCCCTTCCTCGGGTCCAAGTGCACGGTCGGCACGAACAGCAACCCGATCATGCTGAGCTTCACCACCGGGACGACCGACCCGCCGGCGCCCAACACCCCGATCACCGGGGAGCCGGCCAACGTCGTGCGGACCGACCCGCCCCCGGTCGTGCGGGCGCCCAAGCACGTCGACAACTCGTTCTCGGTGCCCGGTGCCAGCGGCTGCGTGTTCGGCTGGGGCGCCGCCAACTGGCTGATCAACCAGGTCGGCGGGTTCCCCTCGCCGGCCGGGAAGAACACCGTGATCCAGAACGAGTACGTCGTCCAGAAGCAGTACTCCCAGCTGTAAGGCGGACGGCAGGACGACCGGCCGTGCCCGCGGCGACCCCGCGGGCACGGTACACCCCCCAAGGCGCGGTATATGCGGGGACGACCGAACGAGTCACCGCTTGCGATCCGGCGGTCGCGATTCTGAAATCCAGTCGATCCCGGCTCGCGAAGATGTCGCGCGTTGCCGCACTCATATGCGGCGTGATCTGTCGGAGGTTCGGCGTCAACTGCGATTGAACCTTGGTCGTCTGGCGTTCTGATCCCGTTCCACCGGTACTGCGAAAGGATCGACCGTGAAGTTCGCCCGGTTCTCGAAGCGCGGTTCCCGCCTCGCGCTTCCCGCCGCGATCGCGGCGGCGGCACTGGCCCTGTGCATGGGTGCCCCGGCTCAGGCGGCCCCGACTCTCAATCCCGACCCGATTCCGGAGAGCTTCGACTTCTCCGACTGCCCGCCGCTGCCCGAGGGTGCGAGCCCGGTCTACTCGCAGTGCTTCGTGGCCGTGATCACCAGCGGTACGTTCCAGGTCGGCAACTTCGACCAGGAGATCGAGCATCCGATGCGGATGACGTTCGCGCAGACGCTCAACCTGGAGACCTTCGAGTACGAGACGGTGTTCGGGAAGCTGCGGGCGGAGCCGATGCTCGTCCAGCCCGGGCTGTTCGGTGATCCGCTGCTGACGGCGGTGTACGCCCAGCCCGAGTACGCCGGGCACTTCGAGGTGCCGGTGAGTTCGGACTACAGGATCAACGTCGGGCTGAAGATCCGGCTCGTCAACCCCTTCCTCGGGTCCAAGTGCACGGTCGGCACGAACAGCAACCCGATCATGCTGAGCTTCACCACCGGGACGACCGACCCGCCGGCGCCCAACACCCCGATCACCGGGGAGCCGGCCAACGTCGTGCGGACCGACCCGCCCCCGGTCGTGCGGGCGCCCAAGCACGTCGACAACTCGTTCTCGGTGCCCGG
>NZ_SMKM01000178.1 GCF_004348665.1 Actinomadura sp. GC306 | reverse complement strand
GGCGAGGTCCTCCGCCCAGGCCCGGTAGCCGTCGGGGGACGGGTGGAAGCCGTCGCTCGCGAAGAGGCGCCGGTCGCGCGCCATCGCCTCGTCCATGGGGGCGTGGACCGCACCGCGCGACCGGGCCGCGTCGCACAGGATCCGGTCCATGATCCGGGCCCGCGCGCCGAGGACGAGCCGCAGCGGCTGCGGGATCGCCGGGAACCTGTGCACGGGCGGCATGCCCGCGACGACGAGCGTCGCGGGCGCGTAGGCGTCCCGCAGCGCGGCGATGAGACGGGACGCGTCGTCGCTCCAGCGCCGCATCGGGCGGCCCCGGATCAGGTCGTTGATCCCGACGGTCAGCACCACGAGGTCCGCGCCCGGTGCCCCGGACGCGCCGCCGGGCGGCGCGCCCCCGGGGGGCGTGCCGTCGCCGGTGGTCCCGTTCGGGGTGCCGTTCGCGGTGCCGTTCGCGGTGCCGGTGGCGGGGACGAACCCGGTCGCGAGCCGGTGGGCCGTGGCGCCGTTCTCGCCGTTGACCGACCAGGACACGCTGCGCCGCAGCCGTTCCCGCAGCGCCTCGGCCAGGAAGCCCGGCAGCGCCTGCGCGTGCCTGGACGCACCGACGCCCACCGCGGTCGACTCCCCGATCACGACGACCCGGTAGGCGGGCCCGGCACCGGGGTCGGTGCCGGGGACGAAGCCGTGCTCGTCACCGGCCGCGGGTGCGAGCCGGGGCGTGCGCCGGGCCGTCCGCCATGCCTGGACGGCGAGCACCGGCGCGAGCGGAATCAGCAACATCGACTGGGGGACTCGGGCGAAGGTGAATGGTCTCTTCATCTCAATCCCAGACTTGTGCGGTTCGGCCCCCGAGCTCATATCGCCCGCTCGCGGAGCAGGCTTCGTGCGAAGTTCGCGATCACCTCCGCCACATATGCGTGCCCGCCGGGATTCAGATGGATTCCATCGGCACTCCACATCGCGGGATCGGCGACCTTCGCCACCGTTTCCCGCGTGGGAAACGGTATTCCGAACTCGCGGGTGGCGCGGGCGAGCTCCTCGTTGAAGTCGTGAATGCGCTGCACCGTTCGCTTCTTGCGGAACTGCGACATCGGGGACAGGTCGAGCAGCGGCGGCCGCGGCACCGGAATCGCCAGCGCGATCGCGCCGCGGGACCGGGCCCAGCCGAACAGCTCGTTCAGCCGGGCCGCGGCCGCCGGCCGCTCGAACCCGCGCAGCGCGTCGTTCATCCCGCAGCCGAGCACGACGAGCTCCGGGCGCAGGTCCCGGACGATGGGCAGCTGGGTGCCGACCACGTCCTCGATCGTCGCGCCCGGGTCGGAGACGTTGAGCATCTCCTCGCGGGAAACGTCCAGTTCACGGGCCAGCCGGCCGGCCCAGCCGAGCCACCCGCCGGCCGGGTCCGGGTCGTTCTGCCCCTCGGCGACGCTGTCGCCGAGCACCACCATCACGGGCCCGCCGCCCGGCCGGTCGGCCATCACGCGACGAGTTCGAGCAGGTAGTCGGTGAGAGCCGTCACCGTCTCCCGGCGCCGGGCCTCGGCCACGTCGACCTCCACCTGGAGGTGGTCTTCGATGTCGCTGATGATGCTGATGGCGTAGACGGAGTCCACGCCATAGCGCGCCAGTTCGACACCTGGATCGATGTTTTCAGCCGGCCGGTCGAGGTAGAAGGCGATCCTGTCAAGAAGCCACGATTGCAGCTCGTCGTGGGAAATTGTTTCCGATCTGGTCACCGCATTCCTCCTTATGTAGAAGGATCATCGAATCAATCGCGATAGCTATCGGAAGACGAGCAACACGCAAGATACCGGCAAATAGACGATGTGTCTCAGATCCCGATGTGAACGATCGGACACAACCATGTCTCTGTTGCGTAAATTAAGTCAGTGAGACGGTAAAACGGCACCAGGTTACCGATCAGTAACCACTTCCGTTAAGGGGCCCACCGGAAGCGCGCCCGCATCCCCCTGTCCCCGTCCGTCCCAGTGGGTCGGCCGCTCCCCCGGCACCTCACCACGGCACCCCACCTGCGCCGTTCCCCAGCAGGCCCGTCCCGCACGGGCATCCGGCCGGCCACGACGGCCCGGCACGTTCCACGAGAATTTCGGACAACCCCCCAGACTCCCCCATCACGGACGAGTCAGGTCCTTCTTCCCTATTAGGGAGAAATGGCTTTCCCTGGGGAAATCATGCCTGGTCAGGGGTGCCTTTCACCGGCACGGGTCCGGTGAGGAGGGACGCCACGGGATTGGGGTCGCGGGTCTGCGCCAGCCGGTCCAGGGCGTCGTGGGCGCGCTGCGACCGCCACCGGTGCGCCGCGATCCGGTGGTACCTGGTGAGGTGCGCGGCCGAGGGGCGGGCCACCCCCGTCAACTCGTAGCCGTGCAGGCGCAGCCGGGAGGCGAGGACGTGCTCGACCAGATCGGCCTCCCAGTCCTCCAAGCGCTCCCGCCACGCGCCGACGTTGCGAGTGTTGGGCGCCTCGTGCGTCCGCAGGTGCCACTTGCGCGCGGACGGCACCGTCTCCCGGGCGTGCTGGTACGCCTTCGTCATCGCCGGGTCGTACTCCTCTCCGAGGAACGCGCACAGCGGCCGCAGCGCGCTCTCCGGTTCGGCGACGAGGTCCTCGTACCGGAACTCGTAGAAATTCTCCGGGCCGAGCCGGCGGGCGAGCCGCTGCCCGGTGTCGACCGCCTCCCGCCACGTGAGCGCCGCCGAGAAGGTGTCGCCGTGGTACCAGGGCATCTTCTTCAGCGAGCTGACGGCGTCCCGGCCGTCCCGGACGAGGTGGATGAACTGGGCGTCGGGGAACATCCGCCGGAGCATCGGCACCCGGCGGAAGTAGCTCGGGCGCTTGTCGCCCCACCGCGGCTTGCCGTGCTCGCGCGCGTACGCCCGGAAGACGGCCGCCAGCGCCGAGCCGAGCGTCGGCGGCGCCTGCACGATCTCCTCGATCGTCTTGCCGGGGTCGAGCTTGAGGACGTGGAACTTGGTGTCCTTGCCCTTGACGATCCACTCCGCCAGCCGGCGCCGGTTCTCCTCCTGCTCCAGATCACCGAAACTCCGCCGCACCTCGTACGAGGTGTGCACGAACCTGGTCTCGGACGGGAAGGCGATCCGCGGATGCGAGTGCAGCATCTGCTGGAGCAGCGTCGTGCCCGAACGGGGGCAGCCGATGATGAAGATCGGCCGGCTGGTCTGCGGAGTCATGGCGCGCCAAAATACGGCGGATACCTGAGTGCGGACCCAACGCTACCTCAACGCAAGCTGAAAGTTACTCCAAGGTTCCCGGCCCGCCACGTCCAAGGGCTCGGCGGCCTCGCGATGAACGCCCAGGTCAGCGGCCGATGGTGGACGACCATCCCACAACAGACTTCCCTTATAGCGAGAAATAAGCTAAGTTAACTACCGGTGTGCCGGGAAGTCTGGTCGGCGAGACACCACACGTCTGCGACCAGGAGGGGTAGATGAGTCCACGGCACTTCATCACCGCGCCGCCTCCGTCGCCGCGCGTCCCCGCCCCGCCTTACGGCATGATCGCCATGGCCTGGGCGCACGACTTCCCAGATAGCTGAGCCGCTTCCTTCCTCCGCCCTCGCGGGCCATCTCCCCGCGGGCCCCTTTCCCCACGGGCCGGCGCGCCTTCTGCGCGCTCCGGCACGGTCTTTGACGTCACACAGCGGAAGCGTGCATTCACATGGGTGAGTTCTTCGATGTCGCGTTCGGTTTTCCCACCGCCCTCTTCACCTTCTCCCTCCTCGTCGTCGCCGGCTACTGGGCCTTCGTCCTGGTAGGCGGCCTCGACATCGACCTCCTCGGGGCCGGCGCCGATGCCGATGCGGGGGCCGGCGCCGGCCCCGAGGACCCGGACGGGCCCGGCCCCGGCTGGTTCGCCTTCCTCGGCCTCGGCGGCGTCCCCGGCACGGTCGTCCTCTCGCTGCTCATCGCGCTCGCCTGGTTCGTCAGCCTGGCGGGATCGGCGCTGCTCACCGGCACCGGCCCGCGCGTCCTCGTGCTGGCCGGGGCGCTGATCGCGGCCTGGGCCGGGACGCGGCTGGCCGTGCTGCCGCTGCGCCGCCTCCTGCGCCGCCCGGTCGAGGCGTCGCTGCGCCAGTTCGTCGGGCTGCCCTGCGTCATCCGCACCGGCCGGGTCGGCCCGGACTTCGGCCAGGC
Source organism: Actinomadura sp. GC306 (assembly GCF_004348665.1). Classification (GTDB taxonomy): domain Bacteria; phylum Actinomycetota; class Actinomycetes; order Streptosporangiales; family Streptosporangiaceae; genus Spirillospora. The sequence goes on along the minus strand of NZ_SMKM01000178.1, from coordinate 9,963 downwards.
CGAGGTCACCGCGCCCGACGGCTCGTCCGCCCTCGTCCAGGTGCGGCGGCCCCCGATGGACGTGGCCGCGGCGGAGGACGGCGCGGAGGACCTCGCCCTCACCGCCGGCACCACCGCACTGATCTTCGATTTCGACCCGGCCGGCCAGTTCTTCTGGGTCATGCCGCACGACACGGCACTCGACCGCCCGGCCCTTTAGCCCCTGCGCTCCAACCCCCGCGCCTCAGAGACCCCGCGACCGCAGTCCCCGACAGACAGGGATTCCGATGGATGTCATCACCATGGGAGCCGGTGTGCTCCTCGCGCTCGTCCTGCTCGTCACCCTCGGGCTCGTCCTGATGGTGAAGAAGCTCTTCCGGAAGGTCGACCAGGGCCGCGCGCTCATCATCTCCAAATACAAGAAGGTCGACGTCACCTTCACCGGCGCGATCGTCCTGCCCGTTCTGCACAAGGCCGAGATGATGGACATCTCGGTGAAGACCATCGACATCGAGCGGACCGGCCGGGAAGGGCTGATCTGCAAGGACAACATCCGCGCCGACATCCGCATCACGTTCTTCGTCCGCGTCAACAAGACCGTCGAGGACGTCGTGAAGGTCGCGCAGGCGATCGGCACCGAGCGGGCCAGCGGCCAGGAGACGCTGCAGGAGCTGTTCGCGGCGAAGTTCTCCGAGGCGCTGAAGACCGTCGGCAAGCACCTCGACTTCGCCGACCTCTACACCCGCCGCGACGAGTTCCGCGACCACATCATCCGGGTCATCGGCACCGACCTGAACGGCTACAGCCTTGAGGACGCGGCGATCGACTACCTGGAGCAGACGCCGCTGATGTCGCTCGACAGGTCGAACATCCTGGACGCCCAGGGCATCCGGAAGATCACCGAGCTGACCGCGATCGAGCACGTCCGCACCAACGAGCACGCCCGCAACGAGGAGAAGGAGATCACGCGCCAGAACGTCGAGGCGCGGGAGGCGATCCTGGAGCTGGAGCGCCGCCAGGCGGACGCCGAGCTGCGCCAGGAGCGCGAGGTCGAGACCGTCCGGGCACGCGAGCAGGCGGAGATCGAGCGGGTGAAGGCCGAGGAGCGGCTGCGGGCGCAGACCGCGCACATCCGCACCGACGAGCAACTCGGCGTCCAGCACGAGAACAAGGAGCGCGAGGTCTCGGTCGCCGCGAAGAACAAGGAGCGCGTCCTCGCGATCGAGAGCGAGCGGATCGAGAAGGACCGGCTGCTGGAGGTCATCGCCCGCGAGCGCGAGACGGAGCTGACGCGCATCTCCGCCGACAAGGAGGTCGAGGCGGAGAAGCGGGAGATCGCCAACGTCGTGCGGGAGCGGATCGCGGTCGAGCGGACGGTCGCCGAGCAGGAGGAGAACATCAAGCGCCTCCGGACGGTCGAGGAGGCCGAGCGCACCCGCCAGGCCGTCATCATCCAGGCGGAGGCCGAGGCGCAGGAGAACCTCGTCAAGGACATCAAGGCGGCCGAGGCCGCGGAGGCCGCCGCCGAGCACCGCGCCCGCGAGGAGCTGACGATGGCGCAGGCGCGGCAGGAGGCCGCCGAGCTGGACGCGCAGGCGAAGATCCGGCTGGCCGAGGGGCTGCGGGCCGAGGCCGCCGCGACCGGGCTGGCGGAGGTCCAGGTGCGCGAGAAGGATGCGGAGGCGATCGAGAAGGTCGGCCGCGCCGAGGCCGCCGTCGCGCGGGAGAAGGCCCTCGCCGAGGCCGCCCGGATCCGCGAGGCCCTCAGAGCCGAGGCGGAGGGCCTTAACGAGAAGGCCGGCGCGATGGCCGCGCTGGACGAGGCGTCCCGCCAGCACGAGGAGTACCGGCTGCGGCTGGAGGCGGAGAAGGACGTCCGGCTCGCCGGTATCGACGTGCAGCGGCAGGTCGCCGAGGCGCAGGCGAGCCTCGTCGCGGCCGGGCTGGAGTCGGCCGACATCAGCATCGTCGGCGGCGACAGCGTGTTCTTCGACCGGCTCGTCGGGTCCATCGCGCTCGGCAAGGGCGTCGACGGGTTCGTGCAGAACTCCGAGGTGGCGCGGTCCGTCGCCGGCCCCTGGCTGGACGGCTCGGGCAGCTTCACCGACGACATGGCGAAGCTGCTCGGCTCGGTCGACACCGGCGGCGTCCGCGACCTGACCCTGTCCGCGCTGCTGCTGCGGCTGATCAAGTCGGGCGGCCCCGAGGCGGCGGGCTTCCAGGACCTCCTGGACACCGCCCGCCGCCTCGGCGTGGCCGACGCCCCCCTCCCCCGCCCGAACGGAACCGAACTGACGACGACCAACTGACCCGTTGACTTGCGGCGTGTTGTTGTTATCCGGCCTTCCAAAACAACAACACGCCGCAAGTCAACGCGCGGGAGGCGGAGCGAAGGGAGTGACTTGTGAGCGAGGGCGTGCGGGCGGAGCTGGACCACGGGACGTATGAGGTGCTGCGGGCGCGGCTCGCCGGGCACGCGGCGGAGCTGGCGCGGCGCGCGGAGGCGCTGAACGCGCGGCGGCTGGAGGTCTTCGGCGGGGCGGAGCTGCGGCTGGCGGGCACCGAGCAGATCCGGACGGCGCACAACTGCGTCCCGCGGGACGTGGTGGCGCTCGGCGGGGTGATGCTGTTCGGCTACAACGTCTTCCTCGGGCTGAAACCGGAGACGGCGGTCGGCGACGTGTTCTCCCTGCACCGCTTCACGCGGGACGGGGACGGCATCGCGTTCGTCCCGGCCGGGCCGGACGCGGTGCCGGGCCTGCTGGACGACCCGCGTTTCGAGCGCGACTTCGCCGACATGTACCGCTATTACCGGCAGGCGCGGCTGCTGCAGCTCCGGCTGGTGGACGGCCGCCTGCTCGCGGTGTTCCAGACCGGCCCGCGGCTGTCGGACCTGCGGGTGCTGCGCTGGCGGACCGCGCCGGACGGCACCGTCGTGTACGAGGACAACCAGGGCGAACGCGACCACGCGTTCCCCGCCGCGCACGACGTCGACTGGGTGGAGACCACCCGCGACGACCACGTCCTCGGCCGGCACCCGCACATCTCGATCGAGGGCGAGGTGTTCGTCGAGACGATCGGCGGCACGCTCACCGTCAAGATCGAGGACAACACCGACACCGGGACGGGCGTCTACTCCGAGCCGGTGGACGAGCCGCTGCAGTCCCTCGCCGACGCGGACATCCTGCACGCGCGGGTCGGGGCGCTGATCCTGCTGCGCATCCGCCCGTACAACGAGACGGCGTGGCGGCACCTGGTGTTCAACGTCCGCACCAAGGAGGTCGTGCGGCTCGACGGCATCGCGCAGGCGTGCCGGAGGCTGCCGGACGACCAGGGCATCATCTTCCCGGGCGGCTACTACCTGGACACGGGCGCGGCGAAGACGTTCGACACCGACGTCAGGGGCCTGGAGTACGAGCGCGTCGTCCGCTCCCCCAACGGCGAGGACGTCCTCTACGTGTTCCATTCACGGGAGGACGGGCGGTCGCTGCTCCTGCCGTACAACGTGATCCGCAAGCAGGTCACGACACCGATCACCTGCCACGGGTACTCGCTGTTCGAGGACGGGACGCTCGCGGTGATGCGGGCCTTCTCCGAGGAGCCCGCCCGCGTCCACCCGATGCAGATCTGGCGGAGCCCGTTCGTCTCCGACGCGCACGCCGCCGCACAGCCCGTGGGGACGGGCCCGCTGGAGCGCGTCGGGAACGCCGACCTGGTCCGCGGCATCTCCGAGTGCCTCTCCGTCACCCGCATGGTGGACGAGATGTCGCCGTCCTCCCGCGTGTTCGAGGCGCTGATCTCGGCGTGCACGCGGACGGCCGACCTCTACCACTGGCTCGCCGACGACGACCTCGGGGACGTTGCCGCGCCACTGGCCGACGTCCGCTCGACCGCGGGCCAGGTGCTGGACGAGTACGAGAAGGTCCGCGCGCTCACCGACCAGGCGGTCGCCGCTGTTTCCGAGGCCGCCGACGACATCGCGGCGCTGGTTCGCCGTGCGCGGGCCGAGCCGCCGTCGACCGCAGACGGCTGGATCGGCCGGCTCGCCGAGTTCCGCCGCGCCCAGGGCCACCTGGAGACGCTGCGCGACGTCCGGTACATCGACCTCGGTCGGATCGACGAGCTGTCCGAGACCGTCGTCGCGGAACTGCGCGGCGCGGGACAGGGCGCCGTGGATTTCCTCCAGCGCGAGGACGCCTTTACCGGCTACCACGCCGAGGTCGAGCGGATCACCGAGGCGGCGCACGCGATCGAGACCGCCGCCGAGGCCGTGCCGCTCGCCGACCTCCTCGACGCGCAGAACGAGGGGCTGGAGGTCGTCACCGGGGTCGTCGGCGACCTCGACCTGACGGACGCGACCGCGCGGACCGCGATCCTGGAGCGGGTGGGCGAGGTCCTCGGCGGCCTCAACCGGGCCCGCGCCGTCCTGGACGGCCGGCGCCGCGACCTGCTGGGACGCGAGGGCCGCGCCGAGTTCGCCGCCGAACTCGGCCTGCTGGACCAGTCCATCACGGGGGCGCTCGCCGGCGCCGCCACCCCCGAGGGCTGCGACGAGCAACTAGGCCGCCTGCTCCTCCGCCTGGAGACGCTGCAGGCCCGGTTCGGCGAGCTGGACGATTTCCTGGCCGAGCTGGAGACGAAGCGCACCGAGGTCTACGAGGCGTTCTCGTCGCGGAAGCAGACGCTCCTGGACGAGCGCACCCGCCGCACCGACCGGCTCGTGGAGTCGTCCGGCCGCATCCTGTCCGGCGTCCGCCGCCGCGCCGCGGCCCTCAGGTCGCCGGACGAGGTCAACACCTACTTCGCCACCGACCCGATGGTGGCGCGGCTCCGCGGCATCGCCGACGAGTTGCGCGCCCTGGACGACGGCGTCCGCGCCGAGGAGTTGGACGGCCGGGTCAAGGCCGCCCGCCAGGAGGCCGGCCGGGCGCTGCGCGACCGCCTCGACCTGTACGGCGACGACGGCGGGTCGATCCGCCTCGGCCGCCACCGGTTCGCGGTGAACACCCGTCCGATCGAGCTGACCCTCGTCCCGCACCGCGACACGGTCGCGTTCGCGATCACCGGCACCGACTACCGCGCCCGCGTCCGCGACGAGGGTTTCGCCGCGACCCGGCACCTGTGGAACCAGACCCTCGTCTCGGAAACCGCGGAAACGTACCGCGCCGAGTACCTGGCCACGTCCATCCTCGCGGACGCCGATCTCGCCAGGCTCCGCCGGGCCGCGGATGACGGCCGCTTGCTGACCCTCGTGCGGGAGGCGGCCGCGGACCGCTACGACGAGGGGTACGAGCGCGGCGTCCACGACCACGACGCCGCCCGCATCCTGGAGACGCTGCTGCGCTTGCGCACCGACGCGGGCCTGCTGCGCTACCCCGGCCCGGCCCGCGCCACCGCCCAGCTCTTCTGGACGCACGGGGTGGACGAGACCGGGCACGCCACCTGGGCGACCCGCGCCCGTTCCCTCGTCCGGGCCCGCGAGGCGTTCGGCCGCACCGACGCCCTGGCCGACCTGACGGCGGAGCTGGCCGCGTCCATCACGGCCTTCACCGAGCACACCGGCCTGGCCGCGCCGGACCCGCTCACCGCCGAATACCTGATCGAGGAACTCGCCACCGCCCCGGACGGCTTCGTCACCAGCCAGGGAGCCCGGACGCTGCTCAAGGGCTTCGGGGAGACGCTCGGGGAGGACGCGCTGGACGACGACCTGCGCGGCGCCGGCTCCCTAGCCGCCCGGCACCAGCTGGCGGAGGCGTGGCTCCGCTCCTACCTCGGGACGGGAGCGGACGGCGCCGACGTCCCGGAGGCCGCGGCGACGCTGCTCTGCGCGTCCGCCCGCTACGACTCCCCCGCCGCCCTGACCGCGACGATCGACGACCTGCTCGGCGACCACCCGCGCATCACCGACCGCCACCTCGACCTCCGCCTGGACGAGTTGCTCGCCCGCACGCAGCGTTTCCGCACCGAGCGCGTCCCGGCCTTCCGCGCGTACCAGCGGCAGCGGAACGACCTCATCGCAGCGGAGGAGAAGCGGCTAGGTACCGCGGGCCTGACGCCCCGCACGATGAGCGCGTTCGTCCGGAACCGGCTGGTGGACGAGGTGTACCTGCCGCTGATCGGCGACAACCTCGCCAAGCAGCTCGGCACGACCGGCGAGGGCAAGCGCACCGACCAGATGGGGATGCTGCTGCTCATCTCCCCGCCCGGCTACGGCAAGACGACCCTGATGGAGTACGTCGCCGAACGGCTGGGCCTGGCCCTGGTCAAGGTGGACGGCCCTGCCCTTGGCCACGACGTCACTTCCCTTGACCCGGCCCAGGCGCCCAATGCCACCGCCCGGCAGGAGGTCGAGAAGATTAATTTCGCTCTCGACATGGGCAACAACGTTCTGCTCTACCTGGACGACATCCAGCACACCTCACCGGAGCTCCTGCAGAAGTTCATTCCCCTGTGCGACGCCCAGCGCCGCATTGAAGGGGTCAAGGACGGCGAGCCGCGCACCTACGACCTGCGCGGCAAGCGGTTCGCGGTCTGCATGGCCGGCAACCCGTACACCGAGTCTGGGCAGCGCTTCCGCATCCCGGACATGCTCGCCAACCGCGCCGACGTGTGGAACCTGGGCGACGTGCTCTCTGGGAAGGACGACCTGTTCGCACTCAGCTACATCGAGAACGCGCTGACGTCCAACCCCGTCCTGGCGCCGTTGACGAACCACGACCGTGCGGACATCGAACTCCTGGTGCGCATGGCGTCAGGTGACGAAACCGTGCGTCCTGACCGCCTGTCCCACCCGTACTCCCAGGCCGAACTGGACGAGATCCTCTCCGTCCTGGGGAAGCTGCTCCACGTCCAGCAAGTGGTCCTGACGGTCAACCGCGCCTACATAGCGTCTGCGGCCCAGGACGACTCGGCCCGCACCGAGCCCCCGTTCCGCCTACAGGGCTCCTACCGCGACATGAACAAACTCGCCGAGCGCGTCCTGCCGGTAATGAACGCAGCCGAACTGGAGGCGGCCATAGACGACCACTACCGCGCCGAGTCGCAGACCCTCACCTCGGACGCCGAAGCCAACATGCTCAAGCTCGCCGAACTACGCGGCACCCTGACGCCCGTCCAGCAGACCCGTTGGACGGAGATAAAGACCGCCTACCAACGCACCCAAACCCTCGCCGGAAACCAGGAAGACCCCTCAGTAGGCGCCCTCCTCCACCTGGCCGACAAACTGACCGCCATAGAAGAGGCGCTCCGGACCACCCGCTGACGGCACCGCCCAGATCCACCGACCGGAACCATGATATGGCTCATCTCTCCCTGCGCGGCATCCTCGACAACATCGTCATGACCTTGCTCAACCTGCTGGCCGGCGTCGGACTGGTGGTGCTGGCCGCCGGGCTCCTGGCCGCAGAGGCCCCGAACGGAGACCGCGACCTACGCGCCTACGAGTCGGCGCCCCCCTGCCCGTCCCCTCCGCAAGAGCCGGCCGACTGCCGCTGGACGACCGACTTCACGGTGTCCGCCCTCCACCTGACCCACAAGAAGAACGAGTCAGACAGCGCGGTGCTCATGGACGCGGACGGCGACAGGTGGGATACGTCCTATCCGAACCGGGGCCCCGTCCTGAACACCCTGGACGAGGGCGACCGGGTCACCGGCACGGTCTGGCGCGGCAGGCTGACCGAGATCGCGGCCGGGGGCGATTCCCAGCGAACGAACGCCGCGCCGGCCGACATGCGCACCCGGGTGTTGATCGGCGCGCTGATCCTCGTCCCGAGCGGCGTGCTCATGGCGGCGGCGAGCACCTGGCGCCTGCTGCGCCGCCGGGCCTTCCCGGAGCCGACGCCGGGCATGGTCGCCACCCTGGGCCTGGCCTACGCGCTGTTCCTGGCCGGGCTGTTCTCCCCGCTCCTGGTCAGCGCCGGCGGCGAGAACTTCTGGACGACCCTGGCCGTCTGGCTCCCCATCGCCGCCGCCATGACCGCAGCAGCCCGCATCATCACCGTCCGAAACCGCCGTACGAAGCCCACACCGAGCTGAGCGACCGGCTCGATCAGCCTCCCGCCCGCTCTTGCTGCCGCCGCATCAACTCCTCGACCGCGGTCGGCAGCGTCGTCTCGAAGTCGATCAGCTTCACCCACGTCGGGGTCACGACGATCCGGACCATGGCCTCGTAGAGCGAGCGAACCCCCGCCTCCCACTCGACCCGCTGCTCAGGCGTCATCTCGTACGAGCCGTTCATCTGCAGGTACTCGTCCGGAATGCCGTCAACAAGGTCCAGCTCGGCGCGCCCCCGGATCAGCAGGATCTTCGGCGGGTGAACCTCGGTGTCGATGGTCAGCGCGACCATCGGGTTGGCCCGCAGATGCCGGAGCTTGGGCGCGTTCGTCGCGGTGCACATGACGATCTCCGCCCCGTTCCAGGTGAACCCGATCGGCACGTTACGCGGCGTCCCGTCCTCAGCAACGTAAGCCAGCCGAGCCAGATCACGCCCCAACAACTCCCGACTCAACGGCCGCCCCAGAATTTCGTAGACCTCGCGCTGCTCCATGATCACTCCTCCGTCGTCCGGACGGCCCCTCGCCGGCCGCCATCGCCCCTGGGACGAAGCCGTCCCCCGGTTCTCGACACCTAGCCGAGCTGACCAGCCACCCCGAGAACGTTTCCGCCGAGGCGCGGACGGATGACGGCCCCCCAACACCACCACCCGTTGGGCCCGACCGGCAGCCCGCCCCCGGTTCGTTGACTTGCGGCGTGTTGCCCTTATGGAGCGCTCCATAAGGGCAACACGCCGCAAGTCAACGGGGTGGCGGACCCGCCTCGATCGGCCGCCCGAGCCACCACGACGCCGCGATCCCGTGCCCCATGGACCAGACGTCACTGCCAAGCAGGGAGACGTCCACGACGGACGGGGTCAGGCGCGAGAGCGGTCGGCTATTGCCTTTCGGATGCGGTTGAGGACGGTTGTCGGGTTGCCGAACAGGCCGTCCTTGTTGACGCGGATGACGATCCAGCCGTGCTCGATCAGGCGGCCGTCACGTTCGATGTCGTAGCTGTACTGCTTGTGGTCCTGTTGGTGGTGGGCGCCCTCGTACTGAATGGCGATCTTGAGCTCCGGGTAGGAGAGGTCCGGCCGGGCGAGCCAGACGCCTCGCTCGGTGACGACGTCCTGGTTGACGGTGGGACGCGGGAGGCCCGCGTCCACGATGAGCATCCGCAACCTCGTCTCCGGCGGCGAGTCGCTCTTCTCGTCCAGGTGCGGCATTGCCCACCTGGCGCGCCTGACCCCGCGGCGCCTGTAGCCGTCTTTGTTGAGGAAGTTGTTGAGATGCGGCCGGGTCGTGAGCCCGTGCCGCAGCATGTGGTCGCCGGCGATGATCAGGTCCACGCGCGGTACTGCCGCCGCGAGTTCGAGGAAGAGCCGTTCCGGGCCGACCACCTGCCGGCCGTCCCGCATCCGCAAACGCGTTGGCGAAATGCTGTAGCTGTGCACGCGTAGGTCCTTGATCCGGGGGATCGTTGGCTTGACGGACGGGACGGCGGCATGGATGCGCATGTCCCAGTCAGGCACCGGGACGCCGTAGAGCCGGGCGGCCGTCACACCGCAGAACACCGCGGCGGACGGAAGGAGCAGCTTCGCCGCGTCACAGCGAAGCTCGACGCTATCGGGAAGTTCAGACTCTACGTACACATCGTAGAATATGCGACGATATTGCGAGGAGCGGAGTTCTTTGGCAGTAACCCCGATGCGCTGAGCTTCCGCGACCCGAAATGGCCGTTTTCTCAGATTATCGGGCACCTCTCGGGGAGTTTTCACCTCAAGTTTCTACGTCCCGAGGCGATCCACAACCCCACCCGTTCACAAACGGCGTCCAACTCGTATCCAGATCGTTGACCCAGACCGTTGAGTTGCGGCGTGTTGCCCTTATGGAGCGCTCCATAAGGGCAACACGCCGCAAGTCAACGGAGACGGGGGGTGGGGGTGAGGGG
>NZ_SMKM01000177.1 GCF_004348665.1 Actinomadura sp. GC306 | reverse complement strand
CGCCAAGAGAAGCCGCCGCCTCCGTGCTGTTCGCCTGCACCGGCAACAGCGCCCGCTCACCGATCGCGGAGGCCCTGCTGCACCGCCGCACCGGCGGCCGGGTCGAGGTGACGAGCGCGGGCAGCCACCCCAAGCCGCGACTGCACCCCGCCGCCGTGCGCGTGCTGAGCGAGCGGTACGGCATCGACGTCGCCGACCGGCGTCCGCGACGCCTGGACGACCTCGCCGGCCGCGGCTTCACCCACGTGGTCAGCCTGTGCGACAAGGTCCGCGAGGTCTTCCCCGACTTCGGCGACCACCCCCGGCGGATCCACTGGAGCATCCCCGACCCCGCCGCGGTCACCGAAGGCCCGGCGGCTTTCGCCCGCACGGCGGCCGAGATCGACGCACGAATCGGCTACCTGATACCTCGGCTCGTCCAACCGGAACAGGAGATCCGGCCATGACCACACCTGACCAGTTCGTCGGCGTCCGCTACATCGTGGACGACGTCCAGGCCGCCATCGACTTCTACACCGCCCATCTCGGCTTCGAGGTCCGCATGAGCGCCGCGCCCGCCTTCGCCGACGTCGTCCGCGGGCCGCTGCGGCTGCTGCTGTCCGGCCCGGCCAGCTCCGGCGCCCGCGCGACGCCCGACCCCGCCGAGCCCGGCCGCAACCGCATCCACCTCGTCCTGGACGACCTCGACGCCGAGATCGACCGGCTCCGCGCCGCCGGCCTGACCTTCCGCACCGACATCGTCGCCGGCCCAGGCGGCCGCCAGATCCTGCTCACCGACCCCGCAGGCAACCTCATCGAACTCTTCGAACCCGCCCACCACCCGGCCGAACCCGCACCGGCGACCCGCTAACCGCGGGTGACCAGGCCCGATTCGTAGGCCAGGACGACCAGTTGGGCGCGGTCGCGGGCGTGGAGTTTGGTCATGGCGCGGTTGATGTGGGTCTTGGCCGTGGCGGAGCTGATCACCATGCGGGCGGCGACCTCGTCGTTGGACAGGCCGTGCGCGACGAGCGCGACCGCCTCGCGTTCCCGTTGGGTCAGCTCCTGCAGCGCCGGTCCGGAGGGTGTGGGCGGCTGGGCGACGTAGCGGTCGATCAGGCGGCGGGTGATCGACGGCGCCAGCAGCGCATCGCCCCGGGCGGCCACGCGGACCGAGTGGACGAGGTCCTCCGGCAGGATGTCCTTGACGAGGAATCCGGCGGCTCCGGCGCGCAGCGCGTCCAGGACGTACTCGTCCAGGCCGTAGTTGGTCAGGATGACCACGTGCACCCCGGCCAGCGCCGGGTCCGCGGCGATGCGCCGGGTGGCCTCGATGCCGTCCACGACGGGCATCCGGATGTCCATGAGCGCGATGTCCGGCAGGTGCTCGCGGGCCAGGGCCAGGCCCGCGAGCCCGTCCGCGGCCTCGGCCACCACCTCGATGTCGTCCTCCAGGTCGAGGAGCGCGCGAAACCCGCCGCGGATGAGGGCCTGGTCGTCGACCAGCAGGACGCGGATCACGGCGCCCGGTCCACGGGGAGTTCGGCCTGGACGGTGAAGCCGCCTTCGCCGCTCGGCCCGGCGCGCAGTCGGCCGCCGAGGGCGGCGACCCGCTCGCGCATGCCCAGCAGGCCGTGGCCCGGCGGCGCGGCGGTCTCCGGGGCGGTCTTGCCGTCGTCGTCGACGCGGATCAGCAGGCTCTCCGGACGGCGGTCGATCCGGACGGTCGCGGTCGCCGCGTCGGAGTGCCGAAGGATGTTGGTGAGCGACTCCTGCACGATGCGGTAGACGGTCCGGTCCACCGCGGCCGGGACGTCGTGCCCGTGGCCGTCGATCGTCAATGTCGCGTCCAAGCCGGTGGCGCGGGCCTGCTCCACCAGTTCGGGGACGTGATCGAGACCGCGCGGCGGCGCCGTGTCGTCGTCGCGCAGCGCCTCCAAGGTCGCGCGGAGTTCCCGGGACGCCTCCCGGCCGGCCTCCTGGATCGCGAGCAGCGCGTCCGGAACGGGTTCGCCGCGCCTGCGGGCCACGTGCACCGCGACCTCCGACCGCACCTTGATGATCGAGATCTGGTGGGTGAGGGAGTCGTGCAGTTCCCGCGCGATGCGCAGCCGCTCCTCGTCGGCGCGGCGCCGCGCGGTCTCCTCCCGCGTCCGCTCGGCCTCCGCCGCCCGCCGCTCGGCCTGCCGCAGCGCCTCGCCCGCGGCGCCGGCGGCGACCAGCCAGGCCAGTTCGAGCGCGCCCCGCGCCCGCGCGAACGCCTCGCCCGTGTCGTGGAGCCCGGAGGCCATGGCCGCGGCGGGGAGGGCGGCCAGCAGCAGCACGCTCGCCGCCGCCGTGACGATCCGGTGCCCGGCCCGGACGGCGGCGTACACCGCGAACAGGAACGCCACGGCCGGGACGTCCAACCCGGCCGCCTGGTACCCCACCGCGCACACCCCGGTGACGGCCAGGACCGGGACGGGCGCGTGCCGGCGCGCGGCCAGGGCGAGGCCCCCGGCGGCCAGCAGCGCATATCCGAGCAGGTCGGGGGCGGCGGTGGAGGACCCGCCGGAGAGCCCGGTGACCAGGAGCGCCGCCGCCACGCAGCCGGCGATCGCCCAGTCGATGGCCGCGGCCCGCGCGCCCGGCCGTCCCGTACCCATGCGCGCACCATAAACCGGATGAGCCTGGCGGCGACTCCTGCCCGCGGATGATCGCCCGCTACCGCGCACGCGGTAGCGCGCCCCCGTTTGCGGCGCGCGTGGCAGCGCGAAGTGTCCGCGCCTGCGGGACGACCGGCGGCGGGCCCGGCGGACATCATCGGCGGACATCCGGCCGTGAACCCGAAGGAGCACGAGATGTCCGTCCAATACGTATTCGCTCTCATCGACGCCTACGCCATGGGCGCCGGACGGCTCGGGTCCTCCGTGGCCGGGCTGGCGGGGCTGACCGGGATCGTCATCGGCGGACTGGCGCTGGCCCGCCCCGCCGGCGGGCGGAACCGGGCCGCCGTCGCGCTGGCGGCGGGGTCGGCCGGCATCGTCCTCGGCGGGCTGGTCGCCGTCACCTCCGACGGCGGCGTCGGCACCGGCAACGGTCTCGGCGGCGCCTACGTCGCCGTGGCCCTCGGCCTGATCGCCATGCTCCTCGGCGGCCTGGCGCTCGCCCGTGCTCGCCGCGGGGGTGGCTTGGCTTAGGCGGTGTTGGTCGTTCCGTGCTAGTACTACAGCTTGTAGTACTCGATCTTTCCTCCCGGAGGTCATTGCCTTGGAGTTCGTCCGGCTTCTGCTGCTGTTCTTCCACTTCGTCGGCCTCGCGGTGCTCATCGGCGGCTTCCTCGCCCAGCTCCCCGAGGCGCGGCGCGGTCCGGTCCGTCCCGCGACCGGGATGCTGCACGGTGCGCTCACCCAGCTCGTGACCGGCGTCGCGCTGGTCGGCGTGCTCCAGGGTGCGCTGGACGCGGAGGTGGACAACGTCAAGATCACCGTGAAGCTCGGGGTGGTGCTGGCCGCGCTCGTCCTCATCCTGCTGGGACGCCGCCGCCCCCTCGCCACGCCCGTCTTCATGGCCATCGGGGCGCTAGCGGTTCTCAACGTCGGCGTGGCCGTCTTCTGGACGTGACGAAGGATCAGCGGAGCAGCGACGTCAGGGCCTCAAGGTCGTCGAGAGTTGCCAGGTCGTAGGTCAGGTCGGTGATCTCGGCGGCCCGGGTGGCAGGCACGTGGCGGGTGGCGTTCAACTCGAACTTGGTGGCCAGTTCGTCCGGTGACAGCGGATTTTCCGGGCCGCCCCGATTGCTGTTCACGCGTTCCTCCAGGAGGGCGCCGCCGCGTGTGCGAACGCGCAGGACGGCCGGGAACGCGTGCGGGAAGATCGCGTCGCAGCGGGCGTCGGGGACGCAGCGGACCTTCGCCGCCAGCGCCAGCCGGGCGGGGTCGGCGGCGGCCTCGTCGGTGAAGTCCTCGTGGAACACCCCGAGCCCGCCGCCGCCCAGCAGCGCCGCCGCGACGGTGTACGGGCCGGAGAACGCCGCGTGGTACCCCGACTCCGGCCGGGCCTTGTCCTCCGCGGGTTCGCCGATGGTCCGCAGGACGGGCGTGGGCGCGCCCAGCTCGATCTCCGCTACGTCGGCCGGGTCGAGGCCGCGGGCGCGGAGCCGGAGGGCGGCGTCGATCCCGGCGTGGGTGAAGTGGTTGCACGGGTACGGCTTGAAGAACACGCCGGGCAGTTCCCAGTGCTCGCCGAGCCGGTCGGTGAGCGCGGCGGGGTCGGCCCGGTCGCCGCAGAACGCCTGGAGCAGCCCGAAGCGGCCCTCCAGGACGGTCGGCGGGCCGGTGATCCCGGTGCGGGCGAGCCCGGCGGCGGTGACGCCCGCGTGCGCGGCCCAGCCGCAGTGGATCCGCTTGACGGTGCCGCCGGTCCGGTTGGCCTCCAGGATGCCCGAGCCCATGCTGGCGGCGATGCCGAGCGCGTCGGCGATGCCGCCGGCGTCCAGGCCGGACAGCATCGCTGCGGCGGCCGCCGCGCCGAGCGCGCCGCAGATCGCGGTCGCGTGCTGGCCGCGCTCGAAGAACACCGAGTTGCCGAGCTCCCGGTCGTAGCCGGCCATGCCGAGCCGGACGGTGATCTCCACGCCGGCGCCGGCGGCGTCCAGCAGGGCCGCCCCGGTGGCGCCGCGCGCCTCGGCGACCGCGAGCGCGGCGGGGACCACGGACGCGGAGGGGTGCAGCACGGACGGCAGATGCGTGTCGTCGAAATCGAGGGAGTGCGCGAGCGTGCCGTTCAGCAGGGCCGCGCTCGGCTCGGGGAGGCGGGCGCCGGTGCCGATCGCGGTGGCCCGTCCCGCGCCGCCCCATTCGGTGACGAGTTCGCCGACGGCGCGGGCCGGGGGCTGCGCGGTCGCGGCGAGGCTGTTGCCTAGGACGTCGAGGACGCGGCGTGCGGCGTCGGCGCGGAGTTCGGGCGGCAGGCCGTCCCGCCGCACCCGGTCGGCGAGGGCGGCGAGGCGCTGGACGGGCGTCTTCTGATCGGAGGTCACGTCGTCACCGCCGCGAGGGGGCGGACGGGCGAGCCGGTGCCGCCCCTGATCCGCAGCGGCGCCAGGAGGAAGGCGAACTCGTGCAGCCCCGCCTCGGCGAGCTCCTCCAGGTTCAGGTGCTCGATGATGAAGATCCCCGCTTCGACGAGCAGGACGCGGTGCACGGGCAGGACGGCGTGCCCGGCGCCGGGCCGGATCCGCTCGTAGGCGGTGGTGTCGGCGCCGGTCGCGACGACCCCGCGGGCGGCGAGCCACTCGGCCGCCTCGACGGTCGCGCCGGGGACGCCGCTCTCCCGGCCGAGGTAGGCGGTGGCGTCGCCGAAGAGGCGGGCCCAGCCGGTGCGGATCAGCGCGACCTCGCCCGCGCCGGGTTCGGTGCCCGCGCGCTCGGCGGCGCGTTCCAGGTCGTCGGCGGTGACGCCGTAGCCGGGCGGCAGTGTCTCGACGCCGTGGACGGCCGCGACGTCCAGCAGGACTCCGCGCCGCAGCAGCCCCGGCAGGTTCTCGGCGCCGTGCACGGTGAACTCGCCGCCGAGCTGCGCCTCGGCCGCGTCCGCCCCGCCGTGCAGCAGCCCGTCGTGGCTGACGTGCGACAGCGCGTCGATGTGCGTGCCGACGTGGCCGCCGGTCACGATGATCTCGTTGGCGGCCGAGCCGCCGTCCAGGCGCTTCATGTCGCCGTGCCGCCGGATCAGCGTCATCCGGAAGCCGGGGTGGTTCGGCGAGCAGGGCATCCCGGTGAAGAACGGGTGGCCCAGCTCGATCAGCCGGACCCCGCCGGCGATCGCGGTGAGCAGCGGGTCGATCGGGCGGGCGGTCAACGGATCACTCCCTTGGCGCGTAGTACCGCCTGTTCCGCCTCATCTGCCCCGTAGCGGGCGAGGATCTCGGCGGTGTGCGCGCCGAGCGGCGGACCGGCCCAGTCGATCCGGCCCGGGGTCTGTGACAGGCGGAACAGGACGTTCTGCATGCGGATCGGCCCGAGTTCGTCGTCCGGGACGGTCGCGATCGTGCCGAGCGCCGCGAACTGCGGGTCGGCCATGACGTCGGCGGCGGTGTAGACGGGCGCGACGGCGGCCTGCGCCTCCTCGAACGCCGCCACGACCTCGGCGCGGTCGCGGGCGGCGATCCAGGAGCCGACGGCCTCGTCCAGCTCGTCGGCGTGCCGGGCGCGGTCCGCGCCGGTCGCGAACCACGGCTCGTCGATCAGCTCGGGCCGGCCGACCAGCCGCATCACCCGCTCCGCGATCGACTGGGCGCTGGTGGAGACCGCGACCCAGCCGCCGTCCCGGGTCCGGTAGATGTTGCGCGGCGCGTTGTTGTGGGACCGGTTGCCGGTGCGGCGCTGCAGTTCGCCGAGCTGGTCGTAGGCGATGATCTGCGGGCCGAGCAGCGTCAGGATCGGCTCGATGATGGCGAGGTCGACGACCTGCCCGGTGCCGGTGGCCTCCCGCGCGCGGAGCGCCGTGAGCACGGCGTACGCGGTGGCCAGCGCGGCGATGCCGTCCGCCAACCCGAACGGCGGCAGGGTCGGCGGGCCGTCCGGCTCCCCGGTGATCGCCGCGAACCCGCTCATCGCCTCGGCGAGCGTGCCGAAGCCGGGACGGCCGGCGTAGGGGCCGGTCTGCCCGAAGCCGGTGACGCGGGCCAGCACCAGCCGCGGGTTGATCTCGCGCAGCGCGTCGTAGCCGAGCCCCCAGCGCTCCAGGGTGCCGGGCCGGAAGTTCTCGATGACGACGTCGGCGTCGGCGGCCATCCGGCGGAACAGCTCCTGCCCCTCGGGCGAGCCCAAGTACAGGGTGACGGACTTCTTGCCGCGGCCCAGCATCTTCCACCACAGCCCGACGCCGTCGCGCTGGGCTCCGTGGCCGCGGACGGGGTCGCCCTTCGGGTGCTCGATCTTGATGACCTCGGCGCCGTAGTCGGCGAGCAGCGTGGCGGCGAGCGGGCCCGCGAACAGCGTGGCCGCGTCGAGCACGCGGACCCCGGACAGGGCGTCGGTCATGCCACCACCTTCCTTGCCGTTCCGATGAGAGGAACGGCCGACTCGTTTCACGCTGACAGGAGGAGCCGTTTCAGGTCAAGTGGGGAACGGCCATTGACCTCAGAGGCCATGAACGTCAGGCTGGAGCGACAGCTGATTGTTCCGTTCAGCGGAACACAGCGCGGCCCCCGGATGGGAGAGGCGACGATGGCGACGACCGAACTGCTGATCAAGAACGTCCGGGTGGTCCGTCCCGAGGCGCCGGACGGCGACCCCCCGCTGCTGGACATCGCGGTCGACGACGACGTCATCACCCGGGTGGCGCCCGCCCTGCCGGACGACGACGCGGCCACCGTGGTCGACGGCGGCGGCCGGCTCGCGTTCCCCGGGGTCGTGGACGCCCACCAGCACTGGGGCATCTACAACGACCTCGCCACCGACACCCGCACCGAGAGCCGGGCCTGCGCGCAGGGCGGCGTCACCACGTCCCTCACCTACATGCGCACCGGCCAGTACTACTTGAACAAGAGCGGGCCCTACCGGGAGTTCTTCCCGGAGGTGCTCGGCGCCGCGCAGGGCAACGCCTACGTGGACTACGGCTTCCACCTGGCGCCGATGACGGCGGAGCACATCGGGGAGATCCCGCGGCTCATCGAGGAGTTCGGCGTCACCTCGTTCAAGATCTTCATGTTCTACGGGGGGCACGGGCTGCACGGCCGGTCCAGCTCGCAGAGCGACTTCCTGATGACGCCGCCGGGCGAGCGCTACGACCTCGCGCACTTCGAGTTCGTGATGCGGGGCGTCCAGCGGGCCCGCGAGGCGCTCACCGAGTACGCCCCGCACGTCTCGCTGTCGCTGCACTGCGAGACCGCCGAGATCATGACCGCCTACACGGCGATGGTCGAGCGGGAGGGGGCGCTCTCCGGTCTGCGGGCCTACAGCGCGTCCCGCCCGCCGCACTCGGAGGGGCTGGCGGTGACCATCGCCGCCTACCTCGCGCACGAGACGGGCCTGCCCAACATCAACCTGCTGCACCTGTCGTCCGGGAAGGCGCTCTCGGCCGCCCTGACCATGGCGGACGCGTTCCCGCACATCGACTTCCGCCGCGAGGTCACCATCGGGCACCTGCTCGCCGACGTCGACACCGCGCACGGCCTCGGCGGCAAGGTCAACCCGCCGCTGCGCGAGCGCGCCGACGTCGAGGCGCTGTGGCGGCACGTCCTGGCGGGCGAGGTCGACTGGGTCGTCAGCGACCACGCCTGCTGCCGGGACGAGATGAAGTTCGGCGCCGACCGCGACGACGTCTTCCTCGCCAAGTCCGGGTTCGGCGGGGCGGAGTACCTGCTGCCCGGCCTCGTCGGCGAGGGCGTCAAGCGGGGGCTGTCGCTGCAGCGCATCGCCCGGCTGACCGCGGGGAATCCGGCCCGCCGCTACGGCCTGGGCGGCAAGGGCGACATCGCCGAGGGGTACGACGCCGACATCGCGCTGGTCGACCCGGACTCCGCCTGGACGGTCCGGGCCGCCGCGTCGGAGTCCGCGCAGGAGTACACGCCGTTCGAGGGGTTCGCCATGACGGCCCGGGTGACGGACACCTTCGTCCGCGGCCACCGCGTGTACTCCGGCGGTGAGGTGACCGGCCCGCCCGTCGGCAGGTACGTGCCGCGGGGCCGCTGAGGCGTCCCTAGGATCATTGCCGTGAGCGACCGGACCCGGAACGCCGGCGCGCAGTCCGGGACGGAGGTCGCGGGGCGCGTCGCCGACGTGCTGCTGCTGTTCGCGGGCGGGCCGCGGAGCCTCGGCGTCAGCGCGATCAGCCGCGAGCTCGGTGTCTCCAAGGCCGTCGTGCACCGCATCCTGCGCTCGCTGGTGTCGCGGGAGATGCTGGAGGACGACCCCGGCACCGGCCGGTACCGGCTCGGCTCCGCCGCCGTGGCGCTCGGCGTCAGCGCGCTGCGCGGCGCCAACGTCCGGGACGCGGCCGCGCCCGTGCTGCGCCGGCTGCGGGACGAGACGGGCGAGACCACCACGCTGTCCGGCCTGGTCGGGGACGAGCGGGTCTACCTCGACCAGTTCGAGAGCCCGCGGGAGGTCAGGATGACCGTCGAGGTCGGGCGGCGGTTCCCGCTCTACGCCGGCTCGTCGGGGAAGGCGATCCTCGCGTTCCTGCCGGCGGAGCGGCGCGAGGCCGTGCTCGCCCGCCCCCGCACGGCCCTCACCGCCCGCACCGTCACCGACCCGGGGGAACTCCGCGCCGAACTCGCCGCGATCGCCGCGGACGGGACCGCGGTGTCGCTCGGCGAGCGGCTGCCCGACGCCGCCTCGGTCGCCGCGCCGCTGCCCGGCCCGGACGGCGCGGTGCACGGCTCGGTCAGCGTGTGCGGCCCGCTGCACCGCTTCACCCCGGCGGAGATCGAGCGCTACCGGAACCTGGTCCGCGCCGCCGCCGGAGAGATCGCCCGGGTCTGGGACGCGGCGCGCCCCTGACCGCGCGCCTGCCCGCGCGCCTATCCGCGCGGCGGAACCGGGGCGGGCAGCGGTCACCGGCCCAGCTCCAGGACGCGGCGCGCCGAGCGGATCACGGCCTCGTCCAGCAGCCGGCCCTTGTCGTCCACCGACACCGCGCTGCCCTCGGCCAGCGCCCGCTCGTGCCGCTCCACGACGTCCCGCGCCTCGGCGAGCGCGCCGGGGCTCGGGGTGAAAACCTCGTGGACGACCGGGATCTGCGCCGGGTGGATGCAGGCCCGGCCGAGGAAGCCCATCCGGAACAGCGCGCGGGTCGACTCGCGCAGCCCGTCCAGGTCCCGTATGTCGACGCTGACGGGGGCGAGGGGCGGGGCGATCCGGGCGGCGGCGCTGACCGCGACGACCGTGGAGCGCGCCCAGAGCAGCTCGCGTCCGTCCGGGCCCGGGACCACGCCGAGGTCGGCGGCCAGGTCGGCCTCGCCGAGCTGCAGCCGTGCCACCCGGGGGGCGCGGGCGATGCGCGCGGCGTCCAGCAGCGCGGCGGCCGACTCCAGCAGCGGCATGATCCGCAACTCGCCGGGGGGCAGCCCGGCCGCCTCCTCGGCCTCGGCCATGACGCGGCCGAGCGCGGTCACGTCCTCGGCGCTCTCGGCCTTGGCCAGGCACAACCCGGCCACGGCCGGGCCGATGACGGCGCGGGCGTCCAGGTGTCCCGGCTCGCCGGGGTTGACCCGCACCCAGACCTTCGGGCCGCCGGCCGGGCGGCCGAGCGCGCCGAGCCGGGCGGCCACCGCGGCGCGGGTGCTCTCCTTCGCGGCCTGCGGCACCGCGTCCTCCAGGTCGATGATCAGGGCGTCCGCGCCGCGGCCGGGTGCCCTGGCGAGCATGTCCGGTGCGTTCCCCGGCACGTACAGGTATGAGCGGGCGATCATACGAAGGTTCTCCTCTGCGGGGGGCCGGCGATATGTGCCAGAGTAGGGAAACAGCGTTTCCATTTCGAGGCCCGGTGCCGGGCCACTGTTGGGAGGCCCCCTGTGCGGTACGTGGTCGTCGGGTGCGGGAACGTCGGGATGGAGCTCGCGCGGCGCTGGACGGAGCGGGGGCACACGGTCGTCGGGACCACCACGTCCCCCGGCCGGGTGGACGAGGTGCGCACGGTCTGCTCGGACGTCGCCGTCCTGCGCGGCTCGGACGAGGCGGCCCTGGCCGCGGCCGTCAGCGGCGCCGACGCAGTGGTGCTGACCGTGAGCCCCCGGCTGTCGCACTCCTTCGACGCCGCCCAGCGGGTCGCCGAGTACGCCGACACCCTCGCGGGGACCGCGCGGACCGCGGCCGCCGTCCACCCGCGCGTCGTGTTCACCAGCTCGACGTCCGTCTACGGGGCGGGCACCGGGACGCTCATCGACGAGGACACCCCCACGACCGAGGACGACGACGCCTCGCCCCGCAACTTCATCGCGGCGGAGCGGGCGGTGCTCGCCGCGCCGCGCGGCGCGGTGGTCCGCATCCCGGACGTGTACGGCCACCCCCGCGACATCGACTACCCGGCGCGGGTCCGGTTCGCCCACGAGCGGCTCGGCGGGAGCGTCCCGTTCGCGGCCGGCGCGCTGCTGTACCGGATCGACTACCGGGACGCCGCCGCCGCGCTCGACTTCGTGGTCACCGAAGGGCTGACCGGCGTCTACAACGCCTTCCCGGACGCGGAGGTGCCGCCGACGAACGCGGCGGCGTTCGGGGAGATCTGCAAGGCCGAGGGGCTGCCCGAGCTGACCTACCGGGGCGAGATCAGGACGCCGGAGGTGCCGGTGTCCTCGGCGCGGCTACGCGCCGCCGGGTTCGCGTTCGCCCACTGAGGTGGGCGCTGAGGCGGGCGCGGAGGCGGGCGCCCCCGCCAGGTGCCGGCCGACGATGCGGCCGAAGGCGAGCGCGGGCGTCAGGCACATGCCGGAGCAGAACGCGTTGCCGTTGACGGCGGCCGAGCCGATGACCTCCCCCACCGCGTACAGGCCGGGAACGGCGCCACCGTCGGCGCGGCGCACCCGGAGCCGGGCGTCGACGTCGATACCCGCGAAGGTGATCAGTGTGACGGGGTGGTTCTCGACGGCGTAGAACGGCGGCTCGGCGATCGGCGCGGGCAGGTGCCGGCGGCCGAACGCGGGGTCGGCGCCCGCCGCGACGGCGGCGTTGTACCGGGCGACCTCGGCGGTGAGGCCGGCCGGGTCGATGCCCGCGCGCTCCGCCAGCTCCGCGAGCCCGGCGGCGCGGTGCAGGCCGCGCCTGCGGCCGCAGCGGGCGTCCAGGTCGGCGGGCGTCCAGCCGTGGACCATGGGGCGGGACTCCCGCAGCGCCCTGGCGTCGAACACCATCCAGAACGTCATCCGGTCGACGCCGGTGAGGACGCGCTCCTTGCGGTCGATGCTCGGCTCGTCCTCCGCGATCCAGCGGCGGCCGTGCCGGTCCACGTAGATCTCCCACGGCGGGCGCTCGGCCGCGACGAGCTGCGGGCGGTTCAGCCAGTCCACCCGCGGGTCGTCGCCCTCCGGCGGCAGCCCGCCGAACGTGGGGATGTACTGCCCGAGGCCCTGCAGCCCGGCGCCGATCCGCCGCGCCATGCGCAGGCCGTCACCGGTGGACGTCGGTGCGGCGGACGTCGTCAGCGGCGCGCCCTCCAGTTCGGCGAACAGGTCGGGCGCGTGGCCGAACCCGCCGGTGGCGAGGACGACGGCCGGTGCGGGCGTGCCTCGGCCGTCCTCGGTGGTCACGCCGGTGACGGCTTCTCCCTCGGTGCGGAGTCCGGTGACGCGCGTCCCGGTCCGGACGGTGACGCGGCCGTCCTCGGTGAGCGGCCGCAGCAGGCGGCGCAGGGTGCGCAGGATCGCCGGGCCGCCCGGCGTCTCGGCCGCGTGGACGGTGCGCGGCGTCGTGTACGGCTCGTGCCCGTAGACGATGCGGGGGGTGGCCGGGTCGATCTCGAACCCGGCGGCGAGGAGCCAGTCCAGGACGGCGGGCTGCTCGGCGAGCGAGAGCCGGGTGAGGTCCTCGCGGCCGGTGCCCCGGCTGATCCGCCGGATGTCGGCGAGGTGCCGTTCGGGGTCGTCGGCGATGCCGCGCTCCCGCTGGGCCGAGAAGCCGCCCGCGGACAGGTGCCCGCCGGAGTACGGCAGCGCACCGCCGATGTCGGCGGCCTTCTCCAGCACCAGCACCCGCGCCCCGGCACCGGCCGCCGTGATCGCGCACGCGAGCCCGCCCGGCCCGGCGCCGACCACGATCGCGTCGAACCCCATGGCGACCTCCCCTGTTCCACTCAGGGAAATAGTGTTTCCCTAGGAGCGGAACCGGGTCAAGACACCGGACCCTTGCCTCCCGCTGCGAAACAATGTTTCCTATAGCGAAACAGGACCGCGGAACGGAGACGAGCACGTGCGACCCCACGTCGAGCTGATCCAGGAAGACGACTACGTCTGGCACGCAGCCGAGCTGGTCGGCGGGGAGGGCAGGGCGAGCGAGCGCCGGCTGTCGGTGGACGAGGAGGACGGCTCGTCCTCGCTGCGGCTGGACTTCCACACCGACTGGGGACGCGGCCCGGGCATCCACCACGCCAACACCGAGTACTACGTGCTCGAAGGCTCGATGACCTACGGCGGACGCGAGATCGGCAAGGGCGGCTACGTGTACGCGCCCAAGGGCGTCCCCACCGACTTCATCACCTTCACCGAGGGCACCCGCGTCCTGCACTACCGGGAGTACGGCGACGCGGGGTTCGACCCCGTGGACGGGCTGAACGCGCCCCGCTGGAAGGACGCCTACGAGGACGTCATCGTCATCGACAGCGAGGCCATGACGTGGGACGCGGTGCCCAAGGCCGGCCCTATGCCCGGCCTGTTCATCAAGTACCTGCATGTCGATCCGGTCAGCGGCTTCTACACCAGGCTCGTGCACGCGCAGGAGGGCTGGACCGACCACCGCCTAGCGCACCACCCCTGCTACGAGGAGGCGTACACCGTCCAAGGCCACATGGAGTACAACTTCGGCACCCTCGACCTGGGCACGTACTTCTTCCGTCCGGCGCGGGTGAAGCACGGGCACTTCACCACCCAGGAGGGCGGCGCGACGTGGCTGCTGCGCTCCGACGGCGAACTCGTCAACTGGTACACGCAGAACGAGTGGGTGCGCTGGGGCGGTGTGGCCGTCAACTACGCGCCCGGCGGCGGGCGGATGCGCTGGTCCATGGCGTCGCACGACCTGGGCCGTGGGACGGCGGGCCGCTCCGAGCGCGACCTGAAAGAGCTCCAGGAGGCCGTGCTCTACCAGCGTGAGCAGGGCGAGGTGGACGACGACTACGTCCAGCACGGCCACGGCACCGACAAAAGCGCCCTGGCCATAGCCAAGGCCCTGGACGCCGCCCGCCTACAGGCAGGCCACGGCCACGACCACGACGACCACGGGCACGCCGACCACGACCACGACCACGACCACACGAACCTGAACTGGGGCGCCGACCCCACCGCCCTGGAGCACGCCGACGAGCGCACCGACCGCCTACGCCACAACTGGGGCGCCGGCCGCCCCTGGCGAGAGGGCGACCCGATCCCCGCCCCAATCCTGTCGAGCCTCCCCGTCCGCAGCCGCTCAACGGGCCGCTGGGACGCCGACGGCATGTAACCGCCCCCGTTGACTTGCGGCGTGTTGTTGTTATGGGAGGCGGGATAACAACAACACGCC
>NZ_SMKM01000176.1 GCF_004348665.1 Actinomadura sp. GC306 | reverse complement strand
GCGTCGGGGTCGGCTGGGTGAGGGCCTCGCGGAGGTTGCCGAGGTTGCACTTCCAGTTCTCGAGCGTGGTCTCCGGGTCGACGCCCTTCTTGCACTCCTCGGCGGCCGCGGCCGGCTGTGCGGGGGCGGCGAGGACGAGGACGAGCGCCCCCGCCGAGACCGCCGCCGAAGCCGTGCCGACCCGCCTGAGCCGCTGAGGCATGTCGTTCCTCCACCCGCACCGATGCCGCCGCCCCTGTGAGCGCTGACCCTGTTGACATCGTGTCCCATACGGGCGGGCACGTAAACCGCGACACGGGGGTTTGTTTACCTCGCCGTGGCCTCAGTGGACCACCAGTGTCGCGAGCCTCGTGCGGCGCGGCGGCGCGCCGTCCTCGCGGACGGCCCTGGCCAGCGCGGGCCCCGCCGCCTGCACGACCGACAGGTGCCGCTCGGCCAGGCCGAACGCGGTGGCCACCAGCGGCCGGGACAGGCCCTCGGGCGACAGCACCGCGACCACCGCGGGGCGGCGCGTGCCGCGGGCCTGCGCGACGGTCACCGCCCAGCCGGGGCGCAGCCGGGACGCGTCCGCCGGGGCGATGACGGCGGCGCCGCCGGGGAAGTCGACCTCCAGGCCGCGGGGGCCGCCGCCGGTCACCGTGCCCGTCTCGCCGAGCGGGGCGTGGGGGAGGGGCGCGGCGACGACCACCCGGTCGCCGGGGTCCAGCCCGCCGAACCTGCCGGGCCCGGGGTTCAGCCGCTCCTTCAGTGCGGTGTTGAGGGCGCCGGTCCCCGCCTCGCCGGCCGCGGCGGGCGCCACGACCTGCACGTCCTCGGCGGCGATGCCGAGCGCGCGGGGGATCGAGTCGGTGACGAGCTGCACGGTGCGGTGCACCGCCTCGCCGGGGGTCGCGGCGGGCACGATCACGACCTCGCGTCCGGGCGCGTCCACGGTGGTGAGCGCGCCGCCGCGCACCGCCTCGGCCAGCGTGCCGATCGGGCCGGACGGCGCGGTGTCCAGCGTGACGACCGGGACGGTCTCCGACGCCTCCAGGTCGTCCAGCGGGCGGCCCGGCCCGGCGGGCGGCGGCGCGTCCGGCTCGGCGCACAGGACCAGGTGGGCGCCGTCGGGGCACGCCTCGACCAGCACGGCGCAGAGTTCGGCGTCGAGCGCCGAGGCGTCCGCGACGACGACCAGGTCGAGGTCGAACGGGTGCGGCTCGCCGCGCCCGTACACGACGGCGCCCGGCGCCGCGTGCGGGTCGCCGCCGGGCTCCAGCAGCCGGTGCAGGCTCGTGACGATGACGTCCGCGCCGGAGGGCAGGGCGGCGCGCAGGCCGGCGGCGGCGCGGTCGGTCGGCGCGGCCACCGCGGCCCGCACGCCCCGGCCCGCGGCGGCGGCCGCGATGCCGGCGGCCGTGCTCGCAAGGTCGCCGGGCGCGCCGCGCAGGATGCTGACGCCGGTGCGCAGCGCGGCGGTGAGCGCGAGTGACCGGTCCTCGGGCAGCCCGCCGCGCAGTTCCTTCACGGCCGCGTCGTCCAGCAGCGGCGCGGCGGTGAGGCTGAGCCGCTGGAAGCCCTCGGCCGCCGCCTCCTCGGCGAGCGCCCACCGGGCGGGGCCGAGCGTCTCCTCGGGTTCGGGGGGTTCGGCGTCCTCGTCGGACTCCGCGCCGGCGAAGCCGGGCTCCTCGGTGAGGGCGAGGACCTCCGCCTCGTCCAGCGCGGCGTCCACGGCGGCCCGCGGGTCGGGGACCTTCGCGCGTTCCAGCGCGGACAGCACGTCGGCGGCGGGCGTGACCGTGTGGCCGTCGCGGGCGGCCTCGGTCAGCAGGTGCAGGACGAGCGCGCGGCCGCGCCGGGGGTCGTCGGGACGCGCCTCGGGGCCGAGGACGGCGCGGGCGAAGTGGTCGGCCTGCCGGAGCCGGACGCCGGGGACGCGCAGCAGCCGCCACGGGTCGGCGCGCAGCCGGGCCGCGGCGTCCGGGCCGAGCCGGGTCGCGGCGCGGGCCGTGAGCGGTTCGGGGACGCCGGTCGCGGCGAACAGGTCGGCGAGGGCCTGCAGGCCGCCGTCCTGGGCGGCCGCGGCCGCCGCCGGCGGTTCCGGCGGTTCCGGCGATGCGGGGGGTGCGGGCGCTCGTCCCGCGGCGGCCTCGGCGGCGCGCAGGGCTTCGGCGGCGCGGGCCGCCCGGTCGGCGGGGGCGGGTTCAGGTGTGGTCACAGGTTTCCCGTCGCGGCGGGTCAGGGAGCGGACGAGGTGTCGGAGACGTCGTCCAGCGCGCCGCGGATCTCGTTCGGCAGGGTCAGGTCCTCGCTGTCCAGTATGGCGGTGAGCTGCGCGGCGGTGCGGGCACCGACGATCGGCGCGGCGACCCCCGGCCGGTCGCGCACCCACGCCAGCGCCACGGCGAGGGGGGAGCGGCCGAGGCCCTCGGCGGCGGTCACCACCGACTCCACGATGCGGGCGCACTCCTCGTCGAGGTAGGGCTGGACGAACTCGGAGAAGTGCGGCGCGGCGGCGCGGGACCCGGCGGGGATGCCGGTGCGGTACTTGCCGGTGAGGACCCCGCGGCCGAGCGGCGACCACGGCAGCAGGCCCGCGCCCGCGTCCAGCACGGCCGGCACGACCTCCCGCTCGATGTCGCGGCGCAGCAGCGAGTACTCCAGCTGCGCGGACACGACCGGGGCGCGGCCCGGCCAGGCCCGCTGCCACGCGGCGGCCTTGGCCACCTGCCAGCCCGCGTAGTTCGACACCCCGACGTAGCGGGTCCGGCCGGACGCGACGGCCTCGTCCAGCGCCGACATCGTCTCCTCCAGCGGCGTCGCCGGGTCGTACACGTGCAGCTGCCACAGGTCGACGTGGTCGAGGCCGAGCCGGTCGAGGGAGTCGTCCAGGGCGCGCAGCAGGTGCCGCCGGGACCCGTCGTAGCGGCCGTCCGGGCGGATCGCGGCCTTGGTCGCGACGACGAGGCCGTCCCGGTCGACGGCCTCGCGCAGCAGGTGGCCGAGGATCCGCTCGCTGGCGCCGCCGGCGTAGACGTCGGCGGTGTCCACCAGCGTGCCGCCGGCCTCGGCGAACGCGGTCAGCTGCGCCGCCGCCTCGTCCGGGCCGGTGTCCTGCCCCCAGGTCATGGTGCCGAGGCCCAGCCGGGACACCAGCAGCCCGCTCCGCCCGAGGTGACGCTCCTTCATAGGCGGTCAATGTAGCGCTCCGGGGGAGCCCCGCGGGAAGCGGCGAGCGGCGCGCCGGGCCGCGCGGCCCGCGCGAAGATCCTGGTGAGGTCTACTGTCCGGACGGGCGCCCGGCTAGAGTTTCCCGCCATGGCGCCACCCCCGTTCTCGATGTACTCACCGAAGACGCCGGACGGCGACGGCGGGCCGGACATGAGCCCGCGGTTCGGCGCGTCCGCCGGCGACGACCCCGGGTACCTCGCGTCGCTGCGCGGCGGGACGGAACTGGGCCGGATGCGGGCGATGATGCTGTTCCTGCTGGGCGCGCCCGTCCTGATCCTGGCGATCAGCCCGCTGATCGTGGCGGACGGCCGCGGCGCCGGCGGGGGCGCGGCGCCGTGGCTGTACCTCCCGCTGGCGGCCGGTGCGCTGGTGGCGCTGCTGGCAGGGCCGCGGGCGCCGCGGCCGATGGCGCCCGAGCCCGACCCGCTGCGGGCGGCGCGGACCGCGCTGCTGATGTTCCGGCAGGCGGTGCTGCTGCGGTTCGCGCTGGCCGAGGCCGTGATCCTGGCCGGGCTGCCGCTGGCGATGGTCGGGCACAGCGAGCTGGTGTTCGTCGCCGGGTTCGTCCTCGGCTACCCGCTGCTGATCTGGCTGGCGCTGCCGACCCGGGGCGGGGTGGAGCGGATCCGCCGCCGGCTGGAGGCGCGGGGCGCCGAGTCGCACCTGTGGGCGGCGCTGCTCGCCCCGCCGATGCGCATCGGGGCCTAGAGCCAGCCGCTCTTGCGGAGCTTGCGGAACAGCACCGTGCAGACGACCGCCATCACCCCGAGGGTGAGCGGGTACCCGTAGGCCCAGTCCAGCTCGGGCATGCTGTCGAAGTTCATGCCGTAGATCCCGGCGATCGCCGTCGGCACCGCGATGATCGCCGCCCAGGCGGAGATCTTGCGCATGTCCTCGTTCTGCCGCTTGCCGAGCAGCGCCAGGTGCGCGGTGAGGACGCTGTTGAGCAGCTCGTTGTGCTCGTCGACCCGCTCGTCCACGCGCATCAGGTGGTCCAGGACGTCGCGGAAGTACTCGCGGGTCGAGGTGCACTCGCGGACCCGGCCGCGCACGATCTCCTCCATCGCCGGGATGAGCGGGTCCTCGGCGCCGCGGAACTCCAGGACCTCCCGCTTGAGGGAGTAGATGTCGGCGGTGACGTCCCGCGCGCCCGGATCGAACACGGCCGTCTCCAGCTCGATGATGTCGACCTCGACCTCGTGGGCGACCAGCTCGTAGTGGTCGACGACCTCGTCGCACACCGCGTACAGGACCGCGGCGGCGCCGTGCCTGAGCAGCTCGGGGGACTCCTCCAGCCGCCGCCGGACGGGCCCGAGCGGGTTGCCGGAGCCGTGCCGGACGGTCACGACCCAGCCCCGGCCGAGGAACAGCATGATCTCGCCGACCTCGATGTCGGAGGTCTCGTCGATGTAGGTCAGGGTCTTCAGCACGATGAAAAGCGTGTCGCCGTAGCGCTCCATCTTCGGCCGCTGGTGGGCCGACACGGCGTCCTCGGCGGCGAGCGGGTGCAGCCCGAGTTCCTCCTTGACCAGGTCGAACTCCGCCTCGCCGGGTTCGAAGAGGCCGATCCAGACGAAGGCGTCCGGGGTTTCGCGGGCCTGGTCGAAGGCGTCGCTGATGTCGCCGTCGATATCGCGGCGCGTCCCGTCGGTGTAGATGGCCCGGTCGACGATCACACCCCGCATTCTTCCGCATCGCGCCGCGGGCCCGGCGCCCGCCCGGGCGCCCGCCATCTCCTACAGTGGCCGCTGTGACCACCCTCCTCCTGGTCAGGCACGGCCTGACCGCGATGACCGGACCCGTGCTCGCCGGATGGACGCCGGGGGTGCGCCTCGACGACCGCGGCCGCGGCCAGGCCGCCCGGCTCGCGGAGCGCCTGGCGGCCCTGCCGATCGCCGCGGTCGTGACCAGTCCCCTGGAGCGCTGCGCCGAGACCGCCCAGGCGATCGCCGCCGGGCACGACGCCCCGATCGGCCCGGTCCAGACCGACGAGCGGTTCGGCGAGGTCCGCTACGGCGACTGGACGGGCCGCCCCCTCAAGGAGCTCGCCGAGGAGCCCCTGTGGCGGGTCGTGCAGGCCCACCCGAGCGCCGCGCGGTTCCCCGGGCCGGACGGCGAGTCCCTCGCCGCGGCGCAGCACCGCGCGGTCACCGCCGTCCGCGACTGGAACGCGCGCGTCGCCGCCGAGCACGGCCCCGACGCCCTGTACCTGGTGTGCAGCCACGGCGACATCATCAAGTCGGTCGTCGCCGACGCGCTCGGCCTGCACCTGGACCAGTTCCAGCGCATCCAGGCCGACCCCGCCTCGCTCACCGTCATCCGCTACACCGAGACACGCCCGTTCGTCGTCCGCGTCAACGACACCGGCGGCGACGTGGCCGCCCTGGTCCCTCCGCCGCCGCGGGAAGGTTCCGGGAAAGCCGGACTCGGACCGGAGGACGCGCCCGTGGGCGGCGGCGCGTAGGGTCGGAGTCATGCCCGTCATCTCCTACGACCTGCCGGAGCGCTTCGTCGCGGGCGCCGTCGGCCGGCCCGGCGACCGCGCGTTCTACCTGCAGGCGCGCTCGGGCCGCCGGGTGACCAGCGTGGGCCTGGAGAAGTTCCAGGTGACGCTGCTGGCCGAGCGGCTGGAGGAGCTGCTGGACGAGGTGCAGCGGCGCAGCGGCGGCGACGCGCCGGTCCCCGCGGCGGCCCCCTCGGAGCTGCAGGACGACGCCCCCCTCGACCAGCCGGTGGAGGAGGAGTTCAAGGTCGGCACGATGGCGCTCGCCTGGGACCCGGAGGACGAGCAGGTCGTCATCGAGGCGCAGGAGGTCACCGAGGCCGAGGAGGACGCCGAGGTCGGCGAGGACGACCCGGCCATCGCGGTGCTGCGGGTGCGGATCAGCGCCGCGCAGGCCCGCGCGTTCGCCGAGCGCGCCCTGAAGGTGGTCGCCGCCGGGCGGCCGCCCTGCCCGCTGTGCGGGCTCCCCCTCGACACCGAGGGCCACGTGTGCCCGCGCCAGAACGGATACCTCGGCTGACATGACGCCTCCGCTGTGCTGGATCATGGATCACCGGGCCGGGAGAATGGGCCCATGACGCAGTCCTCCCGCGACCGGGCGGCCGCGGACGGCGCCGGGCACGGCGACCCCGCCCGCCGCGTCTCGCCGCGCGACGTCGCCGCCGCCGAGGAGCTGCTGTCGGCCGGGCGGCTCGGCGTGGAGGGCAGGCTCGTCCAGGCGTCCAACGCCACCCTGTACTGCTCGATCGAGCACGACGGCCGCACCGCCGCCTGCGTGTACAAGCCCGTGGCGGGGGAGCGGCCGCTGTGGGACTTCCCCGACGGCACCCTCGCCGAGCGCGAGGTCGCCGCCTACGAGGTCTCCAAGGCGATGGGGTGGGCGACCGTCCCGCCGACCGTGCACCGCGACGGCCCCTACGGGCCCGGGATGGTGCAGCTGTGGGTGGAGCCCGACCCCGACATCGACCTCGTCGCCCTGTCCCGCTCCGACGACGAGGCCGTCCGCCGCATGGCGGTGTTCGACGCCGTCGTCAACAACGCCGACCGCAAGATCGGGCACCTGCTCCCGCCCGGCGACGGCCACGTCTACGGCTGCGACCACGGCGTCTGCTTCTCCGTCGACTACAAGCTCCGCACCGTGCTGTGGCAGTGGCGCGGCAAGCCGCTGACGCCCGAGGCGCTGGACGCCCTCGGCCGCGTCGACGCCGCCATGCGCGGCGCGCTCGGCGCCCGCCTCGCCGAACTCCTCACCCCCGAAGAGGTCGACGCGACCCGCCGCCGCGTGGAGCTCATGCTCAAGCACCGCATCCACCCCTACCCCCCCGAGGACTGGCCGGCCATCCCCTGGCCGCCGCTCTGACCGCGAACCCCGCCACACCACGGGCCCGGCCACCCCACCGGCGGCGCGCCGCGCGGCGGGTGCTGCAATTGGGGCATGTGCACGGCGATCATCAGCATCGACCCCGCCTCCCCGGTACCCGTCCTGCTGGTCGGCGTGCGGGACGAGTTCATCGCCCGCGACTGGGAGCCGCCCGGCCGGCACTGGCCGGACCGGCCCGCCCTCGTCGGCGGCCGCGACCTGCGCGCCGGCGGCACCTGGCTGGCCGTCGACCCGGGTGCGCCCCGGGTCGGCCTCGTCCTCAACGGCCGCGGCCGCCCCGCCCCCGAGGACCGGCGCGTCTCGCGCGGCGGGCTGCCGCTGCGGGCCGCCGCCGGCGGCGGCCTCGGCCGCCCGGACCTGCGCGCCTACGACCCGTTCCACCTCGTCGCCGCGGACCCCGCCCGGGTGCGGCTGTGGAGCTGGGACGGCGACGACCTCGCCGAACGCGACCTCGGCCCCGGCCTCCACATGATCGTCAACAGCGGGCTGGAGGGCGAGGGCCAGCCGGAGGGCGACACCGAAGACGCCTACATGGCGGCGCGGCTCGCCCACTTCCGGCCCCGCCTGGCCGCCGCGCGGCGCCCCGAACCCGGCCGCGGCGAGCCCGCCGAGCGGGCGTGGGGCGACTGGCTGCCGCTGGTGAACGGCGACGGCCTGCCCCGCGCCGACCACCGCGCCCTGCTCCCGCTGCTCGACCTCGGCGACGGGCGCGTCTGGGGCACCACCTCGGTCACCCTCGCCGCGCTCGCGCCCGGCGGCGTCCGCTACGACTTCTCCGCCGCCCCCGGCGACGGCGCCGCCTGGACCCGCGTCCTGTAGACCGGGGCGGCGACGCGGAACGGTTTCGGCGACGCTGCGGCGCGACGGTGACCGTCGGTGCTAACTTGGCGACTCAATGCGATCTCTGCGGAGTTGCCGGGGCGGGGGAGCCCGGCCGGGCACCGGCCCGGACCGCGGCGGAGGCCCGGTGCGGGCCCGCGGCCCCTCCCGGCTCGCGTGGGAGCGGTTCAAACGCGACCGGGCCGCCACCGCGTCCATCGCCGTGCTGGCGCTCATCGCGGTGTTCGCCGTCCTGGCGCCGCTGTGGGCGCACCTCACCGGCCACCCCTACGACGCCACGTTCCCCGGCACGGGCCTGGACGTGTCCGGGCAGCCCCGCGGCCCCGGCGCCGAGTTCCCGCTCGGCGCCGACCAGCTCGGCCGCGACGTCCTCGTCCGCGCCGCCTACGGCGCCCGGATCTCGCTGGCCGTCGGCCTGTCGGCGGCGGTGCTGGCCGCCGTCGCCGGCACCCTCGCCGGGATGCTCGCCGGCCTCGCCGGCGGCGCGCTGGACACGCTGCTGTCCCGGCTGATCGACCTCACGCTCGCGCTGCCGTACCTGCTGGTCGCGATCCTGCTGTCCACCACGTTCCAGATCACCTCGGCCCGCGCCGGCATCACGATGACGATCCTCGTCGTCGCGTTCTTCTCCGTCGCGGCGTTCGCCCGCGTCATCCGCGGCCAGGTGCTGGCGCTGCGCCGCCAGGAGTTCGTCGAGGCGGCCCGGCTGCTCGGCGCCTCCACCGCCCGGATCATGGTCGCGGAGATCCTGCCGAACCTGACCGCGCAGATCACCGTGCTGACCGCGCTGCTGGTCCCGGCGGCGATCGTGTTCGAGGCGACGCTGTCGTTCCTCGGCGCCGGGGTGCCGCCGCCGATGCCGAGCTGGGGGTCGATGCTCGGCGAGGGCGCCGACGTGTTCCAGACGGCGTGGTGGCTGCTGGCCGTCCCCGGCGCCCTGCTGCTGTCGACCACGCTGGCGTTCACCATGATCGGCGACGCGGTCCGCGACGCCCTCGACCCGCGCGCCCGCCGCGCCGCCCGGGGCGGGTGACCCCCGCGATGACATGCCTCGCCGCCCGCCGCGTCCTGCACGCGCTGTTCATGCTGTGGCTGGTCGCGACCCTCGTGTTCGTGTTCCTGCACCTGTCGCCCGTCCCCGTGGAGCGGGTCATCGGCGGGCCCCGCGCCACCCCCGAGACCCTCGCGCAGATCCGCGCGAACCTCGGCCTGGACCGGCCCTTCCCCGTCCAGTACTGGAACTTCGCCGGCCGGCTCCTGCACGGCGACCTCGGCGACTCCTACGTCAGCGGCGCCCCCGTGACCGCGCTGATCGCCGCGCGGCTGCCCACGACGCTGTGCCTGATCGCCGGCGGGGGAGTCCTGTGGTTCGCCGGCGGCGTCGCCCTCGGGACGCTCAGCGCCGTCAAGGCCCGCACCCTCTGGGACCGCGCCGCCGCCGCGCTCGTGCTGGCCGGGCTCGCCACGCCGCCGTTCGTGATGGCCCTGGCGCTGCTGTACGTGTTCTCGACCAGGCTCGGCGAGAGCGGCGTCCACCTGTTCGAGGCCGGCCCGCCGCTCGAAGGCGCCTTCCTGCGCCGGATGGTCCTGCCGTGGATCGCGCTGGCGCTGCTGATGCTCGCCGCCTACACGCGCCTCACCCGCGCCGCCATGCTGGACGTGCTCGGCGAGGACTACGTCCGCACCGCGCGCGCCAAGGGCCTGCCGGAGCGCCGCGTCGTCGGCCGGCACGTGCTGCGTCCGGCGCTCACCCCGGTCGTCACCCAGTTCGGCATCGACCTCGGCGCGCTCGTCGGCTCCACGATCGTCACCGAGAAGGTGTTCGGGCTGCAGGGCGTGGGGCAGCTCGTCCACCAGTCCATCGCGGCAGGCGACACCCCGGTCATCATCGGCGTCACGCTGCTGGTGACGGTGTGCGTGGTCACCGCGAACCTGGTGGTGGACATCTGCTACTCGCTGCTCGACCCCCGCCTCCGGCACGGCTGAGCCCAGGCGGGGCCGCACCCGCACGGATGGGCCAGGACAATCGCCCCGAACTCGGCGTAACCCATCTAGCTGGGCATGGATAAGCTTTCCGTATGCGATCGTGGCCCGCCTCCGATGTCCCCAGCCTCACCGACGCGGGACTGCCCGCCGCGGCACGGCCGCTCAGACTCCACGACACCGGCACCGGCACGGCGCGCCCCGCGGGCCCGGACCGGCCCGGCGGCACCGCCCGGATGTACGTGTGCGGCATCACCCCCTACGACGCCACCCACATCGGGCACGCCAACACCTACGTCGCCTTCGACCTCGTCAACCGCGTGTGGCGCGACCAGGGCCACCGCGTCCACTACGTCCAGAACACCACCGACGTCGACGACCCGCTCCTGGAACGTGCCCGCGAGACCGGCGAGGACTGGCGCGAGCTCGCCGAGCGGGAGATCGAGCTGTTCCGCGGCGACATGACGGCCCTGCGGGTCCTGCCGCCCGAGCACTACATCGGCGCCGTCGAGTCGATCCCGCTCATCATCGAGATGATCGAGAAGCTCCGCGGCCGCGACGCCGCCTACGAGGTCGGCGGCGACGTCTACTTCCCCGTCGCCGCCGACCCCGCGTTCGGCCGGGTCAGCGGGCTCACCCGCGAGGAGATGGCGCCGCTGTTCGCCGAGCGCGGCGGCGACCCCGCCCGCACCGGCAAGCGCGACCCCCTCGACGCGATGCTGTGGATGGCGCAGCGGCCGGGCGAGCCCGGCTGGGACTCCCCGTTCGGCGTCGGCCGCCCCGGCTGGCACGTCGAGTGCTCCGCGATCTCCATCGAGCACCTCGGGATGGCGTTCGACGTCGAGGGCGGCGGCTCGGACCTGGCGTTCCCGCACCACGAGATGAGCGCCTCGCACGCCCAGGTCGCGACGGGGGAGCGCCCCCACGCCCGCGCCTACGTCCACGCAGGCATGGTCGGCCTCGACGGCGAGAAGATGTCCAAGTCGCGCGGCAACCTGGTTTTCGTGTCGCGGCTGCGCGAGAGCGGCACCGACCCGATGGCGATCCGGCTGGCGCTGCTGGCGCACCACTACCGCGCCGACTGGGAGTGGACCGGCGACGGCCTCGCCGCCGCGCGGGCCCGGCTGGACCGCTGGCGCGCCGCAGCGTCCCGCGCGTCCGGGCCGCCCGCCGCCCCGGTCGCCGCCGCCGTCCGCGACGCCCTCGCCGACGACCTCGACGCCCCCGCCGCGCTGGCCGCCGTCGACGCGTGGGCCGCCGCCGACGGCCCCGACGAGACGGCCCCGCCCCAGGTCAGGGCCATCACCGACGCCCTGCTCGGCGTCGCGCTCTGACCTCCGGGCGTGCCCGGCCGGACACGCCCCGGCCGGAAGCCCTCCCCGTTCGGCCCGTCACAGCAGGCCCGCGAGCCGGTACAGCACCAGCGACCCGGCGACGGCCACGTTCAGGCTGGCGCCGCCGCCCACCATGGGGATCTCCACGGCCAGGTCGAGCAGGTCGAGCGCCTCGCCCGGGATGCCGGACTGCTCGTGCCCGAGCACCGCGACGGTGCGGGCCCGCGCCGCGGGCAGATCGGCGAGCCGCACCGCCTCGTCGGCCAGCTCCACGCCGACGACCCGCGACCCCGCGGCCCGCTGCCGCTCCAGCCAGCCGAGCGGATCGTTCACCCAGTGGACGCAGGCGGGGCGGCGCAGCGTGTTCCCGCGCGCGAGCGCCTCGGGCACCCAGGAGAACCGGGGGACCGCCAGGCACGCGCCGACGGCGTCGCAGGTGCGCAGCAGCGTCCCGAGGTTGGCGCCGTGCAGCGGCCAGAGCGGCGCGGCGATGAGGTGGTCCCAGCAGGGGTGGGCGCGGCGGCGGCGCTGGCGGCGCACCTCGCGCGCCGGGCGGACCCGGATCGCCGGGCCGGCGGCGCGGCGGCTCACCGGCCCCGGGCGGCCGCGCCCTTCGGGGAGGAGAGAAACATGGGGGGCGCACTTGGCGGCGTGCGCGGGCCTTCACCGGAAACGGGACTCGCCCCGATTCTAGCCCCGGCCGGGGTCCCGGCGCCGCAGGTACCGCTCGAACTCGCGGGCGATCGCGTCGCCGCTCGCCTCGGGCAGCTCGGTGGCGTCCTTCTGCTCCTCCAGCGTCCGGACGTAGTCGGCGACCTCGGAGTCCTCCTCGGCGAGCTCGTTGACGCCGTGCTCCCACGCCCGCGCCTCCTCGGGCAGCTCACCGAGCGGGACGGTGACGTCCAGGAGGTCCTCGACGCGGCGCAGCAGCGCCAGCGTCGCCTTCGGCGACGGCGGCTGCGCGACGTAGTGCGGCACGGCGGCCCACAGCGACACCGTGTCGAGGTCGGCCTTCGCGCACGCGTCCTGCAGCACGCCGAGGATCCCGGTGGGCCCCTCGTAGCGCGCCGGCTCCAGGTGCAGGGTGTTGACCAGGCCCGCCTCGGACGCGGCGCCGGTCACCGGCACCGGCCGGGTGTGCGGGGAGTCGGCGAGCAGCGCGCCGAGCAGCACGACGTTGCGGACCTCCAGCTCCAGCATCAGCCCGACCAGCTCGCGGCAGAACGACCGCCACCGCATGTTCGGCTCGATGCCGTGCAGCAGGACGACGTCCTTGCCGTTCGGCAGCCGCGCCCACGACACGCGGGTGGTCGGCCAGGTGATCCCGCGGGTCTCCCCGTCGGTCATCTCCACGATCGGCCGGTTGACCTGGAAGTCGTAGTAGTCGTCGGGGTCGAGTTCGGCGATCGGCACCGCCTCCCAGCTGGACTCCAGGTGCGATATCACGCCGCTGGCGGCCTCCCCGGCGTCGTTCCACCCCTCAAAGGCGGCCACGAGCACCGGATCCACGAGTTCCGGCACGTCTTCGAGCTCGACCACGCGCTGCCTCCTTCCGACGCCCAGGCACTGCACCACCGGCGGGGGCCTTCATCTCCCGGGGCGGGGGCCCCGCTCATGATCGGTGGCTGCCAGCCTACGTCCTGCGGACGGCGTACCCCGCTCACCCGGCGGCAGACCCCCCGCGCCGTACGCCCGCAGCGGAAATCCGAAGGAAGTTCGTCCTTCGCCGTGATGGGCGGGGGGAGGACGGGACTACTTGCCGTCCGTCGTGTGGACGATCAGCACGTCGCAGGGGGACCGGTGCGAGAGGTTCGCCGGGACCGACCCGAGGATCCGCCCGGCGAGGCTGTTCAGCCCGCGGTTGCCGATGACGACCAGTTCCGCGCCGCGCTCCTTCGCCAGCTTGGAGATCACGTCGACGGCGTCGCCCTCGACGGCGACCTGGTCGATGTCGGTCGCGCCCGCCGCGACCGCCCGCTCGCGCGCGGCGCGCAGCGCGTCGTCGGCCGGCGTGGACCCCTGCACCTTGTAGGCGAGGTCCCCGAGCCGGTCGGCGGCGTTCGCGCGCTCCCGCTCGGGCATGGGGCTGTAGGCGGAGGCGAGCAGCAGGGTCGCGCCGGTCGCGGCGGCCAGCTGGGCGGCCCGGTCGACCGCGCGGAAGGAGGAGTCAGAGCCGTCGGTGCCGACGAGGATGATGCGGTAGGCGCTCATACCGTCCCTTACCGGATAGTAGTTTAGAGGGCACGGTATCGGTCGGCCGCCCCATCCGTCACCGTCTCTTTGCACAGCTCGTCCAAGAAGAAACGCTGCGGCGGGGTCCGGGCCGCGTGACGTTCGCTGCACACTGGAGGAGCACCGTGACCCGAGGCGGCCCGCAGGCCGTGCTGTTCGACATGGACGGCCTGCTCATCGACTCCGAGCGCATCTGGCTGGAGGTCGAGTCGGAGGTCATGGCATGGCTGGGCGGTGAATGGAGCACCGCCCACCAGGAGAACCTCGTCGGCGGCTCGCTGGACGTCGCCGTCCGCTACATGCTGGAGCTGACCGGCGCCGCCGCGACCCCCGAGGAGGTCGGGCGGCGGATGCTGGACGGCATGGCCGAGCGGCTCGGCGCCGGCGTGCCGACGATGCCCGGCGCGAAGGACCTGCTGGCCGAGGTCCGCGCGGCCGGGGTGCCCGCGGCGCTGGTGTCCTCCAGCCACCGCCGGCTGATCGAGCCGGTGCTGGACGCGATCGGCCGCGAGCACTTCGCGCTGAGCGTGGCGGGCGACGAGGTCGCGCGCACCAAGCCCGACCCCGAGCCCTACCTGACGGCCGCCGCCCGCCTGGGCGCCGACCCGGCCCGCTGCGTCGTCCTGGAGGACTCCCCGAACGGCGTCGCCGCGGGGGAGGCGGCGGGCTGCGTCACCGTCGCGGTCCCCGGCGTCCTGCCCGTC
>NZ_SMKM01000175.1 GCF_004348665.1 Actinomadura sp. GC306 | reverse complement strand
GCGAGGGACCGCTCGAACAGGTCCAGGCCGGGGAAGCACGTCCGTTCCAGCGGGTCGCGGCGGTGGACGTCGATCAGTTCGGCGAGCCCGCCGGGAGCGTCGTCGCGGGTGCGCAGGTAGTCCTCGATGTCCCGGCGGAACTCCGTGGGGAGGACCTCGGAGAGCAGGTCGCGTGTGCGGCCGGCCTCGATGTCCACTTCGACGACCTCTGCGCCCTGGTCGCGGAGGAGTTCCGCGACGCGGGTCATCAGGCGGTCTACGTCCTCGCCGTATGCGGGCATTCGCCACAGGCCGATGCGGGCGGTCCGCAGGTCGGGGGGTCCGTGCCGGGGGACGAGTTCTCCGGAGGTCGGCGCCAACGCGGAGAGGGTCAGGGCGGCGTCTAGGACGTTTCGGGCGATCGGGCCCGCGCAGTCCCGGGCGCGGGAGACGGGGACGACGCCGTCCATGCACACGAGGCCCCGGCTGGGTTTTACGCCGATGACGCCGTTCGTCCCGGCTGGGGTGACGAGTGAACCGTCGGTCTCGGTGCCCACGGCCACCTGGGCGAACCCCGCGGCCACCGCCGCCGCCGGGCCGGAGGACGAGCCGCTGGGGCTGCGGTCCGGGGCGTGCGGGTTCCGCGTCTGGCCGCCGACCGCGGACCACCCCGAGACCGCGTCCGAGGAGCGGAAATTGCTCCATTCGGACAGGTTGGCCTTGCCGAGGATCACCGCCCCGGCGGCGCGCAGCCGGCGCACCGGCTCCGCGTCCCGCGCGGGGCGGCCGCGGGCGAGGGCGCGGGAGCCGGCGGTGGTCGGCAGGCCGGCCGTGTCGATGTTGTCCTTGAGCAGGACGGGGATGCCGTCGAGCGGCCCTCGCAGCTCCCCGGCCGCCCGGCGGCGGTCGGACGCCGCGGCCTGCGTGGTCGCGGTCGGGTCCAGTGCGAGGACCGCTCGCACGGCACCGTCCAGGCGGTTGATCCGGGCGAGGTACGCCTCCGTCAGGGAGACCGCGTCCAGGCAGCCGCGCGTCCTGCACCGCTGGAGTCCGGGAATGGTGGCCCGGTCGAGAGCCGAGCCGTCATCGCAGGCACATGCCCCGCCGCTCGCCAATGCACCGACCTTCCCTCCC
This sequence comes from Actinomadura sp. GC306, assembly GCF_004348665.1. Taxonomy (GTDB): domain Bacteria; phylum Actinomycetota; class Actinomycetes; order Streptosporangiales; family Streptosporangiaceae; genus Spirillospora. The sequence continues at coordinate 13,108 of NZ_SMKM01000175.1, read as the reverse complement.
GGACGACCCTAGCCGCTCCCGGGCGGAACGGAACGGGCTAGGTGACACTGCCTTTACCCCGCAAGTGGGAATGAGTGGTGTTCGTGGAGGACGGTCCAGCGGCCGTTCTGCTTGCGCAGGCCGATGGTCAGGCGCAGGCGGTTGTCGGGGTTGGTTTCGAAGTCCTCCTTGGTGCCGCAACGCAGCAGCGCGTAGGCGAAGGCGACGTCGTCCCCCGCGACGACGTCCAGCGACTCGATCTCGAAGGCGGCCGCCTGGGCCTGCCACTCGAAGAACGGCGTCCACGTCCGGCGGTAGTCGTCCAGGCCGCGCACTCCCTGATAGGGCGGCGGGACGTCGAACAGGACGATGTCCTCGGCATGGTCCCGGAGGACCTCGTCCAAGTCGCCCTCGTGGACCGCCTCGGCCCAGCGTTCGATCAGCGCGCGGATCTGCTTTTCGTCTGTGTGCATCTTCGTGGCCTTCCGGGCTCGGTCTGTCCGTCAGGACTACAACCCGGGGCGGGCCGCGAAATCATCGCGGTGGGCCGGGCAATTCCGCGGGAAGGTCGAACAGCAGGAAGTCGGCGTCCAGGAAGGACACGACCTCGGCGATCCTGGTGCCGCGCAGCACCAGTACGTCCAGGCCCGCCGGGACGTACAACGCCCTGGCGTCGTCCCACATGTAGGTGCCGAAGGCCGGCCGGCCGTTCGCCCGCGTTGGCAAGAACTGCCAACGCGCGGTCAGCGGACCCTCGGTCAGGAATGTGCGGATGGCCGCGTGGCCCTCGTACCAGGCGGGCAGCGGCGGCATCGAGTACCTGGCGTCCTCGGTGAGCAGCGCCACGATGGAGTCGACGTCGCGTGCTTCCCACGCAGCCATGTAGCGGCGGATCAGGTTCCGCTGCTCGGCCTCCTCGACCGCGTCGAGTGTGGGGCGCCGGCCGGTGCGGGGGGCCGCCTTTCTTGCGCGCTGTAGTGCGCTGTTGATCGCGGCCGTCGTCGTTTCCAGAATGTCGGCGGCCTCCTGGGCGCGGTATCCGAGGACGTCGCAGAGCAGGAGGGCGGCGCGCTGCGGGGCCGACAGGTGCTGGAGGGCGGCGACGAACGCGATCTCCACGCTCTCGCGGGCCAGGGCGCGGGCCTCCGGGTCGAGGTCGTCCGTCCAGCGGTCGGGGTACGGCTCCACCCACGCTCTCTCGACGGCCGGCGCGCCCTCCGGGCTCATGTCGGTGGGCAGTTCCCGGCGGCCGCGCCGCTCGATCAGCGTCAGCGCCCGGTTCGTGGCGATCTTGTAGAGCCAGGGGCGGAGGGAGGCCCGCGGCTCGTATGCGGGCAGGCTCCGCCATGCCCGGTCGAGGGTTTCCTGGACGGCGTCCTCCGCGTCGTGGGCCGAGGCGAGCATCCGGTAGCAGTGCGCTCGCAGCTCGTCCCGGAACGGCTCGACCAGGCGGCCGAACGCCTCCCGGTCCCCGTTCTTGGCCGCCGTCACCAGCTCGGTTTCCGTGACGCCCTCGTCCATGGGACGAGTATCGCCGACCGGGTCAGAGCCAGCCGAGCTCGGTGGGCTGGGGGAAGCCGCGCTGCCAGATGCCGTAGGCGGTGAGGGCGATGAAGGCGGGCGCGAAGGCGGGGATCAGGACGCGGCCGAGGTGGTGCCGGGTGCGTATGCCCCAGATCGTGAAGGCCCCGGCGACGAGCAGGCCCATCAGGGCGGTGCCGCCTTCGAGGGAGTTGGTGGTCCAGGTGACGGCAACGCCTAGGGCTAGCAGCAGCGCCGGGAGCGGTGCGGGGGCGGGAGTCCGGGCGAGGGTCCGGGCGAGGGCGGCGACGACCAGGGCGGCTCCGGCGTACCAGATGTAGTGGCCGGCGACCTCGTCCCACATGTGGACGACGGCGATACCCGGGGTGTCGTTGCCGACGGAGTTGGCGGCGAGGTGGATGCCGTGCCCTTCGACGTAGGTGATGGCGCCGACGAGGTAGACCGCCCAGCTCCGGACGTCGGCGCGGCCGGCGTGGAGTGCGGCGGCGGCCGTCAGCAGGACGGTGTAGGGGGTGAGGACGTCGGCCCAGTCGGCCCAGCGGGTGTCGCCGACCGTGCCGAGCCAGGCGAGGCCGAAGCCGATGTGGTGGGTGAGGCCGTAGGCGAGGGCGCAGGCGGCGAGCCACTGCCGCGCGCGCCGGTCGTCGGGGGGTGCGGTCGTCGAAGTCATCCGTCTCCCGGTTCGGCGGATGACCATCATGGCGGACACCGGGACCGGGAAGCGCGAGGGGACCACGCCGGTCGCGGCGTGGTCCCCGGAAACCGTCGCGGGTCAGCAGAGTCCGCGCGGCTTGGAGGTCTTGCACCGGTTGGCGCGGACCTTGTTGGTCTTGCTGCCGCTGTTGTCGACCAGGTCGAACGGCGCGTTGCCGAGGACGCGGTTGCCCTCGACGACGTTGTGGCGGGCCGGCCGGTCCTGCGGCGGGGCGCCGGGGAAGAGGACGATGCCGCCGGAGTACGGCAGCTTGCCGCGGTTGCGGGTCACGTCGTTCTTCTTGATGCTGTTGTGGTCACCGCCGATGAGCATGATGCCGGTGCCCTTGAGCGCCGGGACCGGGCCGTACGCCTTGCAGCCCCGGTTGTTCTTGGAGATCTTGTTCTCCCACAGGGCGTTGTTGCCCTGCCCGCCGCGCTGGCCGTCGTCCACCAGCAGGACGCCGGCGCAGTTGCCGGTGAACGTGTTGTCGTGCACCTTGACGTTGCGGGCGTGCCGCACCAGCAGCCCCATCGCGTTGCCCGAGGCGCGGTTGTGCGCGACGACCGTGCCGTGCGCGTCGGCGATGTCCCCGACGTACAGGCCCGCGTGCGCGCCCGAGTCGTGGACGCGGTTCTGCAGGAAGCGGCCGCGGGTCGAGTTGTACTCCGCGATGCCGTACTCGCCGTTCCTCTTGGCCAGGACGTGCACGACCGAGAGCCGGTCGGTGTGGATGCCGAAGACGCCGGTCTCCTTGAAGCGCTGGACGCTGAGCTTCTCCACCGTCACGTTCCGGACCGGCCGCCCCTCGCGGCCGACCACGCAGATCCCCATTCCGGCCTGCCGGGCCTTGGCGCAGTGGTCCTTGCGGCCGGGACGCAGCACGGTCCGGTCGCCCGCGCCGCGGATCGTCAGCGGCTTGCGGACGAGGACTCCCCCGTCGTAGCGTCCCGCCTTGAGCTGGATGACGTCGCCCGGCCGGGCCTTGTTCACGGCCTTCTGAATCGAGCGTCCCGGCTTCACCACGTGCACCCGCGACGCGTCCGTGGCCGCCTGGCCGGCCGGCATGAAGGCCGCGAACGCGACCGCCGTCCCGAGCGAGACCGCAAGAGTCCGCCTCATCCTGTTTCCCCCGTTTCTCATGCAGCCAACTGAAAATCGCCCGCCCTCTTCGCGGCCGGGCGATTCTTCGCTCATCCTGGACCGCCCGTGCATCGCCATCGGGGCGGAAAAGGTAAACGGCTGGGAATGGCCGTGATTTTGCCGTCCCTTTCGGAATCGCAGACGGCTTCGGGGGAACCCGCCGGACAACCGGCGGCCGTGGTCGCGCGTCTCAGCGGAAGCGCGCACGTCCGTTCGGGGTGAGCAGGACGACCAGGACGTATGCCGCCGCGAGCACCGACGCGAATATGACGGACATCACCGGGGGCGGCCCGCCGAGCGGAAAACGAAAAGGCCCCACGAAAGCGGCGGTTCCCAGAACGACCCACAGCGCCTCGTAGACGACCGCCGCCGTGTGCACGTTCCGGCCACCGGAGGGAAGGCGCGCGGCGATCACCAGGCCGGGCACGGCGAACAGCAGCGCGGGCAGCGAGAAGAGTACCGGGACCAGCAGGTAGGGCGCGGTGCCGTCGTCGGGGATGCCCTGCACCGCCACCCACAGCAGGACCCCGGCGTTCGGCAGGAGCCACGCCAGGCCGCACAGGACGGCCTGCATCCAGAGCATCGCGTGCGCCATGCCCAGGGCGCCCGGCGGGGGCCGCTGTTGGACGTTCATGACGCCCAGGGTGCCCCGTGGGCCCGGTGGGCGCATGAGTACTTGTACTCAGCGGCGGTGGCGCGGCTACGCAGCCGGCGTCCTGCGGGGCGCCTTGGAACGGGCGTTGACGGCCGACAGGAGGACGCCGCCGAGGCCCTTGGCGGAAGCGGCCAGGAACGTCGTCCAGTCGAAGTAGTCGCGCCAGAGGGTGATGCGGTCGTCCTCGACCCGGAAGGTGCCGCACACCCAGAACTCGGCGCGCCAGGCCCCGGCCTCCAGCACGTCGGTGCGTTCGGTGAGGACGACCGGGCCGTTGGCGGCGATGTTGTGGACGCGGGCCTCGAAGCCGCTGCCGTAGCGCGTCATGGCCCGCAGCGTCTTCTCGACGGCGGCCAGGCCGCGGGCCGGGGGCAGCGGGACGTTCTGGTACACGATCTCCGGCGACGCGTAGCCGAGGGCCCGGTCGACGTCGAGGTCTTCGAGGGCGGACAGGAAGCCGGTGACGATCTGGATCTCGCTCATGGAGGGTCCTCCGGGGTCGGTGGGACAACCGTAGTCCACCGGCGGCCGCCGTCCCGGCGGCCCCGGGGTGGAAAATGTGATATCACTTTGATAGTTTGCAGTTATCACCCTAACGAGGAGGTACCGGATGGCCGAAGAGGCGACCAAGGTGGAGATGCCGCGCCCGAAGATCAGCGAGCGGCCGGCGAGCGACCGCGGCGGCTGGGCGCTGCTGGGGGTGGCGGTCCTGCTGATCGCGCTGGGCGCCGCGGCGGCCGTCGCCGGGGCCCTGGCCGGCGGGGCAGTCGCGGTGGCGGGCGGGGCCGTCGCCGGTTCCGTGCTCCTGCTGGCCGGGCTGGTCGTCGCGGCCGGCCTGACGCCGGTGGCCCCGGGCGAGGCCCGGGTGCTGCAGCTGCTCGGGCGCTACAAGGGCACGGTGCGCACCGACGGCCTCCGCTGGGTCAACCCGCTGACCATGCGGAAGAAGGTGTCGACGCGGATCCGCAACCACGAGACCGGCCTCGCGAAGGTCAACGACCTGGACGGGAACCCGATCGAGATCTCGGCCGTGGTGGTGTGGCAGGTCGCCGACACCGCGCGGGCCGTGTTCGAGGTCGACGACTTCGTGGAGTTCGTGGCGTTCCAGACCGAGGCGGCCGTCCGGCACATCGCGGGCAGCTTCCCCTACGACGACGCCGAGCGCATCTCGCTGCGCGACAACGCCGACGAGATCACCGCGCGGCTGTCGGAGGAGCTGTCGGAGCGGGTCGCGTCCGCCGGGGTCGACATCATCGAGTCGAGGATCACCGGGCTGGCGTACGCGCCGGAGATCGCGCAGGCGATGCTGCGCCGCCAGCAGGCCGGCGCGGTCGTGGCGGCGCGGACGCGGATCGTGGAGGGCGCCGTCGGCATGGTGCAGCTCGCCCTCGAACGGCTGGAGGAGGACAGCGTCATCGAACTGGACGAGGAGCGCAAGGCCGCGATGGTCAGCAACCTGCTGGTCGTGCTGTGCGCCGACCGCGACGCCCAGCCGGTGGTGAACTCCGGCAGCCTCTACCAGTGACCCCGGGTCCACGTGACTGAACGCAAGAAGATCCTGCTGCGGCTCGATCCCGCCGTGCACGACGCCCTGGCACGCTGGGCGGCGGACGAGCTGCGCAGCACCAACGCGCAGATCGAGTTCCTGCTGCGCCGGGCGCTCGCCGACGCGGGGCGGATGCCCGGGTCGGCGACCCGGATGCGCGGGCCCGGACGGCCCCGCAAGGCGGCACGGGACACAGGCGACTCGAACACGGGCGACTTGAACACGGGCCCCTCAAGCACGGGCGACTTGAACACGGGCCCCTCAGGCACAGGCGACACGGGAGTCGGCGGCTCAAGCGCGGGCGGCCCGGGTACCGGCAGGGATACGGAAGGTCCGCCGCGCGGCGGGGACGGGGATTGAGATGGTCAAGGTTCCAGAATCGCTGCCGGCCCGGATGTACCTGCTCGCGTACGACCTCCGGAAGCACAAGATGAGCAAGAGCCGCACGGAACTCGGCTACCTGCTGCGCGGGGCCGCCCTGACCGAGCTGTACCTGGACGGGCGGCTCGGCGAGGAGCGCCGCAAGCCCGTCCCGGGCACGCCCGGCGACGACCCGTACGGCGTGCTCGCGCAGATCGCGGAGTCGCGGCCCAGGTCGTGGCAGCACTGGGTGCGCAAGGACGCCAAGGAGATGCTGGCGAGGGTCCAGGACGAGCTGGTCCGGGACGGGTGGATCCGCGTCCAGGAGCACCGGGTGCTGGGCCTATTCCCCCGGCAGGAGGTCACCGTCAAGGACCCGCGGGTGGTGAAGCAGCTGTGGGGCGGGGCGTCGTCGGCGCTGCGGGGGCGGCCGGTGGCGCACGTCCACAGCTACGACGCGGCGGCGGTCGCGCTCGCCGCGGCGGCCGACCTGACGGCCGTGCTCCCCGGCGCGGACCGCCGGCGCCACAAGCGGCGCATCCGGGAGCTGACGGCCCGGACGGGCCCGGCGCCGGCGGCGGTCCGCAAGGTGCGCGACGAGCTGTACACGGCCGCCGCGGGCTGAGGCCGGGCCACTCGACCACCGGCGCTACTCGACGACCAGCTCCACCGGCACGTTGCCGCGGGTGGCGTTCGAGTACGGGCAGATCTCGTGGGCGCGCTCCACCAGCGCGCGGCCGTTCTCCAGGTCGTCGGGCAGTTCCACGCGCAGGACGACGGTCAGCCCGAAACCGCTCTCGACGTCGCCGCCGATGCCGACCTCGGCGGTGACGGAGACGTCCCGGACGTCCTGCCGGGTACCGCGGGCGGCCGCGGCGATCGCGGAGGCGAAGCAGGCGGCGTACCCGGCGGCGAACAGCTGCTCGGGGTTGGTTCCCTCGCCGTCGCCGCCCATCTCGCGGGGCGCGGCGAGGACCAGGTCGAGGCGGCCGTCGGAGCTGACGGCCTTGCCGTCCCGCCCGCTGGCGGTGGCCACGGCGGTGTAGTGGACGTCCATGACGCCTCCTTCAGTTGTACGCAACTAAGTTGGACACAACCAACGTACCGCAGCCGCGCGCCGCCGCACAGGGGTCGCCGAGCAAGTCCGACATGTTTATGTGGGTCCGAAAGGGCACGTTTTAGGAGGACGAACCTCGGACGGAGATGACGTGGAGATCAGCCTCGACCTCCTGCTACCCCGGGACGCGGCCAGCGTCCCGGCCACCCGGCGCCTGCTGGACGCGGCGCTCACCGCGCTCGGCGTGGAGGAGTCGATCAGAGACGACATCGAGGTGATGCTCACCGAGGCGTGCACGAACGTCATCAAGCACGCCGAGCACGGCGCGGACTACACGGTGCGCGCGACGATCCAGGACTCCCGCTGCATGATCAAGGTGATCGACTCCGGGCGGGGCTTCGAAGCCGCCGCGCTGCCGCCCCCCGAACTCACCGCCGAGCAGGGCCGCGGCCTGACGATCATGCGGATGCTGGCCGACGACGTCCACTTCCGCTCGTTCATGCACGACGGGGCCCTCGTGGCACTGGAGAAGAACCTGCGGTACGGCGAGGACAGCCTCGGCGGGGTGCTCACGGCCGGCAACGGGAGCTCGCTGCACGCCTGGGCCGAGCCGGAGACCGAGGGCCTGACCGACCGCCTGTTCGACATGGCGCGCGGCGGCGAGACCGCCCGGCTCGCCGGCTTCGTGGACGCGGGCGCGCCGCCGAACCTGGCCGACGAGCGGGGCGACACGCTGCTGATGCTCGCCGCCCGCAACGGGCACGCCGGCACCGTCCGGGCCCTGGCCGCCCGCGGCGCCGACCCCGAGCGCGCCAACGACCGGGGCCAGCGGCCGCTCACCGGCGCGGTGGCGCAGAAGGAGGACGAGGTCGTGCGGGCGCTGCTGGAGGCGGGCGCCGACCCCCGCGCCGGCTCGCCCTCGGCCGTCGAGATGGCACGGCGGTTCGGCCACGCCGAGTTCCTCGCGATGTTCGACCAGGCCACTCCCCCGGGCGCGTGACCTCGCGCGCGTGACCCGTCCGGGCGCGCCCGCTCCGGGCGTCCGCTCAGCGGACCCCGTCGGAGGCCAGCTCGCCCTTGGCGGCCAGGCCGTCCCGCTGCGGCTGCCCGTTCTTGTCCTCGATGACCACGCGGTGGTGCCAGTAGGGCGGCGCGATGCCCTCCTCGCGGATCACCCGGTGCAGCCGCTTGAGGAACTCGTGCTTGATGCGGAACTGGTCGCCGAACTCCGACGAGCGCAGGATCACGTGGAAGCCGACCGTGGCGTCGTTGAAGTCGTTGAACCGGACGAAGATGTCGCAGTCGGCCACCCCGCCCTGGACCTCCTTCATCACGTCGTGCCCGACCTCGATGAGCAGGTCCTCGAACCGGTCCAGGTCGACCTCGTAGGCCACCTTCGCGTACACCAGGATCGACATGTCCTGGGCGGGCCGGTGGTAGTTGGTGAGGATCGTGTCGGAGAACCTCATGTTCGGGATGACTTCGATGTTGTCGGACAGCGTCCGGATCGTGGTGTTGCGCCAGTTGATGTCGACGACGTAGCCCTCCTGGCCGGAGGCCAGCTTGATGTAGTCGCCGGGCTCGATCGTCTTGGCCGCCAGGACGTGCACGCCCGCGAACAGGTTGGCGAGCGTGTCCTGCAGGGCGAGCGCGACCGCGAGGCCGCCGACGCCGAGGGCGCCGAGCAGCGGCGTGATCGACACCCCGAGGCTCTGCAGCATCACCAGGATGCCGATGCCGAGCACGACCACGCGGGTGATGTTCGCGAAGATCGTCACGTTGCCGGCGACGCCCTGCCTGGCCAGCGCGACCGTGCTGACCCCGGCGGCGATCAGCCGCGCCAGCGCCAGCGTGACCACGAAGATGGCGAGCGCCGAGAGCACCTTCGCGGTGGCGTCGAGCGTGCCGCGCGGCAGTTCCAGCACCCGCGCGGCGATCCAGAGGCCGAGCAGGACCGACAGGGGCACCGCCGTGTCCTTGATCAGCCGGGCCGCGAGGTCGTCCCAGCTGGCCCGGGTGTCCCCGGCCCGCTGGAACAGCCGGCCGGTCACCAGCCGCAGCAGCACCGCGACCGCCAGGGCGGACGCCAGCACGATCCCGGCGACGATCACCCGTTCCCAGCTCACATCAGCCATGGCGTACGCCTGTCTCCCTCCGCGCGGGCACGGCGAATACGCCCGTCGGATTCGCCGGTTGATCCCGTGGTGCCTGTCTTGCGCGCCCTCGATCGTATAGAAGACCCGGAGTGCGCGAGGCACATCACGGGCTCCGGAGGCGGGCGCGACCACCGGGGCGATTACGCTTGATCAGATGGTAGGCGTGGGAATGATGCGCCGGCTGGGGGTCACGGCGCTGGGACTGCGGAACGGCCCCCACCGCGTCACGGTCGAACGCGACCTGGAGGTCCCGGCCGGCGACGGCGTCACCCTCCTGGCCGACCGGTACGCCCCGGACGGCGTCGAGCGGGCGCCGACGGTCCTCGTCCGGTCCCCCTACGGGCGGCGCGGCCCCTTCGGGCTCATGTGCGGGCAGGCGTTCGCGTCGCACGGTTTCCAGGCCGTCGTGCAGAGCGTCCGCGGCGGGTTCGGGTCCGGCGGCGTCTTCGAGGCGCTGGACGAGCGGGAGGACGGACTCGCCACCATCGAGTGGCTGAAGTCACAGCCGTGGTTCGGCGGGACGTTCGCCATGCACGGCCCGAGCTACCTCGGCTACGTCCAGTGGGCCGTCGCCGCCGAGGCGGGCCCCGAGCTGCGCGCCCTGTCGATGCAGGTCACCGCCTCGACGTTCCGCGACGCCGTGAACGTCGGCGGGACGTTCGCGCTGGAGTCCACGCTGATCTGGGTCGACCTGACCGCGCGGATGAAGAACTCGCTGTCCGGGATCACCACCGGCATCATGTCGCCGCGCCGCGCCCGCCGCGCCACCCTGTCCGGCAAGCCGATCGCCGAACTCGACCGGCTCGCGACGGGCGAGCAGCAGCGGTTCTTCCAGGAGCTCCTCGTCAACGGCCCCGACACCTCGTTCTGGGACAAGCGCGACTTCAGCCCCACCGTGTCGCGGGTCGCGGCCCCGGTGAACATGACCGGCGGGTGGTACGACATCTTCCTGCCGTGGCAGATGCGCGACTACGCCGCGCTCCGCGCCGCCGGGCGGCGCCCCTACCTGACCATCGGGCCGTGGTTCCACGCCGACCAGCGGATGATGCGCGGCTCGGTCGGCGAGTCGGTCGCCTGGTTCCGCGCGCACCTGCTGGACGACCCGTCCGAGCTGCGGGACCAGCCCGTCCGGCTGTACATCACGGGCGCGGACGAGTGGCGCGAGTTCCCCGACTGGCCCGTCCCCGGGATGCGGGAGGAGCGCTGGCACCTGCAGCCCGGCGGCGCCCTCGCACCGGACGAGCCGCCCGAGTCGGAACCGGACTCCTACCGGTACGACCCGAACCACCCGACGCCGTTCCTCGGCGGCCCGACGCTGCTCGGCGAGACCCGGCCGTCCACCGACCAGCGGCGGCTGGAGCGCCGCCGGGACGTGCTGACCTACACTTCGGCCGTCCTGGACGACGACCTGGAGATCATCGGCCCGGTCACCGCCGACCTGTACATCCGCTCGAACCGCGCGCACACCGACTTCGTCGTGCGGCTGTGCGACGTCACGCCCGACGGCGAGTCGCTGAACCTGTGCGAGGGCATGCGGCGGCTCGTCGCGGGCGAACCGGAGCCGGACGGCGACGGCGTCCGGCGCGTGGCGCTGGAGCTGTGGCCGGCCGGGCACCGCTTCCGCCGCGGGCACCGCGTCCGCGTGCAGGTCGCGAGCGGCGCCTACCCGCGCGTCGCCCGCAACCCGGGGACCGGCGCCCCGATCGGGACCGCCACCGACATGCTGACCGCCGACCAGGAGATCTTCCACTCCCCCGGGCATCCGTCGACGATCAACCTGCCGGTCGTCCGGGGGTAGCCCGGCGGAGAGCTCAGCGGGCCCGCAGCGCCGCCAGCGCCTTGTCGGCGTGGGTGTTCATGCGGATCTCGCTCTTCACGACCGCCAGGACGCGGCGGTCGGTGCCGATGACGAAGGTCTGCCGCCTGGTCGGCAGCAGGGCTATGCCGCGCTTGACGCCGAAGAGGTCGCGGACGCGGCCGTCCGGGTCGGACAGCAGGGGGTAGCCGAGGGTGTTGCGGTCGGCGAACTCCTTCTGCTTCTCGACGGTGTCGGCGCTGACGCCGACCGGGTGGGCGCCGACCTCGGCGAGCTCGGCCGCGACGTCGCGGAAGTGGCACGCCTCGGCGGTGCAGCCGGGGGTCATCGCGGCCGGGTAGAAGAACAGGACCACCGGGCCCTTCTCCAGGAGACCGGTCAGCGTGCGCGGCTCACCCGTCTCGTCGGGCAGCTCGAAGTCGTCAACGACGTCACCGACGTTCATGGGAGGAATCTACCGCCCCCGGTCATTCCGTCCCCGGCCGGAGCAGTCCGGCGATGTCGCGGGGCGCCCAGGCGCCGCGGGCTCCCGGACGTCCGGCCAGGTAGGAGGCGGCGCGCTCGGCGGACCAGCCGTGCGCCTCGCGCAGGCCGGTGCCGAGCATGGCCAGGTAGGGGGCGGTCGGCGCGGTCGGCGCGGCGGGCTCCGGCGACGTGAACGTGAGCATGGGCCGGCCCGCGCACTCCCCGACCCTGAGGACGGTCTCGTAGCGGCCGGGGCCGATGCGCTGCCGGCCGCGGGCCATCGCCTCCGAGAGGTCGTGGTCGGTGCCCACCGCGCGGTGCATCTCCTGGGACATGACGTCGCAGAACTGGCGGCGGGTCAGCAGGTAGGCGCGGGCGGCGGCGCGGCCGGGCAGGTCCGGGTCGTAGAACGCCATCCCGCCGCCCCACGTCTGCGAGTCGTGCGCGAAGTAGATGCCGCCGGGCACGGTGATGACCCGTTCGGCGCGCGCGGGGCGGGGATCGCGGCAGCCGGCCTGGCGGCGCGCGCCGCCGCGCGGGCGGCCGCCGGCGAGGTAGCAGCGGAACCTCTCCGCGGAGAGGTTCGATCCGTAGGCCACGTACCAGAGCGGTTCCTCGTCCATTTTGTCCAGTATTCCAGCAGGTGGCGGGCGGTTCCGCGGGGCTCGCACGGCAACGAGATCCGATTCGCGACGTTTGACGCGGAGTGCGGGCGGTTATAGAACCTTTCGAGCAGGTGTCTACGACGCAGATACCTCCGAGCTTCCCCTGTGATGTCCCGGAGGACCCGTATGCACCGCCAGCTTCACATCGCGCTCGTGTCCGCCTCCGACCTTGACGGCGAACACCTGCAGTCAATCCACGTTCGGGACCTCGCCCGTTCGCTCACCCGTCCGCTGTCCGCCGACGGCGAGCAGAACCAGGTCACGGTGTACACGCGGCGCCAGAACAGCGCCGCCCGCGGCCGGACCCGCATCGCGCCGGGCGCCGCCCTCGTCAACCTGGACGCCGGGCCGGCCCGCCCGCTCCCCGACGACGAGCTGCTCAAGTACGTCCGCGACTTCGCCGACGAGCTCCGCCGCCGCTGGTCCGGCGCCGGACGGCCGGACATCGTCCACGCGCACGGCTGGATCGGCGGCCTCGCCGCCTGCGCCGTCGCCCGCGAGCTGGACATCCCGTTCGTGCAGAGCTACCACGGCGTCGCCGCCACCGAGCGCCGCGCCGGCGCCACGGTGCACCCGCACCGCGACCGCCTGGAGAAGGCCATCGGCCGCGGCGCGGACCTGGTCCTCGCCGGGCACGCCGAGGAGGCCGCCACGCTGGTGCGGCTGGGCGTCCCCCGGCCGCGGATGTCCGTCGTCCCCTACGGCGTTGACGGCGACCTGTTCTCGCAGGTCGGCCCCTCGATGCCGCGCGGCGACCGGCGCCGGATGGTGATGGTCTGCGACGACCTGGAGGCCGGCGGCGTCGAGACCGCGCTGCAGGCCATGGTGCACGTCCCGAACGCCGAGCTGGCCATCGCCGGCGGCCCCGCCCGCGAGGACCTGGACCACGACCCCGCCGTGCACCGGCTGACGCTGCTGGCCAAGGAGCTGCACGTCGCCGACCGCGTGATCTTCCTCGGCCGGATGCCCCGCAAGTCGCTGCCGAAGCTGCTGCGGACCGCGAGCCTCGCCCTCTGCCTCGACCCCCACC
>NZ_SMKM01000174.1 GCF_004348665.1 Actinomadura sp. GC306 | reverse complement strand
CACCTACCGCCTGGCACCGCCCTACGAGGAGCGGCGCGGGGACGAGTGGATCCCGGCCTCGTGGGACCGGCTGGCCAACCTCGTCGCCGGTGAACTGGAACTCGCCACCGGCCGCCCCAATCCCGAGTTCCTCATGCAGGTGGACGACAGCCACGCCGCTCTGGCCGCGATCATCGCCGCGCGTGGGGAAGCCTCCGACGACCGCTACATCGACTCAGAGCAGTCCCTTGTGGCGGGGCATCGTTTCCACCCTTCGGCGAAGTCGCGCCAGGGGTCGCCGACCGATTGGCTTCCGTACGCACCGGAGACCAGGGCCCGCTTCCGTCCGCACTGGCTGGCCGTCCCCGAGGACCTTTTCGCCGAGGAAGGGTCCGCGGACGCGTTCAAGGCCCTTGAGGCTTACGGGCCGGCGTCGCAGCCCGGACGCAGACTGCTGCCCGTCCATCCGTGGCAGTTCTCCCTGATGGCGGACAACCCCGTCCTACAGGAGGCTTTGGCGCGGGGCCTGTTGCTCAACCTCGGTCCATGCGACATCGAGGCGGTGCCCACCTCGTCCGTCCGGACGGTGTATCTGCCGGACGCCGACGTGTTCTGCAAGTTCAGCCTGGACGTCCGCATCACCAACTGCGTCCGCAAGAACTCCTGGTACGAACTCGCCGGGGCAGTCACGCTCAACGCGCTGGTGCCGCCCATCTTCGAGAAGCTCGACGCCACGTTCCTCGCCGAACCCGCCTACCGCACCACCACGCTCGCCGACCGCCGCCTGTACGAGGGCTTAAGCGTCATCCTGCGCCAGGGCGTCAAGGGCCTTCCCGGAACGCCGCTCCTGGCCGGTGCCCTGGCCGACCCCTCCAACACGTTCCTCGCGGACCTGCCGGCCATGGCTGCCCCCGACGGCGCCCAGGCGTGGTGGGACGCCTACGTGGCGCAGGTCGCACCGCCGGTCCTGCGCGCCTATCTGGACCACGGCGTCGTCCTGGAACCCCACCTCCAGAACGTCCTGGTCTGCGTGGACGCCGACGGCATGCCCGTCCACGCGGCGTTCCGCGACCTGGAGGGGACGAAGCTGACCGCGGGCCGCTGGGATCTGGCCCACCTGCCGCCCCGCGTGGCCGAGGGCCTCGCCTATGCCCCCGACCGCGGCTGGAACCGCGTCGTCTACTGCCTCATCGTCAACCACCTGGCCGAGATCGCCGCCGCGATAGCGGACCTGTACCCGCATCTCGAACGGCCGCTCTGGCGGACGCTGGGCAAGCACGTGGCCGCCCACGACCACCACCCGCAGGCCAGGGCGCTCCTGGCGGGGGTCCCGCTGCCCGCCAAGGCGAACCTCCGCGCCCGATGGTCGCGCACCGCCGACCGCGGCGCCGCCTACGTGCCCGTCCCCAACCCGCTCGCCGCGTCCCGGCCGCTATGAACGGAACCCCCGTGCCTGAGAACGCCGTGCCTGAGAACGCCGTGCTCAATAACGCCGTGCCGGATGCCGTGCGCGAACTCGCCGTCGGCCTTCCCCGGTACCCGGCCTACGTCTACGACCTCCCGGGCCTTGAGGAGCACGTGGCCGGCATCCGGGCCGCGCTGCCCGGGACGGAGCTCTTCTACGCCGCCAAGGCCAACCCGGACGCCGAGATCCTCCGCGCTCTGGCCCCGCACGTGGACGGCGTGGAGGTCTCGTCCGGCGGCGAACTCACCCACGTGCGCGAGACCCTGCCCGGCATCCGCATGGCGTTCGGCGGCCCTGGCAAGACCCCGGAGGAGCTTGCCCTGGCGCAGCGCCTCGGCGTCGAGCGCATCCATGTGGAGAGCCCGCGCGAACTGTCCCGGCTTCCCGGCCCGGCCGCCGTCCTCCTGCGGGCCAACCTCCCGCTCGGCACACCGGACGCGGCCCTCACCATGAGCGGCCCGTTCGGCATGGACGAGCCCGACCTCGCCGAATGCGCCCGCCGCATAGCCGAGACCCCAGGGCTCGACCTGCGCGGTATCCACGTCCACCTCGCCTCCGGCCTGGACGCACCGGCGATGCTCGGCCTGGCGGCTCAGATATGCGATTGGGCACTCCCCTGGCTCGACGCCCACGGCGTGAGCGACCCGGAGCTCAACATCGGGGGCGGCATGGCCGTCGACTACGGCGACCCCGATGCCAAGTTCGACTGGGAGACCTACGGCAAGGGCCTCCCCGCGGCCCCCACCCTCCGCATCGAGCCGGGCCGTGCCCTGACGGCCTACCACGGCTGGTACGTCACCGACGTCCTGGACGTGAAGACCACCCGCGGCGAGACCTACGTGATCCTCCGCGGCGGCACCCACCACATGAGGACACCCGTGACCAAGGGCCACGACCAGCCCTTCACCGCCCTCACCTCGAACGGCCCGGAAGACACGGAGAGGCGAGCCACGCTGGTGGGTCAGCTCTGCACGCCCAAGGATGTGTTCGCCCGCGACGTCCCCGTCCCGGACCTGGTCCCCGGCGACGTCATCGCGTTCGCCATGGCCGGCGCCTACGCGTGGAACATCTCCCACCACGACTTCCTGATGCACCCGAAACCGGCCTTCCACTACCTCCGCTGAGGCCCGCACGGGTCGCGGCACAAGCCGGCGCCATCGGCCGCCCCCCGTGGTGGATCACCGCCGGACGGTGACGGTCCGCAGGACAGGGCAGGGCCCTTGCATCCGCGCAAGCATCGGTGACCGGCGGGTGTTCGCTGCGTCAGAGTGTGTGTTGTCCCACCCACGTCCGACTTCGACCAGGCCGAAGAACTCATGTTCGCTTACAGCCCGACACGGAGACGTGAAGCCAACACCGCCATGAACCCTTCAGACGCGTGGTCAGGTACGCCGGTGCTGGTCCCGGCGTCCGCTCCCTCCCTGGAACTCGGAACCCCCGCCGGCTGGAACAACAACGGCAAGTCGACCGGACGGCTCATCGGCGAGATCGACATCGCCGCGACACCGGCCGCCGTGCGGCTCGCCAGGTCCTACGTCCGGGAGCTGATCGGGCAGCACTTCGGCGCCGACCGCTCCGAACTCGGCGACCTGGAGCTGCTGACCAGCGAGGCGGTGACGAACTCGGTGCTGCACGCCAGGCCGCGCCGGAACGGGACCGTCACGGTGGCGGTGCTGCACATCGACCGGTACGTGCGGGTCGAGGTCACCGACGGCGGCACCGCGCCGCGCGGCGGCGAGGAGCCCCCGCCCGTGCACGGGCGGGGGCTCGTGCTGATGAAGGCGCTCGCCACCGACTTCGGCACCAGCCGGGGCAAAAACGGGACGGCCACCTTCTGGTTCGGGGTGGGCGTCAGGGAAGGATGGCGGCTGCCGTGACGGCGGGGCCCCTGCCGAGCCTCACCCGGTGGGCGGAGTCCGCACCGTGGGAGGACGAGGCGGCCTCCCCCGGGCGATCCTCCGGGCCCGCGCCGAGCAACGCCCGCATGTACGACTATCTCCTCGGCGGCAAGGACAACTACGCCTCCGACCGCGACCTCACCGAATGGGCGCTGCGCCGGTGCCCGGTCGTGGGACGGCTCGTCCAGGCGAACAGGGGCTTCCTGGACCATGCCGCGGCGCTGCTCGCCGAGGACGCCGGGCTCCGGCAGTTCGTGGACATCGGCTGCGGGCTGCCGGTGTCCGGCGGCGCCGGCGATGTCGGCGGTGTCGGCGGTGTCGGCGCCGTCGTCCGGCGCGCCGACCCGTCCTGCCGGGTCGCCTACGTCGACAACGACCCGATGGTGGTCGTGCACGCGCGGGCCCGGCTCGCCGTGGACGGGAGAACCGGCGCGTTCGAGGGGGACGTCCGCGACCCCGCCGCGCTGCTCGCCGACCCCGGCCTGCGGGCGCTCATCGACCTGAGCGAGCCCGTGGGCGTCCTGCTGGGGTGCGTCCTCGACATCACCCTCGACGAGCACGACCCGCGCGGCATCGTCCGCGCGCTCGTGGACCTGCTGCCGCCCGGCAGCCACGTGGTGGTCACCCACGCGGAGCGGACGCCGGAGCTGGAGGCGATCGCCGGCCTGCCGCAGAACCCGGACCTGCCGTTCTGCCCGCGGAGCCTGGAGGCGGTCACCGAGATCTGCGGGAGCCTGGAGATGATCCCGCCCTATCCCGCCCGGCTGCCGCTCCCGCACGCCGTCCACACCACGGGCCCGGTGCCGCTGATCGGCTGCATCGGGCGCGTCCCGGGGTGACGGCCCGCCATGCCCGCCATGCCCGTCACGGCGTCGCCCCCGGCGCTGTGTGACGCAATGGACACATCTACGCGCCCGCGGCCCCGGAAGCAGTCCGTTTCGCTACGATCGAGGCTCCAGCGACTGCCACATCCGGGGCGAGTGATGACAGCGGACGGCGAGCCGAAGTCTCTCTCTGAAATCACCAGGGACATGGGCCTCAACATGTCCGACGTGGCGGCCTTCTCCGGCCTGGACGAGAGCACGATCTTCCGGCTGTGGGACAACGCCGAATGGCTCGACCGGGTCAGCGGGCGGTCCCTGCAGAGCCTCATGTCGTCCGTCCCCGGAATCGCCGAGTACTCGATGGCGCATTCCATCCGGAAAAGGCGCGACGTGCTCATCGGCGACCTGCACCGCGAGGGCCTCACCGTCGACGTCTGCGCCCTGGAGAAGTCGGACGTCCCGCAGCAGCACCTGCTGAACGCGCTTGAGGCGGCGCTGCACATCGTCCGCGGCGAGGCGACGCAGAAGACCTCGTCGTTCATCGCGCGCTTCTGGGGCCGCGAGCAGGACCGGGCGCTGGAGGCGCTCTACAGCCCCGAGCCGGGCAGCGGCCTGCTGGCCGACCCGCGGACGCTGTTCGACTCCTCGATCGACCTGGCCCCCCGGCTGAACCGCAAGTCCTACTCGTTCCATTCCATCCTGGCGCTGAACATCCTCACGCACCAGGTCAGCAAGGTCACCGGCGAACTGGAGGCCGACCTCGGCTTCGAGGTCCCCGGCAGGCAGGCCGCGTTCATGATGCGCGGCGTCGTGATGGGCTCCCTCATCGGCTCGAACGACATCGAGCTGGCGGAGAGGTACCGCCGGGAACTGGACGCGACGCCCGTGTACGCGGCGCTGGAGGAATGGTCGTTCCCGACCTACACCAGAGACGGCCGTATCAGCAGCGACTTCACTTTGCCGAGCTCCCTGTCGCTGCGCAATACGGCCACGGAGGTGCTGCGCGAGATAGCGGAGTACAACGACGCCTACGTGTACTACCTGGTGTCCACGTACATTCCGCTGGCACTGCAACGCGATCCCGCGTTCGGGGGAAAGATCGCCGAGCTGATCCAGGCGGTCGAGCTGCGCGGGTCCGCGTGCCGCGACAGGAGGATCAGACAGACCTGCAACACGCTGGTCCGGCGGCTGAAGGGCGCCGCCTGACCGGGCTCGAAGAATGGGGAGCCGGTGGAGGACACGGCGCAAGCCATCGCGAATCTGACAAGGGAGAGATGGGAGGCCAACGCACGGTACTGGGTCAAGGTCATCAGGGAGCGACGCGACCGGTACCGCACCGAGCTCACCGACGCCGCCGTCCTCGACGCCATCGGAGCCTGCGCGGGCAGCCGCGTGCTGGACGCGGGCTGCGGCGAGGGGTACCTCGCCCGGACGCTGGCCGCCCGGGGCGCCGACGTCACAGGAGTGGACGTCTCCCAGGGGTTGATCGACGCGGCCTCCGCCCATCCCGTGCAGGAGGGCACGCCCCCCACGTTCGTGCGCGCCAGCGTGGACGACCTGCCGTTCGAGGACGACGCGTTCGACCTCGTCGTCTGCAACCACCTGTTCAGCCACCTGCAGGACCCGACCCGCGCGTTCGCCGAGTTCTCCCGGGTACTGTCGAGCGGGGGGCGGCTGGTCCTGCTGACCCTGCACCCGTGCTTCTACGTGGAGAACTCCGAGCAGGGCGCGATGAACAGCGTCCCGGCGTCGCAGTACTTCGCGGCGCGCGGCATCGACCAGCGGTTCCTGGTGGACGGCCTGGAATCCCCTTCGATGATCACATCGTGGCTTCGGCCGCTGGAGTTCTACGCTGGAACGCTCCGAGACAACGGTTTCGTCATCGCCGACCTGCGCGAGCCGCACCCGACGGAAGAGCAGATGCGCGACGACCCCTGGTGGCGCAAGGGCTTCCCGACGGCCCTGTTCATGCTCCTGATCGCCGAACGCCGCTGAGCCCAGCACGTTGACCTGCGGCGTGTTGTTGTTATCGCGCGCTCCATAACGACAACACGCCGCAAGTCGACGGGGCGGGTGGCTTAGAGTCTCCGCATGAGCGATGGCGTGCCGGCGGAGCTGGCCGATCATCCGGACCGGCTCCGGTGGAACGCGAAGTACGCGGACGCGCCGGGGCTGTCGCCGGTCCATCCGCTCGCGGAGCGGGCGCTGGCCGCCGGCCTGCCGGACGGCGGGGTCCTCGACCTGGCGTCGGGGCCGTCCGGCAGCGCCCTGCTCGTAGCGGCGGCGGGCCGGCCGGTCACTGCCGTGGACGTCTCCGAGATCGCGCTCGCCCGCCTCGGCGCCGAGGCGGGGCGGCGCGGGCTCGCGGCGCTGATCACGCTCGTCCAGGCCGACCTCGGTGCCTGGCGGCCGGATCCCGCGGGGTACGCGCTCGTGCTGTGCACCGGTTTCTGGGACCGCGCCGTGTTCGGCCGCGCGGCCGGAGCCGTCGTGCCGGGCGGCCTGCTGGCCTGGGAGGCGTTCACCGAGGAGGCCCGCCGCCACCGGCCGGGCCTGCCCGCGGAGTGGTGCCTCGGCCCGGCCGAGCCCGCCTCGCTGCTGCCGGACGGCTTCGCCGTCCTGGAGCAGGCCGACGACCCGGCGACCGGCAAGCGCGGCCTGCTCGCCCGCCGCCACGTCGCCCCGCCGCGGCGCGTCCCCTAGCAGTACACCTAGCCGAGCCCCTCGGCGTCGATCTCCACAACAACCGGGGCATGGTCGGACGGGCCCTTCCCCTTGCGCGCCTCACGGTCGACGTAGGCGGACCGGACGCGGGCGGCGGCGTCCTCGCTGGCATAGAAGAGGTCGATGCGCATGCCCATGTTCTTGTGGAACGCCCCGGCCCGGTAGTCCCAGTACGTGTACGGGTGGGGGCCCTTCGCGATGGTCGGCACCACGTCGTGGAGGCCCAGGGCGCGCAGATCCGCGAGGGCCTGGCGCTCGGCCGGGGTGACGTGGGTGGAGCCGGCGAACAGCGACGGGTCCCAGACGTCCTCGTCGGTGGGCGCCACGTTGTAGTCGCCGCACGCCACCAGCGGCAGGCCCCGCGCCAGTTCGGCGGCCAGCGCGTCCCGCAGCGCCTCGAACCAGGCGAGCTTGTAGGTGTAGTGGGCCGAGTCGGGCGTGCGTCCGTTCGGCGCGTACAGCGACCACACCCGGACCCCGCCGCACGTCGCGCCGATCGCGCGGGCCTCCGGGACGAGCAGGACGGGCTCGGTCAGCTTCGTCTGCCCGTCCGCCTCGCCCTCGTAGACCGGCTCGCCCGGGAAGCCGTGCGACACGTCCTCGATGCCGGTTTTGGACAGGATCGCCACGCCGTTCCAGCGGCCGTCGCCGTGCACCGCTGTGGCGTATCCGAGTTCCGCGACCTCGTCGGCCGGGAACTGGTCGGCGCGGCACTTGGTCTCCTGGAGGCAGACCACGTCGGGCCCGGTCTCCGCCAGCCAGGAAAGGAGTCGCGGCAGCCGGGCCTTGACCGAATTGACATTCCACGTCGCGAGGCGCATCCCCCCAGCCTGCCATTTACCGGACGGCCGAGCGCGGTCGCACGGTCCCATCCCGGCCCCGCGGCCGGTACATTGCAGGTCGGCCTCTCCCCCGCCGGCGGACGCCGGGCGGCCCGCGGGACCGGTAGATTGCGGGCGGCCGCGTCGCCCGCCCAGGGTCGCCGCATACGGCGCCACACCGGCCCGTGTGACCGGTAGATTGCGGGTCGGCCGCCTTTGCACGGTTTTCACGCCGCGCTTAGACCGGCCCTGGAAGGGTGGTCTCGTTCGTGATGTCGTCAAGCCCGGAGCAAGCGAGGAAACATGTCCGAGGATGACAAGCCCGGGGGCAAGCCCACGATCAAGGCGAAGGCGAAGATCCCGAACGCCCAGAACATCCGCAGCCCGGAATTCAAACCGCACGGCATCAGCGCCGGGCGCGGCAGCGGGCTGAACCGGCCGTCCGCGCTGACCGCCAAGCAGGCGCGCAAGCGGCGGATCATGGTGATCGTCGGGCTGGTGGTCGCCGCCGCCCTGATCGCGGGGTTCGTCTTCTGGTGGGTCAACCGCCCGCCGCCGGAGATCGAGGTGTCCGGCCGGTTCGCCAGCAAGCCCACGGTGGAGATCCCCACGAAGCTCGCGCCCGAGGGCAAGCGCAAGGTGACCACCCTGATCAAGGGCGACGGGCCCGAGATCAAGAACGGCGACACCCTGTACGCTCAGTACGCGTTCTACCAGTGGGCGAAGGACAGCGACGACGAGGACGGCTCGGTCAAGAGCCAGAGCAAGGAGCTCGCCTCCTCCTACGAGCGCGAGGCCCAGGGGCAGCCGACGCAGCCGCTCGTCGTCGGGGAGAGCGGCATCAAGGGCTTCGACCAGGGCATGGTCGGCCAGACCGCCGGCAGCCGCGTCCTGCTGCAGATCCCGCCGTCGGAGGGCTTCGGCGAGCAGGGCTCGCAGCTCGGGCTGGAGAAGAACGACTGGGTCGTGTTCGTCGTGGACGTCCAGGCCGTCGTCCACAAGGACCAGGGGCCGCAGGGCACGCCGAAGGAGCTCGCCGACAAGAAGCTGCCGCAGGTCGAGGACAAGGGCGCCGGCAAGGCGCCCGAGGTGAAGATCCCCGACCGGGACGCCCCGGGCGAGCTCCAGGTGAAGACGCTGGTCGAGGGCACCGGGCCGGCCCTGGAGAAGGGCGACGACGCGGTCGTCAACTACCAGGGCACGCTGTGGGACACCGGCAAGGAGTTCGACTCCAGCTGGAAGTCGGGGTCGCCGGCCAAGTTCCCGATCGGCACCGGCGGGACCGTCCCCGGTTTCGACAAGGGGCTCACCGGCGCGAAGGTCGGCAGCCGGGTGCTGCTCGTCCTCCCGCCCAAGGAGGGCTACGGCAAGGAGGGCCGGCCGCCGCAGATCAAGGGCGACGACACCCTGGTCTTCGTGGTGGACATCCTCGCCAAGCTCAAGAAGTAGGGCGGGAACGGCACGAATCGTGAGCGGCGGCGGCGGGGCATCCGGTACGGGGTGCCCCGCCGCTCCACGTTGTGCGGGAATCGCGGTTGCCGCGCCCGGCACGACAACCGGAGGGGCGCATTGCCCGTCCTGTAATTGGGAGCCCATGGGTGCGCGACGGACGTGCCGCCGCACCGATCCCCTCAGGGTATCGTCGGTAACGCATTAATCACGGGGGGCTTGTGAGCAACGGCGGAAAGGGTCCGGAGGGCGAGGAGCCCGCGGTTCCGGGCGAAGCGGATGTGCGAGACGCGCAGGCCGGGCCACCGGAAGGCGGGAACGACCCCCCGGCCCGCCTGCTGATCACGCACACCGAAGAATCCCCTCAGGACGCGAAATTCGACCAGGTGGACGACATTTCCGATAACGGCGATAAAGACACCATGGGCGCCGTCCCGGATGGGAATGAGACCCAATCTCCCGCCACGGATGACGCCGAGAGCACGACCGGCGGGAACACGCCCGCCGAGAACCCGTCCGCCGGGAGTGCGGCCGGCGGAAGTGCGGCCGGCGGGAGCACGTCCGGCGAAAGCACGCCTGGTGACGGCACGTCCGATGACGGCGCATCCGTTGAGAGCACGTCCGGCGAGAGCACGTCTGGTGACGGCACGCCCGCCGGCAGCGCGTCCGGTGACGGCACGGGTGGTGAGAGCGCCGGCTCCGGGGAGCGGAGCGTGGCGGGCGACACAGGTGTGGCCGCGGCGAACAGTGTTGAAGCGGCGACGAGTGGTGATACCAGCAGCATGCCGCCCTCCTCACCGCACCCTTCCGCGCCCCGCCACGGGGGCCCGCCCGGGGACGTCGCCGGGCGCGGCGCCGGAGACGGCGGGCAGGGGCCGGGCCGGCCGCGGAGCCGCCGGTCGCGCCTGCTGCGCCGGACGCTGTTCGTCATGCTCGGCTTCCTCGGGTTCTGCGTCGCCGCGTTCGCCGTGGCGTACCTGTTCACGCCGGTGCCCTCGCCGCTGGAGAAGGCGGTCGCGCAGGGCCCCACGTTCTACTACTCCGACGGCAAGACGCAGATCGCCAAGACCGGCGTCAACCGGGACGCGGTCGACCTCGACCGGATTCCGGAGAGCACCCGCAACGCGGTGATCGCCGCCGAGAACGGCACGTTCTACGAGGACCCGGGCGTCTCGGTGCGGGGCACCGCGCGGGCGTTCTGGTCCACGGTGACCGGCCGGCAGCTGCAGGGCGGCTCGACGATCACGCAGCAGATGGTCCGCAACTACTACGGCGGCATCGGCAAGGAGCGGTCGGTCTCCCGCAAGCTCAAGGAGGTCATGGTCGCGCTGAAGGTCGACCAGGAGAAGGAGAAGGACTGGATCCTGGAGCAGTACCTCAACACGATCTACTTCGGGCGCAACGCGTACGGCGTCCAGGCCGCCGCCCGGGCCTACTACGACAAGGACGTCTCGAAGCTGACCCCCGCGGAGGGCGCCTACATCGCCGCCGCGATCCAGCAGCCCAGCTACTTCGCCGACCCGACCGGCTCCGCCCGCCCCATCGCCGAGCAGCGGTGGAACGCCGTCCTGCAGAACATGGTCCGGGACGGCCACATCACCTCGGCCGACGCCGCGGCGATGGAGTTCCCCGAGCCGGTGAAGCAGGAGATCACCGACGTCCTCAAGGGCCAGAAGGGCTACATGGTCAACGTGGCCAAGAAGGAGCTCGTCGAGCGCCGCGGCTACAGCGAGGACGAGATCAACCGCAGCGGGCTGAAGATCACCACGACGTTCGACAAGCGGCTGATGGACGCGATGCGGCGCTCGGTGAACCAGAACACCCCGGACGGGATGAGCAAGAAGATCCGGACGGGCGTGGTGTCGGTCGACCCGTCCACCGGGCAGGTCCTCGCGTTCTACGGGGGCCGCGGCTACCTGGAGGAGGCGCTGAGCAGCGCCTTCGGCGACTGGGCGCAGGCCGGTTCCGGGTTCAAGCCGATCGCGCTGGCCGCCGCGCTGGAGAACGGGGAGACGCTCTCCTCCACCTACGACGGGAGCTCGCCGCAGTACTTCGCCGGCTCGGACATCAAGAACGACGGCGGCCGCAGCTTCGGGATGGTGAACCTCGTCACCGCCACCCAGAACTCGATCAACACCGCGTACGTGAACCTCGGCCAGGACATCGGCAACGACAAGATCGTCAAGATGGCCGAGAAGATGGGCATCCCGAAGTCGCAGATGAAGCCGGAGCAGCGCAGCGCCGCGACGTTCCCGCTCGGCATCGTGTCGCTGCACCCCGTGCAGCAGGCGGGGGTGTTCGCGACGTTCGCGGCCGAGGGCGTGTACCGGGAGCCGTTCGTCGTGAAGTCGGTCACCGACAACGCCGACCACAAGCGCACCTTCAAGGAGAAGGGCGCGCGGGCGCTCAGCGAGCAGAACGCGCGGGACGCGACGTACGCGATGCAGCAGGTCGTCCGGGCGGGCACCGGGACCGGCGCGCAACTGTACGACGGCCGCGACGTCGCCGGGAAGACCGGCACGACCGACGAGGGCCGCGCGATCTGGTTCAACGGCTTCGTCCCGCAGCTGGCGACGTCGGCCGCGATGTTCCGCAGCGACGGCAAGCCGCTGAACATCCCCGGCTACGGCGCGTACGGCGGGGCGCTCCCGGCGCAGATCTGGCGCACCTACATGACCGAGGCCGTCGACATCAGGGACTGGGAGCCGAAGTCGTTCGGGCCGCCGTCGAGCAGGCCGGGCGGCGGCGTGGGCGGGTCGCCGGGCGACGGCCGCCCGAACGGGTCGGAACGGCCGCGCACGACCGAGCCGGAGGAGCCGCCCACCGACGAGCCCGACGAGCCGGAGTTCCCCTCGCCCCCGACGCGCGAGCCGACCCTCCCGCCGACCGAGCCGGGCGGGCCCGGTGGCGGCGGAGGCGGCGGTGACGATCCCGGCGGACCCGGCGGCGGCGGAGGCGGCGACGACGGACCCGGCGGTGGCGGCGGCTCCGGCGGTGGCGGCGGAGGCGGCGGCATCCGTCCCGGCGGGTTCGGCTGACCCCTCCGGACCGGACGGCCCGGACGGCGCCCGCGGGACGTCACCCGCAGGCTTCGCCGATCCGGGCCGGTGTCTCCGTCATGACGGTGTTGAACTGCGTGACGTCGCCGCCGCCCACGGCCGCGGCGGCGGCGCGGAGCCGGTCCGCCTCGGTCTTGAGGGCCTTCTCCAGGTCGCCGTCGCCGGCCTCGCCCGCCAGCTCGTCCAGCCGCCCGGCGAGCTTCTCGGTCTCCTGCCGCCAGCGCGCCGGATCGGCCGCCGGCGCTTTCCTGACCTGCGTCATGTACTGCCGGAACGCCTCTTTGGTGTCGGTGCAGACCGGGTCGGGGCCCGCGCTCACCACCCCGCACCCGCCGAGCAGACCGGACGCGCCGAGCACCACCGCGCCCGCGCCCACCGCCCGCATCACCCCGTAACGCATCGCACCTCCCACTCGCCCGGCCCCTGTGATCGCGAACCTGTGATCGCGAACCGGTGCCGCACATGCTCCCGCATCGGCGGCCTCCGCGGGGTCCCGCTCCGGGCGGTTCCGGCCCGCCCGCACGCTGTGACGCGTCGGAGGCCGCCCGGGTTCACGGCGCCGGGCGGGCGGTGCGGTGGCGGCGCGGGCCGGGCTCACGGCGCTGACCTGCGGACTCTTCCGCACGGCCGGACGAGGGGGCGCTCCGGTGCCGTCCGCCCATGTAGCGTAGGCAGTCGCGCGGGACGAGCACGGAGGAAACAGGGGGTGGCGACCGTGGCCGACGCGTGGCGACCCACGTCGGAGCTGGAGCACCGGCTGCAGGAGACCGTGCGGGCCGGGGACCAGGAGAGCTACTTCCGCCTCATCGCGGACAGCGAGCTCGTCGTCCCCGTTCCGCCCGACCTGGTGGACGGGATGCTCGCGGGCGAGGCGCAGCCGTCCTGGCACACCCAGGAGGAGGACGGCCGCGTCCACGTGCTGGCCTACACGTCGGCGGCGGCGATGCGCACCTGCCTCGGCCCGTCCTACCGGCACTTCATGACGGTCCGCTTCGGCGAGATCGCCGAGACGTGGCCCGACGACCGCTGGTGGCTCGCCATCGACGCGCCGGCCCGCGGCGTCCCCGCGGCCCTGCCGATCGAGTCGCGGCTGCCGGCCTGGTTCGTCCGCCAGGTCGCCGGCGGCGACGGCCGCCCGCCGCAGGTCGGCCGGGTGGCAGCCCCGTGGGAGGAGCTCCGCGGCCAGCACCGGGAGCTGCCGCGCGAGGCGCCCCGGCAGGAGTTCCAGCCCGCCAACGACGTCGAGCGCGAACTGCTGCGGGCCGCGGCGAACAACGACCACGACCTCTTCCTGCAGACCCTCGCCGGGACCGACGTCCTGCTGCCCGTCCCCGACGACACCGACTACGCGCTGCGCCCCGGGCGCCCCGGCTTCCCGTGGCAGACGCGGGAGGTGGACGGCTCCACCGTCGTCCCGGTCTTCACGTCCCCGGAACGCCTCGTCGAGGCGGCCCGCACCGCCGGGACCGGCACCGAGTACATCAAGCTGCCGTTCACCGTCGCGCTGCGCTACTGGCCGGACCACGACTGGGTGCTGGCGATCAACTCCGGCTCCCCGGCGGGCGGGACGATCCTGGCGCAGCAGCTCCCCGGCCTCGCCACGTGGGCCGACCAGCGCGCCGCGCAGCGCATGACGGACGGCTTCGAGCCGCAGAACGACATCGAGGGCCAGCTCTTCGAGGCCGCCCGGCGGCGCGACACCGACGGCTTCTTCAAGATCCTCCTGGGCGCCCAGGTCCTCGTCCCCGCGGAGCCGGACACGCCCTGGGGCATCGCGCCCGGCGAGGCCGGCTTCCCGTGGCGGCCGGTCCCCGTGCACGGCCGCACGTCCATCCAGATCTTCACGTCGCTCAAGTGGATGACCGACGCCGTCGGCTCGTCCCGCTTCATCATGCCGACCCTGCTGGACATGGTCGCCGCCTGGCCCGACACCGGCTGGGACCTCGTCCTCAACCCCGGCACGCCGATCGACGCGACGATGCCCGGTGACAAGATCCGCTCCCTCGGCCCCCCGGCGGCGGACCGTGCCACACCCCCC
>NZ_SMKM01000173.1 GCF_004348665.1 Actinomadura sp. GC306 | reverse complement strand
GCCCTGCCCGACCTGCTCGACCCGTCGGACGCCCGACCCGTCCGCGGGCCGGGCGCCGCTTCCCGCACCGTCAGAGGGAGTCGAGGAAGTCCAGGGCGATCGTCCATGCCCGTTCGGCGGCTTCGGCGTCGTGGTCGGGCAGGCCGGGGTCGGTGAACAAGTGCCCGGCACCGCGGTACCGGAAGATCTCGACGTCGGCGCCGGCCCGGCGCATCCGCAGGTACCAGGCGTTCAGCCAGTCGACCGGCTCGTAGGTGTCGGGGTCGGCGACGTGCAGCTGGACGGGGATGTCGGTGGAGACGTCGTCCGCCATGTCGGACGTGCCGTGCATCAGCAGCAGCCCGCCGGCTTCGGCGTCCGCGAACGCGAGGTTCTGGGCGAGCGAACCACCGAGTGAGAACCCCGCGTACACGAGCCCGCCACCGTGCACCAGCGGCGCGGCCGCCGCGACGGCGCGCCGCAGCAACTCGTCCCGGCCGATCTCCTCTTTGATCTCGATTCCCGCTTCGGGCGTGTCGACGACCCGCCCGTCGTAGAGATCGGGGACGTGCACCTCATGCCCGGCCTTGCGGAGCCGCTCCGCCGCCTCCAGCACCGCCGGCCGCAACCCGTACATCGAGTGGAGAAGCAGAACACGCGCCATGGCGAACACCTTACGGCCAGCCGGCGGACGGGGGGCGAACCGGAGCACGCACCGGCCACCTGGACAGGGGTCGGGAAGCCCACTGAAGGAAGGGCTCCGGGCCCGGACGTCCAGGGCGGGATGGACACGCCACCGTGCCGGGAATCAGCGGGGCCTAGTATCGGTTGACGCGAGTGACGCGGCTAGCGGCATTGGTGGCCATTGAGGAGAGGCGCAGAACAGTGAGCGACGTCCGTAACGTCATCATCATCGGATCGGGTCCAGCGGGCTACACGGCCGCCGTCTACGCCGCCCGCGGCGACCTGAAGCCGCTGGTGTTCGAGGGGTCGGTGACGGCCGGTGGCGCCCTGATGAACACCACCGACGTGGAGAACTTCCCCGGCTTCCCGGACGGCATCCTCGGCCCGGACCTCATGGACAACCTGCGCAAGCAGGCGGAGCGCTTCGGCGCGGAGCTCATCACCGACGACGTCACCGAGGTCGACCTCACCGCCGACCCGAAGGTCGTGAAGGTCGGCGACGAGACCTACCTCGCCCGGACCGTGATCGTCGCGACCGGCTCCGGCTACCGCGAGCTGGGCCTGCCGGACGAGAAGCGCCTGTCGGGACGCGGCGTGTCCTGGTGTGCGACGTGTGACGGCTTCTTCTTCCGCGAGCAGGACATCGCCGTCGTCGGCGGCGGCGACACCGCGATGGAGGAGGCGATCTTCCTCACCAAGTTCGCCCGCTCCGTCACCGTGATCCACCGCCGCGACCAGCTGCGCGCCTCCAAGATCATGCAGGAGCGCGCGTTCGCCAACGAGAAGATCAAGTTCCTGTGGGACAGCGAGGTCACCGGCATCATCGGCGACGACCGCGTCACCGCGGTGACCGTCCGGAACACGAAGAGCGGTGAGACGTCGTCGCTGGAGGTCACCGGCCTGTTCATCGCGATCGGCCACGACCCGCGCAGCGAGCTCTTCGCCGGCCAGCTGGAGACCGACACCGACGGCTACCTGCTGGTCGACGCCCCCACGACGAAGACGAAGGTCCCCGGCGTGTTCGCCTGCGGGGACGTCGTCGACCACATCTATCGTCAGGCCGTCACCGCCGCCGGCACCGGCTGCTCGGCCGCCATCGACGCCGAGCGGTGGCTGCAGGACCAGGACGCCGAGGACAACGTCCCGCAGTCCTGAGCCTTCTGCCCGTCCGTCCGCGCGGCCGTGCGACCGCCCGTCCGGCACGCCGGAGGCTCCGGCCTCACGCCGCGTTCGCCCGCGGGCAGGGGCGCCGACCACGACGCGCACGGAGCCCCGCCTGCGCGCGAGACGCAAGAACTGAAGGAGAACCATGAAAGCCGTGACCGACGCCGACTTCGCCTCCGAGGTCCTGAAGAACGACAAGCCGGTCCTCGTCGACTTCTGGGCCGAGTGGTGCGGCCCCTGCCGCATGGTGGCGCCGATCCTGGAGGAGATCTCCAAGGAGCACGGCGACAAGATCGAGATCGTGAAGCTCAACATCGACGAGAACCCGCAGGTGCCGCAGAAGTACGGCATCATGCAGATCCCGACGATGAACGTCTACAAGGGCGGCGAGGTCGTCAAGCAGATCATGGGCGCCAAGCCCAAGGCGGCCCTCCTGAAGGACCTCTCCGAGTTCATCTGAGCGTCCAGAACGCCATGCGTCTGGACACCCTCGCCTGGTCGTCCCCGAGGCGCTGACTGTGGCCCGCACTCCACCAGGAGCGCGGGCCACAAGCTTTAGAAAGACACGCCCCACCCACCCGGGGCGGACCGCTTACCTCCAGCATCAAGCCCCTCCCAACCATGGGGAAGGGAAAACGCGCCCTGTGGATAACTCCGTGACGAAAGCCCCCGGTCGGCGCCAGAAGAGGTGAAACGGACGGGGCGCCTCAGGAAGAGCAGGCCCGAACCAGGCCGAGACCGCGGTCTCCGTGAGCACAGGGGGCGGGCAGTCGCGCGAACCGACGGAGCCGGAGGGCTGAGAGAGCCCTAGACGGGACGGAGCGCCCCTTCTGGGGTCATGGAGCCTAGGAGGCGTTCCAACGCCACCTCGACGTCCTCGCGCCACGACAGAGCCGATTTCAGCTCAAGCCGCAGCCGCGGGTACCGGTGATGCGGTCGGACGGTCTTGAAACCGACCGACAGCAGGTAATCGGCGGGCACCATGCACCCGCCCTCTTCGCCCTTCAGGTCGCCGAACGCCTCGATCGCCTTCACCGCGCGCCGGGTGAGGTCCTTCGCGACGCCCTGGACCAGCATCCGGCCGAGCCCGCCGCCCGCGAACTCCGGGAGGATGTGCCCGGTCATCAGCAGCACCGCGTCCGCGCTGACGGGGCTCGTCGGGAACGCCACCGAGCGCGGGACGTACAGCGGCGGCGCGTACATCACGAACCCCGCGGGGACGTTGTCGACGTACACGATCTTGCCGCAGCTGCCCCATTCGAGGAGCGTCGAGGACGTCCACGCCTCCTTCTCCAGGGCGGAGTCACCGGACGCCAGGGCGCGGTCCCCGCTGACCGGGTCGAGTTCCCAGAAGACGCACCCGCGGCATCGGTGCGGCAGATCGCCGAGATTGTCCAGCGTGATGTTGACCAGACGACGCGACACCGGGCCGGCACCCCCTGTTGCGATCGAAACCGGCGGCCGGGCCGGGCCGGTGGTTTCTCGGGCGGAACGCCACTCGCGGAACTCCCCGGAACATTCCGGGGCCCTCGGGCATCGTATCGGACAGGGGAGTTCCTACCCCGATGGCGCGCCCGGCAAGGATCTTGTGCCGGGACCGTCCGCCCGGGCGGTCTCGACGACGGTACGGACGGGACGGCGCGCATCCAGGGTCTTCGCCGAATCGCCCGGCCGATGGCGTAGTTTGCAGGGCAAGCCAGTCCACCTCGGAGGTGCCTCGTGGAACAGCACTCGCGCACAGATGCCTACACCGATCGCTACGCCGCCCGTGCCGCCGGCATGGTGCCGTCCGAGATCCGGGCTCTGTTCGCGATGGCCGCCCGTCCCGAGGTGGTCTCCCTCGCCGGCGGAATGCCGTACGTCTCCGCGCTCCCCCTCGACGCCGTCGGCCAGATGGTGGGGGAGCTGGTCGCGGGCAAGGGCGCGGACGTCCTGCAGTACGGCTCCGCGCAGGGCGACGAGCAGCTCCGCGAGCACATCTGCGAGGTGATGTCCCTCGAAGGCATCCAGGCGTCCGCGGACGACGTCGTCGTCACCGTCGGCGCCCAGCAGGCCCTCGACCTCATCACCAAGATCTTCATCGACCCGGGGGACGTGATCCTCGCGGAGGCGCCCTCCTATGTCGGCGCACTCGGAACGTTCGCGTCATACCAGGCGGACGTCGTGCACGTCCCGCTCGACAACGCGGGCCTCATCCCCAGCGCGCTCCGCGAAACCCTGGCGCGGCTGCGCCGGGAGGGACGTCCGGTCAAGTTCCTCTACTCCGTCCCGACGTTCCAGAACCCCGCGGGCGTCACCCTCACCACCGCGCGCCGCGCGCAGATCCTCGAAATATGCGCCGAATACGACGTGCTGGTCGTCGAGGACAATCCGTACGGGCTCCTCGGCTTCGAGGGCGAGCCCATGCGGGCGCTGCGCGCGGACGACCCGGACCGCGTCATCTACCTCGGCTCGTTCTCCAAGACGATCGCCTCCGGCCTCCGGGTCGGCTGGGTGCTGGCGCCGCACGCCATCCGGGCGAAACTCGTGCTGGCCGCCGAGTCCGCGATCCTGTGCCCGTCGAACTTCTCCCAGCTCGCCGTCCGGGAGTACCTCGCGACGCAGCCGTGGCGAGAGCAGATCAAGGACTTCCGTGAGCTCTACCGGGCCCGCCGCGACGCGATGCTCGACTCGCTCGGCCAGCTCATGCCGGACGGCTGCACCTGGACGCATCCCAACGGCGGCTTCTTCGTCTGGGTGACGCTCCCCGAGGGCCTCGACGCGAAGGCCATGGCGCCCCGCGCGATCGCCGAACGCGTCGCGTACGTCCCGGGAACCGGCTTCTTCGCCGACGGGACCGGCCACCGCCACATGCGGCTCTCCTACTGCTTCCCCGAGCCGGGCCGGATCCGCGAGGGCATCAGGCGGCTCGCGGGCGTGGTCGAAGACGAGATCCGGCTCCGGGACACCTTCGGCGGTGCCGTAACGGGCGGTTCCACCGGCTTCCAGACGCCCGGCCCGGACGTCGTCTGAATGTTTCACGTGAAACGCGCCGGCCTCCCGGTCATCCGGTCTCGGTGACCATGCCCGGGAGGCCGGCGTTTTCGTTTCGCAACCCCGTCACTTAGAGGAGCACCAACCAGTGGAACTCGGGCATGTCGTCGTTCTGGCCGGGGGAATCTCCTACGAGCGGGAGGTCTCACTCCGCTCAGGCCGCCGCGTATCGGACGCACTGCGCGCCCTCGACATCCCCGTCGAACTCCGCGATGCCGACGCCACGCTCCTCGACTCCCTCACCGAAGACCCACCGGACGTCGTGTTCCCCGTCCTGCACGGCGCGGCCGGTGAGGACGGCTCGATTCGCGACATCCTCGAACTCTTGGACGTCCCGTACGTCGGCGCGCGTCCCGACGCCTGTCGTGTCGCCTGGGACAAGCCCACCGCCAAGTCCGTCGTGCGCCGCGCCGACCTCCGCACCCCGCGGTCGGTCGCACTGCCCAAGGAGATCTTCCACGACCTCGGCGCGGCGTCCGTGCTGGACCGCATCATCCGCCGCCTCGGCCTGCCGCTCTTCGTGAAGCCCACCCGGGGCGGCTCGGCTCTCGGCGCCTCCGTCGTCCACGACGCCGCCGACCTCTCCGCCGCCATGGTCGGCTGCTTCGCCTACGGCGACGCCGCGCTCGTCGAGGAGTACGTCGCCGGCACGGAGGTCGCCGTCAGCGTCATCGAACGCGACGGCGTCCCCATGGCGCTCCCCGCCGTCGAGATCGTTGCCCCCGGCGGACGCTACGACTACACCGCCCGCTACGACGCCGGCGACACCGAGTTCATCACCCCGGCCCGGCTGACCCCGGACGCCACGGAACGCGCCACCGCCGCCGCGGTCACCGCACACCGCGCCCTCGGCCTCCGCGACCTCTCCCGCACCGACCTCATCGTCTCCCCCGACGGCGAAGTGCACTTCCTCGAAGTCAACGTCGCCCCCGGCATGACCGAGACGAGCCTCTTCCCCCGAGCGATCAGCGGCGCCGACCTAGACCTGGGCGAAGTCTGCCGCGCCCTACTCACCACCCGCCTCGCCTAAGGTGACCGCCCTCCTAGCGGCAACCGCCCGCATCACCTGACTAACCCGCTCGCCACGCCACCGCCAGCCCGCAACCTGTCGTCGCCTTCCGCCCTCCCAGACATTCCCACCTCCCTGCCCAAGCTCCAGGCGCTAAGGCGTCCGCCAACCTCACGTTGCAGCACTGGGGCCACGGACACGAGGGGCCAGCGGCGCAGGCCGTCGGTGTGCAGCAGGTAGATGCCGGCGCGGTTGCCGAGGCGGGATCCCCGCAGAGCGCGGGACCCGGAAGTTCGCCTACAGAAGCTCCACCTTGGCCGCTACACCTTGGCCGCTACACCTTGGCCGCTCCACCTTGGCCGCTTCGCCTCGGCGAGCGATGGCCGAGCATCCCCGGCCATCGGCAGGAAGGCAGAATGGCGTCGACGCGATGCCTTCGCTGCTTCCATTTCTTTCTCGTTGCCTCTGCGATGCGCCCCGTTTCACGTGAAACAGGTCGCGAATCGCTGCCCGCCGCCCAACCTCCTCCGCCCCACCGCGATTGCCGCTCGATGCGACGACCCGGTCGCCTGCTCCGCCGAACTGCCTGCCCATCCCCGGCCGGTGGACGAGGCGCAGCGGCTGCATCCCAAGCACGTCCCCGAGCGCCGTCTTGAACTGACCCTGTACTGGCTTATCTGACTCCGCCCCGAGCCCCGCCATGTTCCACGTGAAACAACGAAGGTGCTCCATCTGCGGATGCCATCGACTGTGACAACTGGGGCGTGCTGCAGGCGTCCGTTCGAGGGCGAAGGCGCAAGGATGGACGACCTGCGCCATGCCGTCCTTGCTCGTGCCAACGCGGCTGGATCTCGGATCTCCGAGCCCTGTCATGCCACCTCGGTACGCTCGGGCGATGAGCGTCTCCCTCTACTACTCCGCCATCCGGCCGACACCACTCACGGATGGCGAGACGGCCGCTGTCGACCGGATCGTCGCCGCGCACATGGAGTCCTTCCCGTACGAGTACGAGGAGACCCTGTACCTGTACGAGAACGGGGCGGGAGAGCCGGACGAGATCGTGGCCGGGTCCACGAAGATGCCGACCGACTTCGATCGAGTGGTACCAGTCCTCGATCATGTGTTGTCATCGCTGACCCAGATGCGTCGCTCGCTACCGGGCGCCGAGTGGCGTGTGCACCTGGACGACCTCGATATCCCGTGGGACGAGACCGATGGCTACTTCTTGCCCGAGTAGGGAGCGGAGGCGGCCGGCCCGTCCCTCGCATGGTGCGGTGCAGGGGCCACAGGTAAGCGGAGCATGGGAGACCCCCGACCGTATGAGGCAGCGAGCCACTCTCCAGAGTCCGCGAATGCCCGTATGGGCCATGGTCGATCCAGCGCGAGGAATGGGAAGCGGAAGGGGGAATCGAGCGGGGGTCGGATGACGACGCCGCGTGAACTTCCCCGCCTCCTTTCAACGCCCTCCTCCCACGAGCCCACGGCCTCTAGAGTTCGACGATCACGGGCACCCAACTGCGCGCGCCGCCTGTTTCACGTGAAACAGGAGACGGGGCGTGACGGTCTCGGTCATCTGCCACGGTCTAGGTGATCCACAAGGAGCCCCCGCCGTTCCCTGCGCCATCGGGCCCGGTAGTCCCAACCGTCTCGCGCAGCGGGCGGGGGAGCGCGCCCGCCCGACAGTTTGCCTCCTCCTCACCCTTGGCCAAGTATCGACCGCAGGCGGCAGGGCGTAGGGAGAGCAGACGAGCGCCCCGGGAGGATCCTCCCGGGGCGCTCGTTCGTTGGGCGTCAGAGTTCGGTCGGGGCGTCGTCCGGCGGGGCCATTGACTTGATGATGCGGTCGAGGTCTTCCAGAGTGGCGAACTCGACCACGATCTTGCCCTTGTTGCGCCCCATGTCGACGCGCACCTTGGTCTCGTAGCGGTCGGAGAGGCGCTCCGCCAGCTCTTGCAGACCGGGAGCGACGGGCTTCTTGCGCCGTCCCTGCCGCGGCGCCTTCGGTTCGTCGACCTCGCGTAGCGCGATGAGCTCTTCGAGCGCCCGCACGGAAAGCCCCTCCTGGACGATCCGCTGCGCCAGGTGCTCCTGAGCCTCGGTGCTGTCGAGGGACAACAGGGCACGCGCATGACCGGCGGACAGAACGCCCGCGGCGACCCGGCGCTGGACGGCCGGCGGCAGGTTCAGCAGGCGCAGCGTGTTCGTGATGTGCGGTCGCGACCGTCCGATGCGTCCGGCGAGC
The DNA here is from genome assembly GCF_004348665.1 of Actinomadura sp. GC306. GTDB lineage: Bacteria > Actinomycetota > Actinomycetes > Streptosporangiales > Streptosporangiaceae > Spirillospora. Next base: position 6,281 of record NZ_SMKM01000173.1, on the reverse strand, counting down.
TGTTCGTGGGTGGCGCCGAAGTCCTGGAGGAGCTGCTGGTACGCGGCAGCCTCTTCGAGCGGATTGAGCTGCTGGCGGTGCAGGTTCTCAATGAGCGCGTCACGGAGAAGGTCGTTGTCGCTGGTGTCGCGGACGATCGCCGGGATGACGTCCAGTCCGGCCAACTTGGACGCGCGCCAGCGGCGCTCGCCCATGATGAGCTCGTACTCGTGGTCGCCCGAGGTGATCCTGCGGACGACGATCGGCTGCAGGAGGCCGACGATGCCGATCGACTCGGCCAGCTCCGCGAGGGCCTGCTCGTCGAAGTGCTCGCGCGGCTGGCGCGGGTTGACGGTGATCGAGCCGAGGGGCAGCTCGGCGAAGTGGGCGCCGGCGACCGGTTCAAGCGGCGGCTCTACTGAGGCGCCGTTGGCCGGGGGAGCCGCGGGGCCGCCCGGGAATCCCGGCTCGCCCATCTCGGCCGGGGCCGACGGGGGCGGCGAGGTGGGAATGAGGGCACCGAGGCCCTTCCCCAGGCCGCGTCGCTGCTGGCTCACTGTGCGGCTCCTCCATGGGCCATCTCCGAGGCGGCTTCGCTGTAGGCGAGGGCGCCGCTCGAACCGGGGTCGTAGGTCATGACGGACTGTCCGTAGCTCGGGGCCTCGGACACCCGGACGCTGCGGGGGATCACGGTGTTCAGGACGACGTCACCGAAGTGGTTGCGGACGTCCTCCGCGACCTGCGCGGCGAGACGCGTCCGGGCGTCGTACATCGTGAGAAGGATCGTGGACACCTTCAGCTTCTGGTTGAGGTGCGCCTTGACGAGGTCGACGGTCCGGATGAGCTGCCCGAGCCCCTCCAGCGCGTAGTACTCGCACTGGATCGGGATGAGCAGCTCGTCCCCGCCCACGAGGGCGTTCACGGTGAGCAGCCCGAGGGACGGCGGGCAGTCGATGAGGACGTAGTCGAACTTCTCGGTGTCGTAGGCGTCGAGCGCCCGGCGCAGCCGCGACTCGCGGGCCACTTTGGAGACCAGTTCGATCTCGGCGCCGGCGAGGTTGAGGGTCGCGGGCGCGCAGAAGAGGTTCGGGATCTCCGGCGCGGGCACGATGATGTCGGCGAGCGCCATGTCCTCGATCAGCACGTCGTAGATCGACGGGACCTCGGCGTGGTGCTCGACACCGAGCGCGGTAGAGGCGTTGCCCTGGGGATCGAGGTCGACCACGAGCACCTGGGCGCCGTGCATGGCGAGCGATGCGGCGAGGTTCACCGAACTGGTGGTCTTGCCGACGCCGCCCTTCTGGTTGGCGATGGTGATGACGCGGCATCTATCCGGCCGCGGCCACTCCCTGTCCCTGCGGCCCGGCATCGCCTTCACCGCCGTGGCCGATGTTTCATGTGAAACCTTGGCGTCCTTGAGCGCCTCGCGCACGAGTTCTGACTCCCCCTGAGTTGGTCCCTTGCGGGGCCCGGGCGGCGCGGCGGCGGCCTGCGTCGGTACATAGCCGACGTTCTCGGCCGTACCAGACGTCGTACTGCCCCACATCGCGTGTCCAGAGGGCGCGGCCCCCGGCTCCTTGGCCGGACCTTGCCCCCCTGGCGTCCCGGCGGGCGGCGTCGTCGCCTCGCCGGGGCCACCCAGGCCGAATGGCTGTTCGTCGGGGGATTCGCCTGTGCGGTCAGGCCGGCCCAGTCCTGGTCCCGTGCTCATGAAGACCTCTTCCTCGACCCTTTGGCACGCCGGGGTGCGCGCTGTCGTCGTCCGACAACCCCGCCTCGGCCGGCGACCACACGGACGAGCGTTGTCGGCGGATCGACCATACCTTGCCCGACTTGAAGCAGTTCGGTGGTACGCACCTCGAACCGTTCCAGGACGGGTGCCGCCTCGTCCAGTTCGGCGGCGGCCCGCTCACCCTTGAGTGCGAGCAGTTCGCCTCCCGGGCGCAGCAGCGGAAGCGCCCAGGCCGCGAGCCGTTCGAGCGGTGCGACGGCCCGCGCGGTCGCCACGTCCACGGAGAACTCCTCGGCGACGTCCTCGGCCCGTGCCCGGCACACCACGACGTTCGGCAGATCGAGCATCTCGACGCACTCGTTCAGGAAGGTCGTCCGGCGCAGCAGCGGTTCCAGCAGCGTGACCCGCAGGTCAGGCCGGACGATCGCGAGGACGATGCCCGGCAGCCCGGCTCCCGAGCCGATGTCGACGACCTGCGCGTCCGCCTGAATCACCTCGGACACCACCGCGCAGTTGATCAGGTGGCGTTCCCAGAGCCGGTCGACCTCGCGCGGCCCGATGAGCCCGCGCTCGACGCCGGCCTCGGCGAGGAACGCCGCATAGCGCTCCGCGACCGGCAACGCGTCACCGAATACCTCCCGTGCAATCCCCATCAGACGAATCGTTCCACAGAACCAAGCGTGCGCGTGCACACGAAACGTCCGTTCGCCGGGTTCCGGGCCTGGACCGCCCGGCCCGCGCCCCGGATCAGCGGCCGGATGGACGGGCTCGGCGGGGCCGCGGAGCCTTGCGTTTTGGCAAGAACAACATGACCTGTCGGCATAACTGCGTCCCCTCGGGTAAAGGCGGGGTGTCGCCCGACCTCCCCCCGGAAGGAGCTCCGACAGATGGGAATCGGAGTCAGTCTCGCTTTCATCGCCATCGGCGCGATCCTCGCGTTCGCGCTCCGCGTCGAGCTCAGTGGCATAGATATCACCCTGGTCGGCTTGATCCTGATCCTGGTGGGGCTCATCAGCATGGGGTTCACCCTTCGGTACACCCGGCCCCGGCGCCGCGCCGGCCGTGTTGTGGGCGCCGACCCCGCCTACGGGGACGAGCCGGAAGAGGTGATCCATGAGGAGCACATCGTGGAGGAGCCGGCGCCTGCCGGACGTCCGGCCGAACGAGTCGAACGCGTGATCGAGCGCCCGGCAGAGGGAAGCGTGACGCACAGCAACGTCGCCCAAGACCCGGCCTACGCCCAGGACCCCGCGCACGCTCAGGACCCGGCCGTGCAGAACGCGTCCGGCCTCGACGCGGAAGGACGGGCCGTCCCGCGCCGCCGGTGGCGCCGGACCGTTCGGAGATGACCGCCTGCCGTCCCTGATCCTGCTCGGTGTGCTCGGGCGGCGGCGCACACCGAGCTCCCTGGGGCCCCGCGCCGGGCAGGGCGCGGGGCCCTCCCCTGCGTTATCCACAGGCGGCGATTTCCCAACCTCCCGGGCACGGGGCGCTTGACACTGGAGGTAAGCGGTCCGCCCCCGGGCGGGAGGGGCCTGCTTTTCAATCCCTTGTCCTCGCACCATCCCGTCTACTCCACCCCGCCACTGCTCCACCCCGCGCACGCCTCCACCCCGCGCTTGCGAACGGCCCCGGGCATGCGAACGGCCCCGGGCATGCGAACGGCCCCGGGCATGCGAACGGCCCCGGGCATGCGAACGGCCCCGGGCATGCGAACGGCCCCGGGCATGCGAACGGCCCCGGGCATGCGAACGGCTCCGCGCATGCGAACGGCCCCGGTGCCGGGGCATCGGGGCCGTTCGTGGGTCGTGCGTGTGAGAGGCGGGGGCAGCCGCCGGGCCGTCAGGCGGGGTAGACGACCACGTAGCGGTCGGGTTCTTCGCCTTCGGACTCGCTGCGCAGGCCCGCGGCGGCGACCGCGTCATGGACGATCTTGCGCTCGAACGGGGTCATCGGGGCGAGCGGCTTCGACTCGCCGCTCTGCTTGACCTCGTCCGCGACGTCGGTGCCGAGCTTGGTCAGTTCGGCGCGGCGACGCTCACGGTAGCCGCCGATGTCGAGCATGAGGCGGGTGCGGTTGCCCGTCTGCCGGTGGACGGCCAGGCGGGTCAGCTCCTGCAGCGCCTCCAGGACCTCGCCGCGCTTGCCGACCAGCTCGTCCAGGGACGCGCCGACGACGGCCACGATGGCGCGTTCGCCCTCGACGTCCATGTCGATGTCGCCGTCGTAGTCACCGATGTCCAGCAGGCCCTCGATGTAGTCGGCGGCGATCTCGCCTTCCTGCTCGAGCGCCTGGACGTCGACCTCGGTGGTGTCGGTCTGGCTCAACGGGGTCTCCTTCTCGGGCACGTGCTCGGGGTTCAAACTAGCGCTTCGGGGTGCCGCTGCGCTTGCTGCGCGGCTTGCGGGTCGGCTGGTTGCGCACGACCTTGGGCTTGTCGTCGGTCTCGGGGACGGTGTCCGTCTCCTTCTTCAGCTTCGTCTTCCCGCCGGACGCCGCCTGCCCGTTCTTCACAGCGGACGCCTTCGCACCGGCCTTCGCACCGGCCTTGGCACCCGCCTTCGCGGCGGCGGCCTTCGAGCCCGCCTTCGAGCCCGCCTTGCCGGAGGCCGGCGGCGTGTCGGCGTCCGCGGTGGGCGGCGGGTACTTCTTGAAGATGTAGTGCTGCTGCGCAAGCGTCCAGCTGTTGGACGTGACCCAGTACATGAGGACGCCCAGCGGGAACCCGAGTCCGAAGAGGCCGAACAGCGGCGCCATGAAGACCATCATCTTCTGCGCCTGCATCATCGGGTTGGCGTCGTCGGTGATGGGCTGGCGCTTCATGCTCGCCCGGACGGTGAAGAACGTCGTGATGGAGCTGATCACCACGGCCACACCGGTGATGGCGATCGCGATCCAGTTCTTGGGGTCCGCACTGAAGGCGTTGAGGAACGTGTCCGGGATGTGGGCGCCGAAGATGCTGGCCTTCTGGGCGCTCTGCACCAGGTCCGCCGTGACGGCGAAGACGCTCTCGCCCTCGTCGGCGTCGGAGATGCGGCGCAGCACCTGGAACAGCCCGATGAAGATCGGCATCTGGACCAGGATCGGCAGGCAGCCCGCGAGCGGGTTGGCGCCGTTCTCCTGGTAGAGCTTCATGACCTCCTGGTTCATGCGCTGCTTGTCGTTCTTGTACTTCTTGCGCAGCGCCTGGACCTTGGGGTTCAGCTCCTGCATCTTCCGCGATGCGTGGATCTGCTTGACGAACAGGGGGACGAGGACGAGTCGCAGCAGGACCGTCAGCAGGATGATCGAGCCGCCCCAGGCCCATCCACTGTCCTCGGGGACGACGGTGCTCAGCCCCGAGTGAATCCACACGATGAGCTGAGCGACGATCTCATACAACCAGTCAAGCACCGGGCAGCTCCTTGGGCTCTGCTAGGGCGGGGCCGCTCTCCTCGCGGCCGGAGTTCGAAGAGGCCGCCGCGGATCGCCTCGGGGACGAATCCCCCGAGCCCCCGGAGGGGGTCGATCGCTCCTGGGGGACGTGTCCCTCAGGCTCCCCGGAGAAAGGCGTCCCGGACGTCCTCTTCGGCGGCACCGGGTCGTAGCCCCCCGGGTTGAAGGGGTGGCACCGCGCGATGCGGCGGGCCGTCAGCCACGTGCCGCGCGGCGCCCCGTGCACCTGGAGGGCCTCCAGGCCGTACGCGCTGCAGCTGGGCTGGAATCTGCACTGCTGCCCGAGCAGGGGACTCAAGAAGCGGCGGTAGGCGCGGACGAGAAGGATCAGCAGGCTCGCGACAGGGCCCGGGGACCCCGCCGGTTGCCGGGACGGACGCACCGTCCCCTGCCGACTCCTCATCTTCGCCCCTTGGACGCGGGCCGCAGCAGCCGATCGAGTGCCGACTCGAGATCCGCGGCCGTTTCGTCAGGGCGCGCCGTCCCCGCCCGGGGGTTGGCGCGCACTACGAGCAGGCTACCCGCTGGGAGCCGGTCGAGGTGCTGGCGCATCAGGTGCCGGAGCCGCCGTCGCACCGCGTTGCGGACGACGGCGTTCCCCACGGTGCGGGCCACGATGAACCCGACCAGCGGCGGGGCGTCCGCGCCTGCGTTCTCGTCCGGCTGAAGCAGATGGACCACGACGTTTGGCCGTCCGGCGCGGCGCCCGCGCCGGACGGCCAGCGTGAAGTCGTCCCGCCGCCGCATCCGGTTTCCGGAGGGCAGCACAGTGAAGTGGTGGTCAGACCGCGATGCGGGCGCGACCCTTGCTGCGCCGGTTGGTCAGGATGGCCCGGCCGGCGCGAGTGCGCATGCGCAGCCGGAAGCCGTGCTTCTTGTGGCGACGACGGTTGTTCGGCTGAAAAGTACGCTTGCTCACTTGAGGCTCCAGTGCTGCGGTCGGTTCGTCTTGAAAGGCGCGATGTCACGCATCGAGGGCCGCGTCCGGTCCCCCGCAGCGGGGGCCCACCCTAGCTCGCCTTGCTGGAACTGCCGGCGGGCACGCGTCATCTCCGTCGATGCGACTCGACCTCAGCACGTTACGGGCTGAGCGGGTACCCGGTCAAACGCGGCGACCGCGGCGGGGCCGGGCAG
>NZ_SMKM01000172.1 GCF_004348665.1 Actinomadura sp. GC306 | reverse complement strand
ACCTCTTCTACCGGGGCTCCACGTCCCGTTTCCGGCCGGTCCCGTCTGTCCGCGAGTCTTCCCGAACATGCTCGATCATGTCCGAGAAGTAGCCACTGTCCGGATCATTCTTGCTGGCAAAACCTCAATTGATAACGCTCCGCTGTCTCCGCCCCGCGATGGGAAATTTTGGCTGATCTGTGCGATTTGCTTGAATCGCATAATCGCCAGGTCGTATCGGCGCGAGATCGATCGGCGGATATAGGCTCTCTATGATCTCCATTGGCACAGGCGAAGATTTTTATGAGATGGGTAGGAAGTTCTTCTTTGAGCAGAAGGACTATCCACGAGCAGCGCAGGCGTTCGAGGTTGCAGTCCTGCTTTGTCCGTACGAGTCGAACGGTCATTTTCTATTAGGTGCTAGCCTCGTCGAATCCGGTGAAATCGGAGGTGCAATCCTGCCGTTGGCGCGCTGTGTGTACATCGACCCCGAGCACCGAGACGGGCGGAATGCTCTGGGAATGGTCCTGCGGTGGCTAGGCTGGGGGGAAGATGGGCTGATCCAGCTTGCGCGTGCAGCCTACCTCGGTCATCTTCAAGCGCCGGACACGCTCGCGGAAGCGGGCGTGGACTTTTGCCGGAAATGCGCCCGCCACGTTGGCCACTCGTTCGCCGGGTGTCCTCGCTGCGCGGGTAAGGCACGAGCACGCACCTCGCCACGGCTGCGTGCCTGGCCGTTCGCCCATCTGCCGGAGGATGACTGGCGGTCGCGACTGTCGCTGCCGGGTGGCGAGTTGTCTGATCTCGGATTGCAATACTTGCGGCGACACCAAAACGGCGAAGAAGAGGACGCCCTCGAGCTGGCAATCACATATTTCGAACTCGCCGCCGCAGCCACCAATTCCACTGCCATCTCCACCAAATATCCGAAGCGACTGTCTGATCTCGGCCTGGTATACCGGGAACGTTTCGCGTATCATGGCCTGTCTGAAGACTTGGAGTACGCAGTCGACTGCGGTGAGCAGGCGCATGCGACGGCACTACCGGAAATCTCCGAGTGGGCAACGATTTGCTCGAATCTCGGGTTGGCCTACCTTCAACGCCACGAATATTCTGGATCGGCCTCGGATCTAGATCGGGCGATCATGCTCTTGGAGAAGGCGCTGTCGGATACAAACGGGCCACCCGGTGATCGGCCCGCAGTCCTCGCCAACGCGGGTCGCATCTACCAGCGCCGTTTCCAGCGATACAAATCGAAAAGCGACCTCGATCGGTCGATCGGCCTGCTCAAGCAGGCGGTAGCCGCGACTCCTGCGGATCACTGGCGGTTGGCCGTACGACTGAACAACCTCGGGGCCGCGCTGCAGGAGCGCTTCGAACTCACCGCGGCGCCCGGTGATCTGGATCAGGCGGTGTTGTTTCTCCAGCGTGCCGTTGAAACGACACCTGAGGGACATCGCGGTCGGCCGCTCCGGCTGGCGAACCTCGGCGTGGCACTGATGGATCGCTTCGCACAACACCACCGGCACACTGACCTGAAACAAGGGATTTCCTACATAGGACAGGCGGCAGCGGCCACGCTGGATGGCAGGCCGGAGCTGTCCCTTCTGCTGTCGCATCTCGGCAAGGCTTACAGGCTGTGGTGGGAAGCGGGCGGGCTAGGCGTGGACCAGCAGACGTTGCACACGCTCGCGCGTCGGCTGGCAGCGGCGACCGCCGCGTCGCCGCAGGCCCGTGCCAGGGCCGGTCTCGAGGTGGGGATGCTCGCGCAGGCGATGGGCGAGCACGCGACCGCCGTGACGGTGCTGGATCCTGCGGTGCGTCTGCTGCCGATCGTCCCCGTGAAGGATGCCGACTGGGGCGATCGGGAGTCCCGGCTCGGCAACCACCTCGGCTTGGCGGTCGAGGCCATCGCCGCGCATTGCGGGACCGGAGACGTGGTCGGCGCGGTGGAAATCAGCGAACTGGGCCGCGGGATTCTGCTAGCCGCACAACTGGAGTCACGTACTGACCTCAGCGACCTCGACGAGCAGTTGCCTGAACTTGCGGGACCCATTCGTCAGCTCCGGGAGCTGCTGAATTCCCCCAGTGGGGCCGGCGACCGAACCAGCCTGTGGACCAGGCACGACCAGCTGGTCAGCCAGATTCGCACCCATCCCCGCTTCGATCGCTTCCTGCTTCCGCCGCGCCTAGCTGATCTTCAGCCAGCCGCAGTCGGCGGCACGGTCGTGCTGGTCAACGCGGCGTCGCAACGCTCCGACGCCATCCTGATCAGCGCCGACCGTGACCCCGTGCACGTCGAGCTGGATGACCTCGCCATCAGTGAGGTCAAGGGCTATGCACAAGCACTCCTACGGGCCATTCGCTCGACCGGAAAGCAAGAACACATCCCGCTCCAAGCGATCCTAGGCTGGCTCTGGGACACCATCGTGAGCAGGGTGATCAAAGCCCTCCCCGCCTCCCAGGGACACCCCCGCCGCGTGTGGTGGCTGCCGATCGGCCTGCTCGGGCTGTTTCCGTTGCACGCTGCGGGCCGCCCTGGGCAGCCTGACGCGCTGGACGCCATCGTTTCGTCATACACACCGACGCTTCGGGTCCTGGCGCATACCCGCGCCCAGCCTCCCACGACCATCCGGCGCCAGCTCACGGTTGCACTCGCCCGCACACCCGGACTACCCGACCTGCTCGGCACCATCTGTGAAGCACACGAGCTGCACAGGAAGCATCCCAGCGGGACGTGGCTAGTCAACCGAGAGGCCACTACCGCCGAAGTCTTGGCCGCGCTGCCCGAAGCCACCTGGACGCACTTCGCTTGCCACGCTCGCGCCGATCACTCTGCGCCATCTACTGGAGGACTACGGTTGCACGACGGAACGCTGACTATCCCGGAGATCGTCCGGCTCGACCTCGCTCACGCCGAGTTGGCCTACCTGTCCGCCTGTTCGACGGCTGACCGCAGTCCGGATCACATCGAAGAATCCATCAACCTAGCTTCGGCGTTCCATCTCGCCGGCTTCCGTCACGTCATCGCAAGTCTCTGGCCGCTGGCCGATGGTATCGCCGTCGAGGCCGCCCGGGCTTTTTATCAGGCACTGCCAAGCAACCCCACCGCGTCCAACGCTGCCCTAGCACTGAACCAGGCCACGCGCGAACTGCGTGCCAATTACCACGATCGACCTGAACTCTGGGCTCCGCTGATCCACAGCGGGCCATGAGGTGTGACGCGCGAGGGACTGTACGGTTTTCGGCTCTGTCGCAGTTTCGGTGGTAGCGGAGGGTGTCAGCCCGTCACGCTGAGGGGTGATCGAGGGCGACAGGCTTGTCGGGGTGGTGTTCTCGGGCCTGTCTGGCCTGGTCATCGGGGATGTGACGGACGAGGGCGAGCTGATTCGGGTGCGGGCCCGCAGCCGGAGGGTGCCGGTGCCTTGCCCGGAGTGCGCGGTCGAGACCGCCCATGTCCATGGGTGGTGTGAGCGGACCGTGGCCGATGTTCCCGTCGATGGACGGCCGGTCGTGCTGGATGTTGTCGGCGTACTGCTAAACGCGCAGTGCGAAGTACGGATAAACGTACAGAGGCAGATGACCAACAAGCGCGGCCGGGTTCGGCCAGGGAACCCTTCGGGAGCCCTCATCGGGCTGCAGGGGCAGGCGAGAAGCCTGCCCGATTCGCGGGTCAGCGTACGGGCTCCCGCCCCTGGCCGAACCGGCCGCTCCGGTGGACGGTACGACCGCCTCGGTACGTCTAGCCGTACCTGCTCCTGCACTCGAACCTGTACGCCGACAGATGTGCGCATGCGGTGGCTTGCGTGCCGTGACTGGCGGTGCCCCCCGCGAACGTTCCGGGAGCAGCTTGCCGGGCTGCTGGAGCGGTATCAGCGACGAACTGTCCGGCTGACCGTTCAGGTCGGGGCGGTGGCACGAGAGTTAGCTGGCCGGGCCCGTGCCCGTCTGCTCTCCGTCCTGGGAATGCCGGTCTCCCGTCACACCGCACTGCGAGCCCTGCTGCGGATTCCGTTTGAGCTTCCCCCTGTTCGGCGGACAAGTTGATATTGCCCCGTTTTACGGGCACGGGCTCGAGTCCGTGAAACCGGGGCAACATCAGTGTCCGTGCAACGGGTGGAACCTCAGTCTCGGCCTCCTGGAAGCCCTCACCCGCCTCACCAGCGGAAACCCCTGGGCTGCCCTCAACCACCTGAAACCGCGCTCACCGAACTGCTGAACAGTCACTCAGGGAGAAGGCCCCAGAGTTGCCATCGCACTCGCGTAGAGGTGAGATTCGCGCACCCCTACATGGCGGAGAACGCCAGTGTCGTCGGCTTCCAAGATGGTGGGCGTGTCGAGAGCGGTCACGAGCAACACACTGTGGGCGACGATGATGAACTGCGAGCCCTCGGCGACCTGTCGGTTGATCTCATTGGCCAACGTGCGTAGCCGTTCGGGGTGGAGATGTGCTTCGGGTTCATCGAGAAGGTAGAGACCGCCTGGGCGGAATCGGTGGGTCATCACGGCGAGGGCTTTTTGTCCGCTCGACAGCTCAGACAACCGCTGGCCGCCGTAGGCATCGAGGAAATCGGGGTCAGCGGCCGCCTGACGGTCCAGTTCCTCCTCCAAGTGGTGGATCGCTGAGGTCAGATGGAAGCCGTGGCGCGGCCGAGGCGGCGTGAACGACAGTGTGGCAAGGTCGGCCAAGTCGTCGACTGGCGACGAGCGACGGGGGAACTGTTCGCTACCACCCAACGCTGGCAGGCCAGCAAGAAGGGCGAGCGCCTGAAGGAGCGCGGTCTTGCCAACACCGTTCGGCCCGGTGATGACGGTCAGCGGAGAGAATTCGATCGGGCCCGTCATCGCTGAGAGCAGCGGGACGTTGAAGGGATACCGGCCGTAGCCGGGGTAATCCCTTAGCGAGAAGGAGCGCAAGAGGCCCGGACTTCCGCGATGGGTGGTCATGGCTCGACGCTACCCTCCGGCACTGACAGTCTCTGCGCGACTACCGTGAGGGGAAGTCTGCTAACACCGCTGACCTCGACGCCAGTACCGTTGATCACGTGACCTACGAGTTCGGAAACAACACCAAGACCAGCCGCCGCGCCCTGCCGATCGCCCGCAGGCTGATTGCCGATGGCGACGCGCTGATGGCCAAGGGCCTGGAACTCCCGGTCGAGAACACCGCCATCGTCCGCGCACTCGCCGGCTGGTGGCGGCACGTCAACGCCCTGGCTGAAGACTTCCTCGATCGCGTTGACGCCGGCCGCACGATCACGACTACACCTACCTACCGCTCCATCGTCGAACACGTCTACGCCATGCTCTGGCTCGCCGCAGAGGGCGACGACGGACTGACGGTCCTGGACTTCGCCACCTGGAACAAGCGAAAGGTCCTGCTCGACGAACTGACAGACAAGGACACTGGCAAGCGCCGCTGGCCCGTGCTCGACCCAGTCGACATCGGCACCCCACCGGGCCCTGATCTCTCCCAGCCGGGAGCCGATCCCGGGATCGCGCGCCTTAAGCTGCTCCTGAAGCAGTTCCAGAAGTTCAACCAGCTCACCGCCCGGTTCGGCGAAGAAGACATGTACGTCGTCTACCGGCACCTGTGCGACTACACCCACGCCAGCGCCTACACGGCCGACGCCTACACCGAAGATCTCGGCAACGGACTCTGGGCCATCCGAACCGACGCCAAGCCCCGCGAAGGCGAACGCGCCGACGTCATCTGGCTCCCCATCTTGCTCATGCAGGCAGGGCTGGTCCTGTCATCCCGACTGAAGGGCGACCCGTTCCGGCGACAGGCAGCGAGGGCAGCATCCGACTACGGCCTCCCGATCAAGCGACTCCTCCCCATAACCCTTCCGGCGAACGGCTGACCAGATCCAGAAGCACATCACCCCCTGAGCTGCCCCGGCTTTGATGACGGGCTTCAACCCAGCCGGTAAGGACAGCCTGCTGCTCGCTGTGATGGCTGCGGTACACCTGCGGCACGCACCCTGGCCTCATGGGTAGAGCGAGGAGTGCCGGTGGTGTGTACCGGCGATGCGGCTGCCAGGACCCCTACAGCGGCCGCGCGATGGGTGGAAGGTGCCCGCGTCTGGCGGCTGAGCGCAGTCACGGCAGTTGGTACCTGCGACTCGAACTCGGGTCCGATATGGACGGTCGCCGACGCCGCGTCCGCCGAGGTGGTTACCCGACCCGCAGGGCGGCCGAAGCGGCGTTGGTACGGCTGCGTGGCCCTGCCGGGGGCCCGCTGACGGTGGCCGAGTGGCTGCGGCGGTGGCTGGAGAACCACCAGGGTGCGCCGTCCACGGTGGCCGGGTACGCCGATCACGTCCGCCGGTACCTGGACCCGTTGCTGGGCCACCTGCTGCTGGCCGAGGTGTCGGTCGCACACGTGGAGGAGATGTTCCAGGTCATCACCCGTGAACACAAGAACGCGGGGCGGCGGTTGTCGGCCGCGACGCTGGATCGGATCCGCGCCACGTTGCGTGCGGCGCTCAACGCCGCGTTGCGGGCCGGGCTGGTGGAGGAGAACCCGGCCTCGCTGGTGGCGTTGCCGCCGACCCGGCGCCCGCGGGCGGTGGTGTGGACCGCCACCCGGGTGCAGCACTGGCGCAAGACGGGTGAGCGGCCCGCGGTGGCGGTGTGGACCGCGGCGCAGACCGCGCAGTTCCTGGATGCGATCACCGAGCACCGCCTGTACACGGCCTATCACGTGATTGCGTTGCGTGGGCTGCGGCGTGGTGAGGCGGCGGGGCTGCGGTGGTGCGATATCGACCTGGACGAGGGCACCGCGGTCATCTGCCGCCAGCTGCAGCGCCGGGACGGGCGATTGACGGTGGGCCCGCCCAAGACCGCGCACAGCACCCGGGTAATCGCGCTGGACCGCACCACGGTCGTGGCGCTGCGTGCGCACCGCTCCCGGCAGCTGGCAGAGGCGGACGCCTACGGCGACGGCCACGTCTACAGCGGGTATGTGTTCACCAACCGCAACGGCACCCCGATCGCCCCCACCACTCTTACCCACACTTTCCAAAGGCTTATCGCCGAAACCGGGGTGCCGCCGATCCGGCTGCACGACCTTCGCCACGGCGCGGCCACTTTGGCGCTGGCGGCGGGGGTGGAGTTGCGGGTGGTGCAGGAGATGCTGGGGCATTCCAGCATCGTGCTGACCGCTGACACCTACACCTCGGTGCTGCCCGAGGTGCGCACACCGCCGCGGAGAAGACCGCCGCGTACCTGCTGCAGGCCGCGGGGCGTGGTGCCGGGCACCACGCGCCGACGCCGCCGGACTGCGGAGCGCCGTGGCGGCCGGGTGGCGAGCCACACCCGGGCCGGTCTGTCTGGTGCGACGCCGAAGGACCAGCGAGCGTCCCGAGCCCGTGCGGCCGCGTACCCGTGCCCGGCCAGCGAGCCGGGTCCGTCCGCGGCCCGCGGCGTTGGCGGCGTGATCGTGAGCTTCCGCTCCCCGTTCTTGTCCGGCGATCTGCGAAAGGACTAACGAAATACCGCTGGCGCACCGGTCCCGGTCCGGGTGGTGCGGGCCGTAGGCGTGCCTGCATTCCGTGCCCTGGGAGGGCGCAGATAGATGCCGAAGTGCGCGGCGTGGGCAGGCCCCAGGGTGGCCTCAGGTCGGCCCCAGGCACGATCGCCCGCAGGTCCCCCAGGGCATGTTTGCCCTGGTCAGGGGTGGCGGGTCGCGTGGGACTCGAACCCACAGCCTACGGATTAAAAGCGGAGCTCTCGTATCAGAGCAGCGCTCTCAGTGTTGCATTGTACCAATCTGTCCGCATCCAGAGGTATACCCGTGCCACCCTCTGTCGCGTGGTGTCGATCCGTTTCGAAACCGCCGAGCAGACAACGAGCCGACATGTACGGCAGTCCGAGAACGTGACCTGTGCGGAGAGTGCCTGCCCGTAACGCAGAACAGCCGCCCTGTGATCTTGATGTGTGACGATCAACGATCTTGGGGCGGCTGCTGCCGCCATGGTAGAGGCTGGGGCGGCCGGCAGGCACCTCGATGACCTGACGGCCGCCATGGCCGGGTATTTCCGCAGGTGGGAGCCGCGGGTTCAGGCGAAGAAGTATGTACGGGCGTTGATGTGCGATCTACCGCGAAAGAACTGCTGGGCGATCGCCGAGCATGCGGGAGACCCCACACCCGGCAAGATGCAGCACCTGCTAGAACGCGCGAAGTGGGACACCATGGGGGCGATGGCCGCCGTTCGCGGTTTCGTATGCGAGCGGCTGGACGATGGTGACGCGGTCGCGATCCTGGACGAGTCCGGGCAGGAGAGGAAGGGCTCGGCCACCATCGGCGTCAAGCGCCAGTACGTCGGCTGCGCGGGCCGGATCTCCAACGCCATCAACGTCGTGTACTGCAGTTTCGCTACCAAGGCCGGGCACGCACTGATCGGCGCCCGCCTGTATCTGCCCGCCGAGCAGGCCGCCGACCCTGACCGCCGGGCGCAGGCCGGGGTGCCCGAGGAGGTGGTCTTTGCGACCAAGCCCGAGCTGGGCCGCCAGCTCCTGGCCGACCTGCAGGCCGAGGGCAGGCTGCCGCCGTGGGTGACCGGCGACGAGGTGTACGGCGCCCACCCGGGCCTGCGCACCTGGCTGGAGGCGGCCGACACCGGTTATGTGCTGGGCATCTCCAAGTCCACCCCGATCGCCTTCACCGGGCACGCCACGGCCCGTGCCGATCAGGCGCTGAAAACGCTGATCGCCTCCGACTGGGTCATCGACTCCTGCGGGGCCGGATCCAAAGGCGAACGCCGCTATGCGTGGGCGTGGATCGGCACCGCGCACCCCCGCCGCCACCTGCTGATCCGCCGCAGTCTGGTCCCGAACGCCAAAGGCGTCCGCGAGGTGGCCTTCTACGTGTGCTTTGTGCCCGAGGGGCGGCCGGTGACGTTGCGGACCCTGATCTCGGTCGCCGGGCGCAGGTGGCCTGTGGAGGAAGATTTCCAGACCGCAAAGGACGCGTTCGGGCTGGACCATTCGCAGGTCAGAACGTACCCGGCGCTGCTTCGGCACCTCGTGCTGGCCATGGCCGCCCTGGCCGTCTGCGCCGTCACCGCCGCCCAGACCCGCACCACCACCGGCAGCACGGCGCCACCACCCACCAACCCCGATGACCTCCCACCCGCCGATCCCGGGCTGATCCCGCTGACCGTCGCCGAGGTGAAACGCCTGGTCAATCTACTCACCCGCGGCCGGCACAGCCTGAAGCACCATCTGGACTGGCATATCTGGCGACGACGTCATCAAGCCCGCGCCCGCTGGTTTCATCAACGAACCCGCCTTGCCCGACGATGACCAGATCACGTTCTCGGACTGCCGTACTAGGAGCCCGTAGGCTTAGGGTGTACGAGTGATTACGCCGCATGATCTTCTGACCCCTGAGCCGCTAGAGGGCCCGACCGCCATAACGCGGGTCATCAGCCCGCAAGCTGTGGCACGTCTGGTTCATGCTGAAGATTGGGCTGACGCAGTCGCCGCAGTGCAGCATGCATGTAGTGACTGGGGCGGCGCCTGCAGCCCCATCCTTCCAGTTGCTCAAGGCGCCGAATCGCTGGCGGCCCCCTGGAAGGATCTGCTTGCTGATTCCAACACAGCGGAGGTCCACACAAGGGGCGTTCTTCCTGTCCCCAAGGATTACCGCGCAGAGTACGGCGGGATGTGGCGCGATGGCGATGGCTTCTCAAACCTGCTGAGTGTCCTTGTGCGTTTGCCAGAACAGCGCGTACCAAGCCTAGAGATTTTGGATGTCAATGCGCTTGATCCGGACAATCCCTGGTACCTGGCGTATCTCGGAATTTGGGGCCTGCTGCAACAAGAATTCGAAGTGAAGGATCTCGAATTCTTGGGTCTCAGAGATGGGCTTACCTTCAGTGATGTGGTCAAACTTGCTGCGTCCACCGATCAGACTCTTGGTCCCGAACATCTGCTGGAGAGCCTTCGAGGACAGCAGCTTACGGCTAGGCAGCTGTCGTGTGTCGGCCTATCTGTAGCTCCGGCACCAATCGACCAATCGCTTGCAGGTGACCGGCTACTTCCGTTCCGACGAGAGCAGGCGCTCAAAGTCGGCCCCAACGTCGTCGTGGTGTATGAGCCGGGCAGTGTTGAGGATCTTTGCCTGCTGTGGCAACTCCGTGCCGCTCACGCGTTCTTTCCAGGATTCCCGCTGGCGGTCCCGGTAACGACTGACGTAGCCCACGCACTCAGTCATTGGCGGCGCGAGTTTGCCATGAAAGCCTGGCAACTTCATGGCGGGGGAACTTGTTTCCTGGTCAGCGCCAGTGTATCCCGCGAGAAGTTGCAAGCTCTCGCCGAAAAGGCTGGCGGCCTCTACTACGCTGCCGACTACCGGGAGGTCCTTCAGCCAAGTTGGGGGTGTGGATACTGGACACAAGAGACGGCCAACTTTACTTCAGGGCATACGCGCGTTCCATCTCTCAGCCCGTCGGAACATCAGTGGTTCGGCACCGGTCTTCTGACCAGCCATGGCGTCAACCTTGACCTTACGATCATCCCTGAGCAATGGGATCTTCCTCCAAGCCGCACGATGCGCCAAGCGCTGCTGGCTGACCCGCGGTATCACAGAGGAGTTGTCAGAAAGGTCTCCAGGCGGCGCGAGTTTGTTGAGATCTCTTATATAACCGGCCTGGATGTAATGCACGCTGCGGCGCAGGACCAAAACGCGGACTGCGCTCCTAGCGAGCCGGGTGTTATCGCGGAGAGCGTCCTCAAGGACATCGGATTCCCTCAACTTTATCCCCTGCTTTCTCCCAACGTCCAAGAACTTCTAGTTGCCCTCTGTGAGCGCCGAGGCTCCGGTTACTGGAAACGAAAGTTGAGGACACTCCTCAAGGATGACTCCGAACAGTCACCAGAAGGACGAGATCGCCTGACACGTATCGAAGAGATGCTGCGCCAAGATGCGGGTGTGCCAGATGAGTTCGATCAGGTCGAGTTGACTTTCGGCAGAATCAAGAAATATTTCGGCGGCGACGGCGCAACGAAAGCATGGCTCGACTGGGCCGATACCCATGGGCTTATCTTGCGTGGCGCGGGCGTGAGTTGTCCCCGGTGCAAGGGAAGGGCATGGCATCCCCTTGCCGAGCTTTCTCCTCCGATCACCTGCCGTGGCTGCGGTAACCCGATCAAACGACCATTCGGCTACGACCACCTGCCGTTCGCTTACCGGGCGAGTGAACTTCTCCTGCGGCTCATGAGTACGGACGCCCTAGTACATGTACTTGCTCAACGGTTCTTCGCTGAGCTGTTCAGACAGCACTTTGGTGGCATCGGCCCGATCTTCGGTGGATACCCAGGCGTCAACTTCATGGAGCGAGGCTCAAGCAGGATCTTTGGCGAAGCCGACGTCCTGTTGCTGCTCGCTGACGGCAGTATCGCTGTCGGGGAGTGCAAGACTCGGGCTGCGGGGTTGGTAGCCGAGGAGCTTGAGAAGCTTGCCGGCCTCGCTGCGCGGCTTGATGCTTCGTTCACGTTCGTAGCGACTCTGGACTCATCTGAAGCCTGTGGCGATAACTGGAGAAGGAATCCTCACGCAGATGGTCGGCTTCATTTCGCGCTCACCGCAGAACATCTATACGATCTGCATCCTCGGGCGCTGATCGGTACCGATCCATTTGCCTGGCGAACGCAGTATGCAAAGTTCGGGAAGCCCTCATTGAGTGTCGAGGAGCACAAGGAAGCCTTCGCGAAGCACCTTGTAGCCATGCGTGAACGGAGCGAGGTTGCTACGCTGCCTTGGTGGCGGGGTAATGATGAATGAAATCTCGCGAGGTCTACCACCAGATCGAAACTGCGACGCATATCATACGTAGTCTTCCTGCTGCGACTCTCAAGGGTGAAATGATTGTGACCGGGCAGAGCAGTCCGTCGGCGAACTCAGCTCCTCCCTACATCCGCCCGCTGTACCGTCCTGCGGCGGATGGAGTCGTTCGGCTGTACGCCGGAGATCTATCGGTTACTGACCACAAGGGCACCACATATCAAGCCAGGGGCGATCTTGAGTTCCGCTTCGCTCCACGGCCAGGCTTCTACGCGCACCTCGCAAGCGATGAGCAGTGGCTGTTTCACCTCAAGTGGGGCACCGACGTTGCCACCATCGAGCCGCTTGCCGGAGCCTCACTTGACCCGCCCACCAGATCGGAGCTCCCAGCTCGCCCTGAGCATTTGAAGTACTGGGCTGATCGTCTGTTCCGCATCAGCACTCTCGAAGCAGGCGATATCTCAAACGTGCACTGGCTGCTCATCCATGTGAGCGGCAGGCTGAGCGACCAGTTGTTCCCAGTCTGCCAAACCGACGCAGAGGAGCAGGGGCAGTTGGCGTTTGAGCTGCCCAGCTGGAAGCTGCGCCTGGCTGCCGCCGACGAGTGGCGGGAAGGTGAGGAGTTCCCGTTCGTCATCGAGGCGGTTCCACAGAATCTGCCTGTCACGAGCGAAGATGCTGGTCAGCTACAGCGGCGACTCTTCTTGCTTCTGAGCTTCATCGCTGGGCGTGAAGTCGAACTTGGCGCGACTGCTGGCCTCGACAGCACCGGCCGCGTGGTGTGGGCAACATGGGAAACGCCGCGTATCGGAACCGGGCAGTGGCGCTGGTGCCCAGATCATCTCGTGAACGATGCGCTGCCAGAGCTGGCCCGCGGCTTCACGCAGCTCGCCGCTGACCCAACGATGGAGAAGGTTGCAGACCGCGCGATCAATCTCAACCTGACTGCCAACGGCACTCAACCGCTCGATGTACGCATTCCCGTCGTCGCCTCTGGCCTGGAACTAGTGGGGTGGGCGGTCCTACAGACACAGCAGTGGCTGACTACTGACGCCGTCGGCAAGCTGAACGCGGCGCACATGCTGCGGCTGCTGCTGCAATGGGCAAACATCTCGATTGACATGCCAAGCAGCTTTACCGCGCTCGAAGCACGGCGGGCAGCCTTCAACAACCAGCCAGACGAAGCCGGCCCTGATCTTCTCACCACGCTCCGCAACAATCTTGTGCACCCGCCGAAGAAGCTGGCAAAGCTTGAGTGGCCAACGGACGATGAGATGAAGCAAGCGTGGCGGCTCGGCATGCACTACCTGGAGCTTGTCATCTTGCGGTTGCTGGACTACCAAGGTCAGTACCTGCCAAGGCTGCAGCTCATAAATAAATGGGTGACGGACACGGAGACTGTGCCGTGGGCGAAGTAGTGTATGGTCAGCCCGCATTTGTGATTGGAAAAGCCTCCCACGAGCCACCACTATAGAAGGTGTACCGCTGCATCCGGGCCGGAGAAGTAGTGAGGAACGGCTTACCGTTATCCTTGATAATGCTTTCGCCGACCGCTCCGTCCGAACTCCATTTGACCTTAAGCACCCATTCACAACTACACCGAGAAGTTGTCGCCAGAAGCGCGAACTGATCAGCCTTACCCGCGGTGACCTGGTAAGGAAACTTCACCTTAGCGTACTGCCTGTCAGGCACAACCCCGTTGACCATCTCTTCCGGCTTTGGGAGGGAGGGGTCGACCCTTACGGGCTGTCGGTCTAGGTTAATGCGCGCGAAGTTGATCGTAAAAGGTTCCCCGCATGGCAATCCCACCACAACTCCCGAGGGTGCCGGGCGCCGCTTCACGATCTCGACTTCGATCTTGTCAATCACAACTGCCGTGCCCGAGTTCCCCTGCACGGTCAGATCAACAAGCTCCACTGAGGGCGTCGCACTTTTCTTAGCAACCCAGGCAGGGAAGTCTGCGTCAGACTCATACTGCTCCGGAGGCGTACCAAGCTGGGTGATAGTCTTATTGGGCACCACTATCCCACCGCAGGCAGAGCCCTTGTAGGCACGCACGGCGATCTTGGGTTTCGATGGCTCCTTCCCAACGACTGGTAGCTTTTCAATTGCTTTTGTGCCTACGACTGTTCCCACGGCCGTCAGTATCGCGGCTAGCAGCACTCCAACGCCAAGTCCCACCTTGGCACTAGTGGATGTCAGGGCACGCTTGAATCTGGATGGCTGCGGGGGTTTGTTGCGCGTACTCCTGCTGGGTGTCGCCGAGCGCCGGTGCAGATTCCGTCTCGCCCGTGATCGCTTCTTCCTTCCCATACCCCAATACCTCGGTTTCATCGTGCACATGGGCTGGGTGTGGCACTACGCCGGTTGTCGAGTCTGAGGCGTGCCCATTCGATGGCGCTAGCTACTATCCGGTGTTGGCCAGGACCGGCCTGACTGAGCCCATTCCGTGTGCCCAGCAGAACCGTGAGGGAGCCGTGCGGATCGTCAAGGAGACCGACAAGCCAGTTGCGCAGGTCGCACGGGAGCTGGGGATCAACCCCTACACGCTGCATAACTGGGTGAAGGCCGATCGGGAGTGAGGTTCCCCCCGTAGCACGGACAGCTGGGGTGAGATGGGTCAGGTGGTCGTGTTCGAGGTTCGGTGTCGTTCCTCGTAATCCACCGGACTCAGCATTCCGAGGCTGGAATGCCTTCTGAATGGG
>NZ_SMKM01000171.1 GCF_004348665.1 Actinomadura sp. GC306 | reverse complement strand
CTCCCCATCCCCAGCACCCCGGCTCCCATGGCCGAGAACGGCCGTGGCCTGGCCATCATCTCCGCCTACGCGAAGGAGACCGGCACCCGGCACTCCGCCACCGGTGAAGGGAAGATCGTCTGGGCCCGGATGCCCGCCTGACGGCTCAGACGAAACGGGCTCGGGCTGCGGTGATCACCGGCTTGCCGTTCACCGATGCTTCGGCGAGGGTCGTGTCGTCTTCCTTCCAGGTATCCAGGTGCAGGACGTCGCCGGGGAAGACGGGGGCGGCGAAGCGGCCTTCCAGTTCGAGCAGGTCGGCCGGGTGGGCGCCCAGCGACTCGGCCAGCGGGAGGGTGACCGCGGCCAGGGTGCACAGGCCGTGCATGATGGGGCGCGGCATTCCGGCCTTCTTCGCCGCTTCCGGGTCTATGTGCAAGTGGTGGCGGTCGCCCAGGAGGCGGTAGAGGGCGGCCTGGTTCAGGGACGTCGCCACGGTCAGCGCCCCGTCGGGCTCCGTCTCGGGACGGCGGCGGGAGGATGGGCCCCGGTCGCCGCCGAAGCCGCCGGAACCCGGGGCGAACAGCGACCAGGTGGCCTCGAAGTACGGGCTCTCCACGGCGACCTCGAAGACGGCCGCGGAGCCCTTGTCCCAGACTTCGGCGACGTGGGCGGACATCTCCACCGAGCCCGAGCGGGGCAGGGGTTTGCGGACGCGGAGGCGCTGCGAGCCGTGGACGGCCGTCGTGGTGTCGAAGGCCCCTGCGGAGCCCAGCGCGTCCGGTGCCCACTGGGCGAGGGTCAGGGCGAACGTCGGGAGGACGCGGAGCCGCTCCTCGAAGACGAGGTCGAGGTCGGAGGCGCTCGCCCCCACGGCGAGGGCGTAGAGGACGGGTCGCGTGTCGTCGTAGGAGACGGTCTTCGTGCCGAGGTGGCGGCCGCGCCATTCGCTCATCCGGAAGCCCCCAGGATCAGGCCGCTGGTCGGGACGCCTGTGCCGGCGGTGACCAGGACGTTATGGACGCCGCCCGGCTGGTTGACCGAGGTGCCGCGGACGAGGCGGACGCCCTCGGCGATGCCGTTCATGCCGTGGATGTACGCCTCGCCTAGCTGGCCCCCGTGGGTGTTCGTCGGGAGGCGCCCGCCGAGTCCGAGGTTGCCGTCCGCAACGAAGTCCTTGGCCTCGCCCTTGGCGCAGAAGCCGAGTTCTTCGAGCTGCGGCAGGACGAGCGGCGTGAAGTGGTCGTAGAGGATCGCGGCCTGGACGTCGGCGGGGGTGAGCCGCGACTGCGCGTAGAGCTGCCGTCCCACCAGCCCCATTTCAGGGATGCCGGTGATCTCCGAGCGGTAGTAGCTCGTCATCATGTGCTGGTCGTTGCCCGATCCCTGCGCGGCGCCCCAGATCAGGGCGGGCGGGTGCGGGAGGTCACGGGCGCGTTCGGCGGAGACGATGACGAGGGCCTGGCCGCCGTCGCTCTCCTGGCAGCAGTCCAGGAGGCGGAGGGGTTCGGCGATCCAGCGGGACGCCTGGTGGTCGTCCAGGGTGATGGGACGGTCGTAGAACCACGCGGCGGGGTTCTTCGCGGCGTGCGCGCGGTCGACGACGGCGATGCGGCCGAAGTCCTCGCTGGTGGCGCCGTACTCGTGCATGTAGCGGCGGGCGAACATGGCGACCCACTGGGCGGGGGTGGCGAGGCCGAACGGGGTCATCCACGAGTAGGCGGCGCGGTCGGCGCTGACGTCGATGGGCCGGTCGGCCTGGCCGAGGCCGTAGCGGGTGCCGGACCGCTCGTTGAACGCGCGGTAGCAGACGACGACCTCGGCGACGCCGGTCGCGACGGCCATCGCGGCCTGCTGGACGGTCCCGCACGCCGCGCCGCCGCCGTACCCGACGCGGGAGAAGAACGACAGTTCCCCGATGCCGAGGTTGCGGGCGATGTGGATCTCGGAGTTGGTGTCGGCGGTGAAGGTGACCATGCCGTCCACGTCGGACGGCTGGAGCCCCGCGTCGGTGACGGCGGCGAGCACCGCCTCGCAGGCGAGCCGCAGCTCGCTGCGGCCGGAGTCCTTGGAGAACTCGGTGGCACCGATCCCCGCGATCGCGGCGGCGCCGGGCAGGACGCTCATGTGTCGCTCCCGGGCAGTTGGACGACGACCGTGCCGGTGACGTGCGGGCCGAGTTCGTTGACGCCCCGCACGGCGATCTCGACGCGGCGGTCGTCGTGCTTGGCGTTGACGGTGCCGGTGAGCACCATCGTGTCGCCGGGGTAGTTCGGCGCGCCGAGCCTGATCTTGATGGCCTTGACGGTGGCGGCGGGGCCCGCCCACGAGGTGACGTACCGGTCGACGAGGCCGTTGGTCGTGAGGATGTTCATGAAGACGTCCTTGGAGCCGCGTTCGACCGCGAGGGACGGGTCGTGGTGGACGTCCTGGTAGTCGCGGCTCGCGATGGCAGTCGCGACGATCATGGTGCGGGTCAGCGGGATGCGCAGTTCGGGGAGCTCCTCCCCCACGGCGACGTCGTCGTAGCGCTTCGCGTGCTTCATCACAGGGCCGCTCCGAGCAGTTCGAGGCCGGCGGACGCGCCGCCGAGGGTGCCGGAGATCTGCTTGCCCCACAGGAAGTGGCGGTGCACCGGGTAGTCGACGTCCACGCCGATGCCGCCGTGCAGGTGCTGGACGCGGTGGACGACGTTCAGCCCGCCCTCGTCCGACCACCACTTGGCGACGAGGACGGCCGTCTCCGCGTCCTGCCCGGCGGCGATCAGCGAGACCGCGTGCCAGAGGCAGACCCGCATCGCGTCGATCTCGATGTAGCAGTCGGCGAGCTGGTGCTGGACGGCCTGGAACGCGGCGAGGGGCCGCCCGAACTGCTCGCGGTCGGTGAGGTGACCGGCGGCGAGGCGGAGCGCGCCTTCGGCCACCCCGACCTGCACGGCGGCGAGCGCGACGCGGGCGAGGCGCAGGGCCGACGCGAGGGCCTCGGCGCCGAGCGCCTGCGCGGGGGCGCCGTCGAGGGTGAGGTGCGCGGCGCCGTCGTGGGCGGTGGTCCCGGCGGGCTCCCAGGACGTCCCACCGGCGGACGGGTCGAGGAGGTAGAGGCCCGGCCCGTCGTCCTCGGAGCGGGCCGCGACCAGGACGTGCGACGCGCCGGACGCAGCCGGGACGACCGCCTTCGTGCCGGTCAGCAGCCAGCCGTCCCCTTCTCGGACGGCGGTGCAGCGCGGTGCGGCGGGGTCGGCTGCGGGGGCGAACTCCTCCAGCGCGAGCGTGGCCCTTTCCGTTCCGTCCACGAGCGCGGGGAGGAGGTCGCGCCGGCCGGCCTCGGCGAGGGTGAGCGCCGCGACGACCGCCGGCCAGACCGGCACGGGGGCGACGGCGCGGCCCTGCTCCTCCAGCAGGACGGCGAGCCCGCCGATGCCGAGGCCGGCGCCGCCTGCGCTCTCGGGCAGCGCGACGCCGAGCAGGCCCGCGTCCGCCAGCGCGGTCCAGAGCGCGGCGTCGAGGCCCGTCCCAGACTGCTCGGCGGTCTTGATCCGCTCCTGCGTGGCGTGGTCGGCGAAGATCTGCCGGGCCAGGTCCCGGACGGCCTCCAGGTCCTCCCCCAGGGTGAAGTCCATCAGCTCTCCTCTGCGGCGGCGGCCGGGCGGAAGACCGGCAGGGACAGGTCGGGGTCCGGGTCGATCCAGTCGAGGACGACCGGCATGCCGATCTCGACGTCCGCGGGCTCGACGCCCGTCATGTTGGCGATCAGCCGCGTCCCCTCGGCGAGTTCGATGACGGCGACGACCAGCGGGTAGTCGAAGGCCGGGTGGCGCGGGTGGTGGTTGACCACGTAGGTGTAGACGTGGCCTTCGCCCGCCGACTCGACGGTGTCCCAGCCGAACGAGCCGCACTGCGGGCAGCACGGGCCGGGCGGGTGCCGCAGCGACTTGCAGTCGGCGCAGCGCTGGATGACGAGGCGGTGCTCGCGGGCGGCGGCGAACCAGAACTCGTTGTCGTGGTTGATCGCGGGCCGCGGCCGCAGCGCTTTGGGCTCGGGCTTTTCCGCGGGGCGGAAGCGCAGCATCCGCCACCGCTGCGTCGCGACCACCTCGCCGGACGCGTCCCGGTACGTCCGGACCGTGCTGATGAAGCGGCCCGGTCCGAGCGCGGTCTTCTTCTCCGGGGAGATCGCCTCCAGCGTTTCCTCCACGCCGACGTGGTCGCCGGGGACGAGCTCGCGGTGGAACTCGAACTCCGAGTCGGTCGCGACGACGGAGGTGTAGCCGCCCTCGGCGAGCAGGTCGGTCAACTCGTCGGAGCCGGTGCGTCCGGCGTCCGGGGAGACAGACGCGGCGTATCCGCGCATCGTCCACGCCTGGAGCATCGACGCGGGCGCCACGATGCCGTCGCGGCCGGTGGCGCGGGCGGCGTCCTCGTCCAGGTAGACGGGGTTCTCGTCCTCCATCGCCTCCACCCAGTGGCGGATCATGGGGACGTTCACCGGGTCCTGCCCGGGGCGGAGGGTGAGCAGCTCGCGGCCCACCCAGGCTTGCAGCCTGTCCTCGTAGCCGGGATCGCTCATGACCGCCTCGACCTCGGCAGGCCCAGGCCCTGGACGGCGACCATGTCGCGCAGCACCTCGTTGACGCCGCCGCCGAAGGTGTTCACGATGCCCTGCCGGGAGAGCTGCTCGATCTGGCCGTGCAGCACGGCGCCCGGCGACTCGGGCCGGATCCGCCCGGCCGCGCCGAGGACGCCGGTCAGCGTCCGCTGGACGTCGATATGCGTCTCGGTCCCGTAGGACTTGGCTGCGCCGGCCTGCGCGCCGGTCAGCGTGCCCGCCTCCACCGCCATGGTCATCTTCCAGTTCATCAGCCGCATCGCCTCCAGCTTCGCGTGAGTGCGGGCGAGGTCGCGGCGCACCCAGGGCAGGTCGATGACCCCGTTCTCGCGGGCCCAGTCGCGGACGTCCTCCCACAGCCGGATCATCCGGCCACCGAGCGCGGCCAGCCCGATGCGCTCGTGGTTGAGCTGGGTGGTGATCAGGCCCCAGCCGCCGTCGACGTCCCCGACCACCTCGGTCTCGGGCACCCGGACGCCGTTGTAGTAGGTGGCCGTCACCACCATCCCGCCGACCGTCTGGATCGGGCTCCAGGAGAACCCTTCGGCGTCGGTCGGGACGATGAGGATCGAGATGCCCTTGTGCTTCGGCGCGTCCGGGTTCGTGCGGGCGGCGAGCCAGATGTGGTCGGCGGTGTTGGCGCCGCTGGTGAAGATCTTGCTGCCGTCGACGACGAACGCGTCCCCGTCGCGGACGGCCCGGGTGCGCAGCGACGCGAGGTCGGTGCCGGCGTCCGGTTCGGTGTACCCGATGGCGAACACGATGTCGCCGGACAGGATGCCCGGGAGGAACCGCCGCTTCTGCTCGTCCGTCCCGAAGCGCATCAGCGTCGGGCCGACGGTGTTGACGGTGACGAACGGGAACGGCAGCCCGGCCCGCTGGACCTCGTCGAAGAACACGTACTGCTCGGCGACCGACCTGCCCTGCCCGCCGTACTCGACCGGCCAGCCGTAGCCGAGCCAGCCGTCGTCGCCGAGCATCTTGACGATCTCGCGGAACCGGTCGCCGCCGACGCCCTGCTCACCGGCGCGGCGCCGCACGTCCGCGGGCAGCAGGCCCGCGAAGTACGCCCGCAGTTCCGCGCGCAGCTTCTCGTGCGCCGGGGTCTCACGCAGATCCATGGACACCTTCCGTGTTCAGGGCCAGTGGTCAAGGGAGGAAACGCCGGCGTCCGGCGGCGGCGAACTCGGCGTGCAGCACCGCCTTGTCGGCCTCAGTCATCAATGCGTACTCGGGCGCCCCCCTGGTCGCCCACCGGTACACCGGGTCGCCGGTACGCCAGCCTTCGAGCTGCATCTCCTTCTTGCTGAGCTTGCCCGAGCCGGTCGTCGGCAGCGCGTGCGAGACGCGGACGAAGCGCGGCGCGCCCTTGGTGCCGAGGTCGTCCTGGGCGGCGAGGAACGCGGCGAATCCAAGGTCCTCGAACGCGGTGCCGGGCGGGAGCTCGATCGCCGCCATCACCTGGTCGCCGGCGCGCGGGTCGGGGACGCCGAACGCGACCGCGTCCACGACGGCGGGGTGGCGGCGGATCACGTTCTGGGTGAGCAGGGCGGAGATGTTCTCCGAGTCCACCCGGATCCAGTCGCCCGACCGGCCGCCGAAGTACAGGAATCCGTCGCCGTCGACGTAGCCGAGGTCGCCCGTCCAGTACCAGCCGTGCCGGACGCGCTCGGCGTCGGCCTCCGGGTTCTTGTAGTAGCCCTCGAACTTCGCGGCGCCGTGCACGTCGACGATCTCGCCGACGGCGGCCTCGGCGTTGGTGACGCGGCCGTGCTCGTCCAGGACGGCGGGCTTGCAGGTCTCCAGCGTCTCCGGGTCGGCGATCCGGACGCCGTCGTGCGCGGGCCGGCCGAGCGCGGTCGGCGGCGTCGCCGGGTCCCGCTTGATCATGCCGGCGCTCTCGCTGGAGCCGTAGCCCTCGACGAGGGGCGCGCGGAAGCGGCGGCGGAACTCGGCCTTGTCCTCGGGGGACGCCTCCGTCCCGAACCCGTGGGTGAGCGTGTTGTCGGCGTCGTCGGGACGTTCCGGAGTGGCGAGGACGTAGCCGATGGCCTTGCCGACGTAGGTGAAGAACGTCGCACCGTAGAAGCGGACGTCCGGCAGGAACTGGGAGGCGGAGAACTTGGGGGTCAGGCATACGGTCGCGCCCACCGCGAGGGACGGCGCCCACAGCGCCATCAGCGCGTTGCCGTGGAACAGCGGCATCGGGCAGTAGCAGACGTCGTCGCGCTTGACGTCGTACTTGGCGCTGTTGTTGCGGCCCAGCTCGGCGAGTCTGCCCTGCGAGCAGCGGGCGGCCTTCGATTTTCCGGTGGTCCCGGACGTGAACAGCAGGAGCATCTGCGTCGCCGGGGTGACCGAGGCGTCGGCGGTGGGCTCGCAGGCGTGCGCCTCGATCCGGGCCGGGTAGCCGTCGTCGTCGATCAGGATGAAACGGTCTCGGGGGACGCCGATGTCGAGGCCGTCCAGCAGGTCCAGCCCGGCCCGGTCGGTGACGAGGAGCTGGAGGTCGGTGTGGCGGACCTCCTGCTCCAGGTAGGAGCCGGTCCGGGTCGGGTTGACGCCGACGACCGTCGCGCCGCTCAACGCCGCCGCGCCCAGCCACAGCACGTACTCGGGGACGTTCTCCAGCAGCACGCCGATGTGGAACGGCCCGTCGCGGCGCAGCTCGCGCGCCAGCGAGGCGCGCGCCGCGCTCTCCCGGACGACCGCGTCCCACGTCCAGGTCCGCTCGCGGCTGCGCAGGCCGGGCCGGTGGTCACCGAGCCGCGCCAGCAGCATTCCCGCGATCGTCTCGTCGCGCACTCCCGCTCCTCGCCTCCCCTTCCGGACCCGGCACCGCGCCCCCGACGCTAATCAGCCGGACGCCCCGGCGGGTCCGGGCATCCCGCTGACCGGGAGCGGCCCCGGCCCCGTCCTGCTGAGCGGGACGTCCAGGTCGAGAGGGGTGCGGACGGGCGGCATCGGAGAGTCGAGTCGTGCCCGTCCAGCGGAACGGCGGGGCGGGGTGGAGCGCCTACCAGCGGCCGGCTCGGGCAGCGGTCGCCGCGTCACGTGCGCGGGCTGCCCCAGGGCGGTTCGGTGGAGAGGACGCAGTGGGTGCCGCCGTAGATCGCGGTCATGCACTTGTTGCAGTGGATGCAGAGCGACTCGGTGGCGGGCTCGTCCTTGATCCGGTTGATCAGGTCGGGCTCGCGCAGCAGCGCGCGGGCCATCGCGACGAACGCGAAGCCCTCCGCCATGGCGGTGTCCATGCCCGCCTTGTCGGTGACGCCGCCGAGCAGGATCATCGGCAGCTTCACCGCCGCGCGGATCTGGCGGGCGTCCCTGAGCAGGTAGAGGTCCTCGTAGGGGTAGGACTTCAGGAAGTGCCTGCCGACGAGCTTGATCCCGAGTCTGGTCGGCTGCTTCATGACGGACGCGAACTCGTGCAGCGGCGCGTCGCCCTTGAACAGGTACATGGGGTTGAGGAGGGAGCTTCCGGCGGTCATCTGGAGGGCGTCGACCGAGCCGTCCACCTCCAGCCACCGGGCGACCTGGATGGCCTCGTCCAGCCAGAACCCGCCGGGCACGCCGTCGTCCATGTTCAGCTTGGCGGTGATCGCGATGCGGTCGCCGACGGCGTCGCGGACGGCGCGGCCGATGTCGCGCGCCAGCCGGGCGCGGTTCGCCAGCGAGCCGCCGTACTCGTCGTCGCGGCGGTTGAGCTTCGGGCTGAGGAACGCGCTCGTCAGGTAGTTGTGCCCCATGTGGATCTCGACGGCGTCGAAGCCGGTCTCGATCGCCTTCCGCGCCGCGTGCCCGTGCGCCTCGACGATGCGCGCCAGGTCGGCGTGCGTGGCGGCCTTGGCGACGGTCTGGGTCGTCAGGTGGAAGTGGCGGCTGGGTGCGAGCGCGGGCAGCTTGTTGCTCTTGGGGTTGGCGACCGGGCCGGCGTGCCCGATCTGCGCCTGGACGGCCGCTCCCTCGGCGTGCACGGCGTCGGTCAGCCTGCGGAGTCCGGGCAGGGCCTCGTCCCGCCAGTGGATCTGCCGGCGGTCGGTGCGGCCCTCCGGCGCGACCGCGCAGTACGCGACGGTCGTCATCCCGATGCCGCCGCGCGCGTGCCGGACATGGAAGTCGATCAGCGCGTCGGTGACCTGGCCGTCCTTGGTCAGCCCCTCGTACGTCGCCGCCTTGACGACGCGGTTCCGCAGCGTGACGGGCCCCAGTCTCGCCGGGGCGAACACGTCGGGCTTCGGGTCGTTCATTCGGCGTCCTCCATCTGGACTCGACGTTGAACAGCGGGATGTCCGGGCGTTCCGGACATCCCGCTGACCGGGAGCGGCTCGGTCACGCTCGGTCGCGCAGCGCGGCGGCGATCTGGTCGGCCTGGGCCTGCTGCTCCATGAGCTGCCGCAGCAGCCACAGCCGCAGGACGCGGGTGACCGCGGCGGCCAGGTACAGGGCCGCGCCGGCGACGGTCACCGCGAGGAACCCGAGCGCGAGGGTCTGCAGCGACCCCACGTCCCGCATGTCGTCCTTGGCCAGCGAGACGTTGTAGGCGATGAAGACGCCGGCGACCCCGGCGACCATCGCGACGGCGCCGGCGACGCGCAGCACCCCGTCGAAGCGGAACCGGTCGGTCCTGAGCTTCTGCCGCGCCACGTCGTCCGTGAACCGCCGGCGCCTTTCCTCCGTGCGCATGATGGTCAACCTCCCAGGTAGTCGCTGGACAGCCGGTCTTCGATCTCGCCGGGCGGGCCGGCCGCCGCCACGCGCCCGTGCAGCATCAGCGCGGCGGTGTCGGCGATCGGCAGGACGGCGCGGGCGAACTGCTCCGCGACCAGCACCGACAGGCCGCCCGCGACCAGCTCGGCGACCGTCTCGTACATCCGGGTCACGATCATGGGGGCGAGGCCCATGGACAGCTCGTCGAGCAGCAGCACCGCCGGGTCGGTGCCGAGCGCGCGCGCCAGCGCGAGCATCTGCTGCTCGCCGCCGGACAGCGATCCGGCGAGCTGGCGGCGGCGCTCCCCGAGGACCGGGAAGCGGTCGTACGCCTTCTCCTCCAGGTCCGCCAGGCGGGCGCCCGTCCCGGTGGCGGCCCACAGGTTCTCCCGCACCGTCAGGTTGGGGAAGATGCCGCGGCCCTCCGGGATGGAGCAGACACCCAGGCGGGCGGCGGCCTGCGCGGAGATGCCGTTGACCTTGCGTCCCGCGTACCGCAGCTCGCCGCCGGACACCGGGTGCAGGCCCGCGCACACCCGCATCGTCGTCGACTTGCCGCCGCCGTTCGGGCCGAGCAGCGCCAGCAGCGAACCGGGCCGCAGCGCCAGGTCGACGCCGTGCAGCACCTCGATCGCGCCGTAGCCCGCGCGGACGCCTGCCAGCTCCAGCAGCGGCACCGGCTCCGCCGGGGCGGCGGCCGTGTCGTCGCCCGCCGTGTCGTCGCCAGCCGTGCGCGGCTGCGGGACCACCTCACTCATGTGCGGCCTCCTCTGTGCCGATGTAGGCGGCGATGACGTCCGGCGACTCCTTGATCTCCGCCGGGGTGCCGGACGCGATGAGCGCGCCGTAGTCGAGGACGTGGATGGTCGAGCACAGCTGCATGACGAGCGGCAGGTCGTGCTCGACGAGGCAGATCGCGAGGCCCTCGGCGGCGAGGCCGGTGAGCATCTCGCCGAACACCGCCGTCTCGGCGTCGGTCTGGCCCGACGCGGGCTCGTCGAGCAGGAGCAGGCGCGGCGAGGTCATCAGCGCGCGCGCCACCTCCACCACGCGGGCCCGCCCGATGGGGATGTCGGACACGTCGCGGTCGGCGATGTCGGTGAGGCCGGTGCGTTCCAGGACGCTGTCGGTCCGCTCGTTCAGGTCGAATTTCCTGCGGCCGGTGCTGCGCAGGATGTCGCCGGCGACGCGCACGTTGTCACGTACCGACAGCGACAGGAACAGCTCCAGCCGCTGGAACGTCCGCGCCATGCCGCGCCGCGCGCGCTTGGACGGGGACAGACGCGTGATGTCGTCCCCGTCCAGGAGCACCTGGCCGGACGCGGGTTTCTGCAGGCCGGTGATGGTGTTGAACAACGTGGTCTTGCCGGCCCCGTTCGGGCCGATCAGCCCGGTGATCTCCCCTTCGGCCATGGTGACGCCGACGTCGTCCACGGCGGTGTTGCCGCCGAACCGGACGGTGACGCCCCGCGTTTCGAGCAGGGTCTTCCCTTCAGGCATCGACGGCTCCCTTCGCAGCGACCGGCAGGCCGAGTTCGCGGTCGAGCCGTGCCCGCAGCTCCTCGGTGTAGGGCTCGTCCAGGCCGGCCAGTTCCAGCGGGGCCGGACGGTCGCGCCGCCCCTCGTCCAGGTACATGCGGCCGAAGACGGGGAGGAGCATGACCGTGCACAGGGCGACGAGCGCGAACGTCCAGGTCCCGATGACGCCGGTCAGCGCGAGGACGTACAGGACCGCGCCGAACGCCCCCGCCCCGTACAGGAGGGGCTTGGCGCCGCGCATCGCGCGGTACCCCTCGATGACGTCGTGGACGATCCCGCTCGGGTTCCGGCCGACGCCCATCCCGAGCAGCGCCGTCCCGACCAGGACGAGATGGCCGAGCGCGTCGTAGATGTTGCCCATGCCCTCGCTCTCCAGCGCGAGCTCGCCGAACGTCGCCACCAGGACGCTCGCGCCCACGCCCGCCAGCAGGCCGCCGACCAGGGCACCGCTGAGGTAGCCGATGCCCGCCACCACGACCAGCATCAGCAGCGACAGGCTGCCGATGAAGGAGAAGCTCTCCTGCGCGACGGTGCCGTGCGCGGCCGACATCAGCACGCCGCCCAGCCCCGCGATCGCCGCGGAGATCATGAAGACGCTCAGCTTCAGCCGGACGAGGTTCTGCCCGAGCATCGCGGTGGCCGCCGGGCTGTCCTTCATCGCGGCGAGCCGCCGCCCGTACCCGCTGCCCCGGAGGGCGGCGAGCCCGACCGCGATCAGCGCGAACAGGACGGTCGCGGTCATCAGGAACGCCGTCCCGTCCCGCAGGTCGAGCGGGCCCGCCTTCAGCGGCGGGACGACGAGCGAGCCGTCCGGGAACAGCGTGAACGTGAACCCGAACAGCTCGTGCTCGGTGGTGTCGCGCAGGACCATGTTCGACAGGAACTCGCCGAACGCCATCGTCGCGAGGGCCAGGTAGAGGCCGCGCAGCCGCAGCGCCGGCAGCGCGACAAGCCCGCCGACCAGCGCCGCCACCGCCACGCCGAGCACCAGCCCCCGGACGCTCATGTACGACGAGAGTCCGGTGCCCTCCACGCCGGTGTGGAAGGCCACGACGGTCGCGACCGCGCCGAACGCCAGCGGCGCGAGGTTCAGCTCGCCCGCGTAGCCGGTCAGCACGGTCAGCGACAGCGCGACGATCGCGAACGTCATGCCGAGCGCGAACGTGGAGACGGCGCCGTCCGACAGCAGCCGGCTGTACAGGTACACGACCGCGACCAGCACGGCCGCCCACACCGCCGCCGCCCGGACGGTCGGCACCCGGTACCGCTCGCGGGTCCGGACCGCGGCGCCGCGCAGCCGGTCCTGGGGCAGCACCACCAGCACCACGAACAGCACGATCATCGGCAGCGAGACGCGCAGGTTGCCGGTGAACGTGCCCGCCGACGGCAGGTAGGCGAGCACGTAGTTGGCGGCCAGGCCGAGCACCATCGCGCCCACGAGCGTGCGGGGGATGCTGCGCAGCCGGCCGAACATCGCCGCGGCGAACGCGTCGATCACAAGCAGGGTCAGCATGTTCGCGTCGAGCCCGCCGCCGCTGATCGGCACGATGAGCACGCCCGCGAGGACCGCGAGCGTCGAGCCGAGCGCCCACGACAGCATCGCCGCCCGCTCCGGGTCGTGGCCGTTCAGCCGCAGCAGGTCGGGGTCGTCGACCGAGCCCCGCATCACCACGCCGGCCCGGCTGCGGGTGAACAGCACCCGCAGCCCGGCGGCGATGGCCACGGCGGCGACCAGGCAGACGATCTCGTGGTACCGGACCACGACGCCCGCCACGGTGATCTTCGCTCCCGCACCGAAGAACATGTCCACGGTGTGGGCCTCGTCGGGGTTCCAGATCCACTGCGCCAGGTACACGGTGCCGAGCAGCACCGCCACCGTCACGATGATCTTCGTGACGTCGGCGGTGCCGCGCAGGCCCCGCATGATCGCGGTGTGCAGCGCGGCGCCCATCGCGGGGCCGACGAGCCCGATCACGATGACCAGCGCGAGCCACACCGGCCACCCCCACCGCTCGGTGAAGTGCCAGTACAGGAACGTGCCGAACATCGCCTGAGCACCATGGGCGAAGTTGAAGATGCCCGAGGTGTTGTAGGTCAGGACGAGCCCCGAGGCCGCGATGAAGTACACCGACCCGAGGACGAGGCCGAGGATGGTGTAGGTCAGGAACGTCGTCATGTGCTCACCGTCATGTGGTCGCCGCCGGTGCCGGGCCCGGTCAGGACGACTGGGGCTTGATGACGTCGTCCGTCAGGAACTTCGTCGAGATGCGGTCGCCGTTCAGCTTCGTCCCCCAGTTCTTCTCGTCGATCTCCACGACGAACTCGGGGCCGCACTGGAACTCGCCGGCGGCCTTCGGGTGGATCTGCTCGTACTTCGTCCCGGTGAGCTTGACCATCAGCCCGCACGACGCGGGCTTGTTGGCGCCCGGGTCGGTCGGCGCGTGCAGGCCGCCGCCCGTCCACTCGTGCACCTTGGCCAGCTCGTTGATCACGCACTGCCGGGTCAGGTCCGAGCCGCACTTGTCCGCGGCCTGCGCCCACAGCAGGAACGACGAGGTGGCCTGCATACCGAGCAGGGCGACCTTGCCCTTCTTCTCCGTGACGAGGTCCACGTACTGCTTGACCGCGGGGACCTTGTCCGCGTTCTCCAGCGGCTGGAAGATCATGCCGATGTGCATGCCGTCACCGGTGCCCGACTTGTTCCAGCCGGAGACCGCCTGGCTGTACCAGGTCGCCTCGAAGATGTACTTCGGGTCGGCGCCCGCCCGCTCGATCGACTCCAGCAGGCTGAACTGCCCGGGGTCGGGCGAGTCGGACGACCACAGGTACCCGGCCCCGCAGTCCTTGATCTTCTCGGCGAACGGCATGTAGCTGCTCTCGCCCTTGTCGTTCAGCCGGACGCCGCACTCCATCGGCTCCATGCCGACTTCCTTCATCGCGCCGGTGATCTTGTTGGTGCCGGCGCTGACGGCGGGCGACGTGGACAGCAGGATGTCCGTCTTCTCCTTGAAGTCGGGGAAGAGCTGCTCCGCGATGCGGAGCCCGGCGATGTTCATCAGGTCCACCGGGTACGGGACGGCCTCGTACTTCATCGGCCCCATCGCGGCGTTCGGGCCGACCGTGAAGCCGGCGACCGTCGGCAGCTTGCACGCCACCCGGTGCTGCTCGGCGGCCTCGTCCATCGCGAAGCCCTGCCCGACGAGGAAGAAGTCCTGCTTGCACGCCTCCTGCATCACCTTCGCGGACTGCATGTAGGCGGCGTCGTACTGGTTGCCCTTGATCTCGCGCCCGTTGATGCCGCCCTGCTCGTTGCACCACTCGATCATGGCGCTGACGGCGTCGCCCATCTCCTTGGACAGGCCGGGCGCGGACGGGAAGCCGCGGTCGTCGCCGAACCCGATCGTGATCTGCTCGTCGGTGACGCCCTGGTCGGTCTTGCCCTTGGCGTCGCCCGGACCGCACGGGGACGCGAGCGTCCCGAAGGCGGAGGCGGCCTTCTTGCCGTCCGAGCCGCCGGAGGAGACCCCGTCGTCGCCCGAACGATCGCTGGCACAGGACGCGGTCACCAGCGCGACCGCCACGGCACCCGCCGCGATCCGGCCTATCTTGTCGACCTTCATCGGTCGTGCTCCTTTCACCGCCGCGTCGGCGCGGCGAATGGGGGTGGGATGTCGGCGGGGGGCTGTGGAGATG
>NZ_SMKM01000170.1 GCF_004348665.1 Actinomadura sp. GC306 | reverse complement strand
GCCGGAGAGTTTGCCATCCCCAGGGGCGGGCGGTTCGGGGGTGGCATCGGCCGCTCCGGAATCGTGGCCGGAGCGGCCGATGGGATCGTTCTGGGGTCTTGGTGCCGACCCTGTGAAGCGGAATTGCAGCCCGTTATCCGGTCGCCTGTCAGGCAGCCCCGGCGGCGGCGATCTCGTCCTGCTCGGAGCCCTCGACCTCGTTGACGACGGTGTTGCCCTTGCCGCCCTTGAGCTCGGTCTCGATCTCGCCGACCGCGACGGCCTCGTTCCCGACCTTCGGCGACGCCTTCGGCGAGCCCGTGACGCTGCTGAAGTTCAGGTTGCCCGGGCCGAACTCACCGACGACGGTGGGCCCGTTGTGCCCGATGTTGGACTGCTTCACCCACTGGGCGGCCTCGGCCTCGCCGTTCTCGCCGTGGCCGTTCTTGTCGTGGCCGTTCTTGCCGTGGCCGTCCTTGCCGTGGCCGTCCTTGCCGTGGCCGTCCTTGCCGTGGCCGTCCTTGCCGTGGCCGTCCTTCTCGTGGCCGTCCTTCTCGTGGCCGTCCTTGCCGTCCACGGTGCGCTCGGCGCCCTGCTCCTGCGCCGCCTGCTGGGCGCCCTGCTCCTGCGCCTCCTGCTTGGCCTGCTCAGCGCCCTCGGCAGCGCCCTGCTCAGCGCCCTCGGCAGCGCCCTGCTCAGCGCCCTCGGCGGCGGCCTGCTCGGCCACGGCGACCGCGTCCTGCTCGGCGCCCTCGACCTCGTTGACGACGACGTTGCCCTTGCCGCCCTTGATCTCGGTCTCGATCTCGCCGACCTCGACCGACTCGTTCCCGACCTTCGGCGACGCCTTCGGCGAACCCGTCACACTGCTGAAGTTCAGGTTGCCCGGGCCGCTCTCGCTGACATAGGTGGGTCCGTAGTGCGAGATGTTCGCGTTCTCCACGGCGTAGATGTGGATGTCGGCCATCGCGGAAGGGGCCGCGAGGACGGCGGCGCCCATGGTGATTCCGGTAATCGTCACAGCACGCGCAATGCGCTTCATGCCGTTCCTTCCTGTCTGAACTCTGCGCGCTCTTCTGAGCGCCCAAGCCTCACTCTTCCAGGAAAGAACCGACAACAAACTAAAGCGCGTTGACAGGGCACTCCAAGCTGAAGGCAGCGAAACGCATGTCCACGTAAGGGACTCGGCTCCGCACACTCGAAGGCCGACCTCTATTTCCGGACGTTGGATGATTATGGGCTATTTTCAGTTATGCCATGAATGCCCGACTAATCCAGGAGTGAAATGACCGGTTCGTGAAGGTGGGCGGACATGGCAACGGCCCTGGCGCACCGGGTGCGCCAGGGCCGAGCAGGGTAGGGTCTCGTCAGCCGCCGGCCACCGCCGGGATGATCGAGATCTGGGCGCCCTCCGGGGTGGGGGTGTCCAAGCCCTCGCTGAAGCGGACGTCCTCGTCACCGACGTAGACGTTCACGAACCGGCGGATCTTGCCGTTGTCGTCCAGAATTCGGGCGGAGATGCCGGAGTAGCTGGACTCCAGGTCGGCGACGACGGCGCGCAGTGTGGCGCCCTCGGCCTTCACCTCGGACTCGCCACCGGTATAGGTCCGCAGGATGGTCGGGATGCGGACGGAGACGGTGCTCAATGGTGCTCCTCTCAGGCCAGGCCGGCGGCGCGGAAGGCTTCCAGGGACGGGGCGATGTTCGCGGACGGGCCGACGACGGGCGCGACCGCGTCCAGGGTCTTCAGGCCGTCCCCGGAGTTGATGATCACGGTTTCGGCGGACGGGTCGAGGGCGCCGGTGCCGATGAGCTTGCGGAGGGTCGCGACGGTGACGCCGCCCGCGGTCTCCCCGAAGATCCCCTCGGTGCGGGCCAGCAGGCGGATGCCCTCGACGACCTCCTCGTCGGTGACGTCCTCGACGGCGCCGTTCGTGCGGCGGACGGCGTCCAGCACGTACGGGCCGTCGGCGGGGTTGCCGATCGCGAGGGACTTGGCGATCGTGGCGGGCTTCACCGGGCGGACGACGTCGTGCCCGGCCTTGAACGCGGCGGCGACGGGGTCGCAGCCGGCGGCCTGGGCGCCGAACACGCGGTACGGCTTGTCCGCCACCAGCCCGAGCTTGATCAGTTCCTGGAACGCCTTGTCGATCTTCGTGAGCTGGGAGCCGGACGCGACGGGGACGACCACCTGGTCCGGCAGCCGCCAGCCGAGCTGCTCCGCGATCTCGTAGCCGAGCGTCTTGGAGCCCTCCGCGTAGTAGGGCCGGACGTTGACGTTCACGAACGCCCAGTCGTCCTGCTCCCCGGCGATCTCCGACGCGAGGCGGTTCACGTCGTCGTAGTTGCCGTCGACCGTGACGAACGTCCCGCCGTACACGGCCGTCGTGATGATCTTCTGGGACTCCAGGTCGGACGGGACGAACACCGCGCTGCGGATCCCGGCGCGGGCCGCGGCGGCGGCGACGGCGTTCGCGAGGTTCCCGGTGGACGGGCAGGCGAGCACCTTGAAGCCCAGCTCCCGGGCCGCGGCCAGCGCCACGGCGACGACGCGGTCCTTGAACGAGTGGGTCGGGTTGCCGCTGTCGTCCTTCACCCACAGGCTCTGCAGCCCGAGGCTCTCGGCGAGGTTGTCGGCGCGGACGAGGCGGGTCAGGCCCGGCTCGGTGTTGGGGGTGTCCGCCACCGTGGACGGAACGGGCAGCAGCCCCCGGTAGCGCCAGATGTTGCGCGGGCCGGACTCGATGTCCGCCCGGGTCACTCCCCCGAAGTCGTACGCGATCTCCAGGGGGCCGAAACACTCTTCGCAGGCGTAGAAGGGCCCGAGGTCGCGGGTCGAGCCGCATTCGCGGCAGACGAGACCGGTAGCGGGTCCGAGGTCAGTGGCAGGCGTGGATGCCATGAAGCGAGGGCCTTTCTCCCCATCTTCCCTGCGCCACCTTGGTCGCAGGCCGGAGTTGGCACCATCTCCCGGCCGGCCCCCGCAGGATCGCGAGCGCGCTTCAGCCGAGTGGTTGCCGGGGCTTCGCAGGGCCGGTCCCTCCACCCCTCTGGATGAGCAATATTCAGTTGTACACGAACGCCGGTATGCATTCGTCTGCGTGATTTTACATGAACTGACCGGATGCCAGACAGCCGGGTCCACCGGTTGAGACGTTACCCGGGCGCGTCCTTGATCATGCCGGCCTCGTCGTGCCGGACGGTGCGCTGGGTCGGGTCGAGGAAGACGTGCCGGACGACCGGGACCCGCTCCCTGAGCCGGCGGTCGATCTCCCCGGCGACGTCCTCGGCCTCGTCGGCGCTGATGTCGTCGGAGAAGTTGACCTTGGCGGCGACGAGGAGCTGCTCGGGGCCGAAGTGCATCGTCAGCAGCTCCTCCACCCCGGTCACGCCGTGGGCGCCGAGGATCTCGGCGCGGATCACGCGCTGCGCGGCGGGGTCGGCCGCGCGGCCGATCAGCAGGACGGTGCTCTCCCGTCCGATGGCGAACGCGAGCACGGCGAGCAGCACGCCGATGAGGACGGAGCCGAGGCCGTCCCAGAAGTCCGAGCCGGTGATCTCCCGGAGGATCAGCCCGCCCGCGGCGAACAGGAGGCCGACCATCGCGGCGCTGTCCTCGAACAGCGCGGCCTTGAACGTCACGTCGGGCGACCGGCGGACGTGTTCGAGGATGCCGCGGCGGCTCCGGCGGGTCTCCATGCGCGCCTGGTACACGGCGCGCAGCCAGGACGCGCCCTCCAGGACGGCGGCGAGGGCGAGCACCAGGTAGGCCACCCAGACGCTCGTGCCGCTGCCGCCGTGGCCGAGCATGGTCAGGATGCCGTAGGAGATCGAGAAGCCGGCCCCGGCGATGAAGATCGCGAACGCGGCGAGCAGCGACCAGACGTAGCGCTCGTTGCCGTACCCGAAGGGGTGGCGGCGGTCCGGCGGACGTTCGCTGCGGCGCAGGGAGGCGAGGAGGAAGCCCTGGTTGAGGGTGTCCCCGATCGAGTGGGCGCCTTCGGCGAGCATCGCGCTGGATCCCGCGAGGGCGCCGGCGACGAGCTTGGCCAGTGCGAGCAGGAGGTTGGCGAAGCCGGCGACCAGCACCGTCTTCCTCGTCTCGGCGTTGCTCATTTCCGCCCGGTACCCGCGCCGCTTTGCACTATTCCGACCATTTCTCGCCTGTGTTGTGAACCACGTGGGCCACTTTGAAGCCCCCCGGCCTCAACTGAGACCCTTTCCGGTATGAGCCAAGTGCTGGTGGCATCGAACCGCGGTCCGGTGTCGTTCTCGTCGTCGGAGGACGGTGCGCTCACCATGCGGCGCGGAGGCGGGGGCCTGGTCTCGGGCCTCGCCGGCGTCACGGGGGCCGCGCGCGAGCCGTCGGCCGGGGGCCCGGACGTGCTGTGGGTGTGCGCGAGCCTGAACGACGCCGACCGGACGGCCGCGCGCCGCGCCCCGGACGGACGCATCGACCTGGCCGGCCACGACACCGGCGGTGCGGCGGTGCGGATGCTCGACATCCCCGAGGCCACGTTCCACCGCGCGTACAACGCCGTGGCCAATTCGACGCTGTGGTTCGTCCACCATCTTCTGTACGACACGCCGCGCAGCCCGCATTTCGATGCTCGCGCACGCCGTGACTGGCAGTCCTACGAGGCGTACAACGCGGCGTTCGCCGACGCCCTGGCGCGCGACGCCGCTCCCGGTGCGAAGGCCGCGATTCAGGACTACCACCTGTCGCTGGCTCCGCGGATGCTCCGCGAAAGGCGTCCTGATCTGCGGATCGTCCATTTCTCGCACACGCCGTGGGCGCCGCCGGAGTATTACTCGCTGCTCCCTGACGACATCGGGAAGCAGATCCTGCTGGGCATTCTCGGCGCCGACCATGCGGGGTTCCTCACCGAGCGGTGGGCCTCCGCGTTCCTCGACTGCTGCGAGCTGCTGCCCGGTGCACGCGTCGACCGTGCCGCCCGTACCGTCACGTGTGACGGGCACGTCACGCGCGTGGGCGTGCATGGTCTCGGCATCGACGCGGACGCGCTGCGCCGGCGCGCCGCCGATCAGGACGTCGTGGAGCGGGCGCGCGCGCTGCGCGAACAGGTGGGTGACCGCCAGCTCATCGTCCGGATCGACCGGACGGAACTGTCCAAGAACATCGTGCGGGGGCTCGCCGCCTACCGGGAGCTGCTCGTCAACCATCCCGAGTGGCGCGGCCGCGTGGTGCACCTGGCGTTCGCGTACCCGTCCCGCTACGACCTGCCCGAGTACCGGGAGTACACCGAGGCCGTCGAGCGGACCGCGCGGCAGATCACCGAGGAGTTCGGCACCGCCGACTGGGATCCGCTGATCCTGCAGGTCAACGACGACTATCCGCGTTCGCTCGCCGCCTATGGGCTGGCCGACGTGCTGCTCGTGAACCCGATCCGGGACGGGATGAACCTCGTCGCCAAGGAGGGGCCCGTCCTGTCGGAGCGGGGCTGCGCGCTCGTGCTGTCGCGGGAGGCGGGCGCGGCGGCCGAGCTGTCCGAGGACGCCCTGATGGTCAACCCGTACGACGTGTCGCAGACCGCCGAGACCCTCCACAAGGCCCTGCTGATGCCCCCGGCCCAGCGCGCGGAACGCTGCGTCCGGCTCGCCGCCGCCGCGACGGCCCTGCCCCCGCAGCGCTGGTTCGCCGACCAGCTAGCCGCCCTGGACTGACTCCGCCGACTCCGTCCTGTCCGCCGGGCCGGCGGCGGGCTCGGGTTCGGGCACGGACTCGGGCACGGGCTCGGGCACGGGCTCAGGCACGGAGTCGGGCGCGGAGTCGGGCGCGGGCGTCAGGAGGCACCGGACGGGGTTCGGTTCGTGGTGCTGCTTCCAGCGTTCGCGCAGCGCCGCCTTGCGCTGCGCCATGCGGCGGTGGGTGCTGGTCTTGGCGAACCGGGCGAGCTGGGCCGCGGACGGCCGTTCCAGCCCGCTCGGCTCGTAGCCGTACTCGGCGAGCCGCTCGCCGAACGCGGCCTCCGCCAGGCTGATCTGCCACGGGTCGAGGCGCTCGGCCCACGATCCGATGCGGCTCGTCGTGACCGCGTCGTGCGTCCGGCCGTGCCACTTCTTCCGCGGCGGGACGGTCCGCTTCGCGAGGCCCTCCGGCCGCGTCATCGCGGGGTCGAAGTCCTCGCCGAGGTACGCGCAGAGCCGGGTCAGCTCGTCGACCGGGTCGGCGACGAGCCGCTCGTACTGCAGTTCGTAGTAGGCGTCGGGGCCGAGCCGCTGGGCCAGCCGGCGGCCGCGGTCGATCGCCTCCCGCCACGCGGAGACGGCGTGGTAGACGTCCTTGTCGTACCAGGGCATCTCCATCAGCGAGGCGACGCAGTCCCGGCCGTCCCGGACGAGGTGGACGAACTGGGCGTCGGGGAACATCCGCAGCAGTGTGCCGACATGCCGGAAGTAGCTGGGCCGCTTGTCGCCCCAGCGCGGCTTGCCGTGCCGGCGGGCGTAGGCGCGGAAGACAATGCCGAGCGCCGACCCCAGCGTCGGCGGCCCGGCGGCGACCTCCTCGACGACCTCGGCGGCGTCCAGGCCGAGCGCGTGGAACTTCGTGGACCGGTCGGTCGTGATCCACTCCGCCAGCGCGCGCCTGTTCTCCCTGTCTTCGAGGTCACCGAACTCGCACCGCCGCGCATAGGCGGGGATGAGGAACTTCGTCTCCGCCGGGATCGCGATGCGGGCGTGCGAGTGCAGCATCAGCTGGAGCAGCGTCGTCCCCGAGCGGGGACACCCGAGGACGAAGATCGGACGGTCGTGGCGGGGGTCCGGGCCTGATGACATGCAGGAATGGTGTCCCAGACGTCACGCACCGTACACGATCCATCGACACACCGTTACCGCGGATTTGCCGACGCTTGACGGTCGCGCGGCTCGACGGTCGCGCCGCCCCTCAGGTGTAGGACTCGCCCAGGGTCTGCCGGAACTGCTTGCGCGCCTCGTGGATGCGGGACTTCACCGTGCCGAGCGGGAGGTTGAGCTGCTCGGCGATCTCCGCGTACTCCAGCTGGGACACGTCCCGCAGCACGAGGGCCTGGATGAGGTCGGGCTTGCGGGCCTCAAGGTCCTCCATGGCGTCCAGGATGTCGACCCGGGAGCCGGCGATGACGCTGGTCCGGCGCGGGTCCGGGCGCTGCTGCGGAAGCTCGCCGGCCTGCTCGACCGAGCGGCGCTTCAGCGACCGGTAGGTGGAGCGGGCGGAGTTGGCGACGACGACGTGCAGCCAGGTGCTGAACCTGGACCTGCCCTCGAAGCGGTGGATGTTCCGCGCCACTTGGAGCAGGGCGTCCTGGCATGCCTCCTCCGCGTCCTGCCGGCAGGGCAGGAAGCGGGAGCTGTGCCGCAGGACGTCCGGCTCGATCTTGCGGAGGAGCTCGTTGAGGGCGCCCTGATCGCCCTGAGCGGCCTTGACCGCCAGCTCCTCGGTCCTCTCGTCGAATGCCATGCCGCCTCAATGCTCGTTCGCACACTCAGCCCGTTGTTGGGATGATACGGGTGTGTCTTTCCCTCCAACGGTTGGCCGTTACCGGATCGATCGCGTCCTGGGGTCCGGGGCGTTCGCCTCTGTGTGGCTCGGGCAAGACGAGGCCCTCGACTCCCAGGTGGCGATAAAGGTCCTGTCCGGCAGCCTGATCGACGATCTGGACGTGCGCAACCGTTTCCTCGAGGAGGCCCGGATCCTGCGCCGCGCCGACTCGGCGCGGCTGGTCCGCGTGCACGACATCGGTGAGCTTCCGGACGGCCGTCCCTACTTCGTGATG
Source organism: Actinomadura sp. GC306 (assembly GCF_004348665.1). Taxonomy (GTDB): domain Bacteria; phylum Actinomycetota; class Actinomycetes; order Streptosporangiales; family Streptosporangiaceae; genus Spirillospora. Next base: position 6,787 of record NZ_SMKM01000170.1, on the reverse strand, counting down.
TCGTACGCGGACCGCGGAACGCTCGCGGACCGCATGCGCGAACGGCCACTTCCGGTCAATGAGGCGGTCGCCCTGGCCGAGGAGATCGCGTACGGGGTCGAGGTCATCAACACCCTGGGCGTGATCCACCGCGACCTCAAGCCGACCAACGTGCTGTTCCAGTCGGCCCCGGACGGCGGCGAGCGGGTGCTGATCGCCGACCTCGGGCTCGCGAAGGCCCTCGCGCACGCGTCCGGCGCGTTCACGCTGCCGGTCGGCACGCCCGGCTACATGTCGCCGGAGCAGGCGCGGTTCGGCGGCGGACTGGACGTCCGCGCCGACGTGTACGGGCTCGGCGCGCTGACCTATCACATGATCACCGGGCGGGCGCCCGGCCCGGCGCCGGTGAAGTCGGCGCCGAGCGAGCTGCGCGAGGGGCTCTCCCCCGCGTTCGACCAGGTGATCCTGCGGGCCCTGGAGGTCGAGCGGGAGAAGCGGTGGCCGACCGCCGAGGCGTTCGCCGAGGCCCTGTCGACGCTCCGCCCCACGTCGCTGCCGGGCACGCCCGCGCAGCCGGCCGCACAGTCGGCCGCACAGCCGGCCGCGCCGGCCGCGCCGCCGATCAACGCGGACGCGACCGTCCAGGACTTCTACCGGGACGGCACCCAGGCCCGTCCCCCGGCGGCGGCCCAGGCCCCCGGCCCGGCGGTGACGCCCGTGCAGGGGCAGGCGCCCGCGCAGGGGCAGGCGCCGGTGCAGGGGCAGGCGCCGGGCGGCCCGCGGGAGATGCGGACGCGGCTCGACCAGCCGATGGAGGACGACATCGGCACGTCCGAGATGGCCGTGCCGCCGCGCCCGCAGGGGCCGGCGGGCGGCGGCGGGCAGACGATCGTGGACGACCCGAGCGGCCGGGGCGCGGCGTTCGGGCAGGTGGAGAGGCCGACGTCCCCCGACAACGACAAGGACCGCACGGTCGCGCTGCAGCAGCCGGTGCAGGGACAGCCGCAGCAGCCGGGCGGCGACGGCGGCGGCGACAACCGTACGGCCGTCTTCCCCGTCGGGGCGCCGCAGAATGGCGGCGGCCCCCAGGGCGGCCCGCCGCAGCAACCGATGGGCCCGGGTCCGGGCGGCCCGCCGCCCTACGGCGGGCCGGGGCAGCCGGGCCCGTCGCCCACCGGTTTCCAGGCTCCGCCAGGACCGGTCCAAGGGCAGGGCCAGGGGCCCGGCGGCAAGCAGGGCGGCGGCGGCCTGCTGGGCAAGCTGCGCGGGAGCGGCGGCCCCGGCACACCGGGAGGCGGTGGCACCGCGAACAAGCGGTTCGTGACCCCGCTGCTCATCACGGTCGCCGTGCTCGTGGTCGCGCTGATCGGCGGGCTGGTCCTCGGCACGCTGTTCTCGGGCGACGAGGGCAAGAGCGAGGACGACGCGGCCAAGCTCCCCGACGATTTCGCCGCGGTGTCCGACGACGCGGGCAAGATCAAGACCGCGGTGCCGAAGGCGTGGCCGAAGCAGCCCGAGCAGACGTGGGAGCCGAACACCGTCCGGCTGCAGGACGCCGAGCCGCGTCCGGTGCTGCGCGCGACGCCGGACAAGGCCGCCTTCCTCGGCGACGGCAAGGGCCCCGGCGTGTTCATCGGCGTGACGACGGACGTGCGGGACGGGCAGCTCCCCCCGCCGTCCGCGGCCGTCCACCCGCGGTGCACGAAGGCCGAGCCGGCGAGCTACACCACCCCCGACAAGGCCCTCAGCGGGACGATAACGCGGTTCACGAACTGCCAGAGCGGCACGCCGTCCGTGACCGAGGTGGGGCTGACCGACAAGGCCGGCAAGTTCGGGCTGTGGATCCGGGTCAAGGAGACCGACGACCGCGACGTCACGAAGAACATCCTGGACAACCTCAAGGTCACGGGCCCCTGAAGCACCCCGCCCCGACCATCCGATATATCGTTGACGCATCGCTGACGACCACCGGTTGAGGAGCCCGCGATGCGCGACACCACGCTGGGAAGGCACGCAGCCCCCCGGGGGCCCCGGGTGCGCAGGCGCCGCGGGGACCAGTTCGGCCCGTGGGGTCCGGGCGGCCCGATGTTCGGCCCAGGAGCGCGCCGCGGGCGGGGCGGCCACGGCCGCCGGACCCGGCGCGGCAACGTCCGGGCGGCGCTGCTCGCCCTGCTCGCCGAGCGGGCCATGCACGGCTACGAGATGATCCAGGAGCTGGACGCCCGGACCGGCGGCGTGTGGCGGCCGAGCCCCGGCTCGGTCTACCCGACCCTGCAGATGCTGGAGGACGAGGGCCTGGTCAGCAGCCAGGAGCAGGGCGGCAAGCGGCTGTTCTCCCTCACCGAGGCGGGCCGCGAGGTCACGTCGGCGCAGGCCACCGCCCCCTGGGACGAGGTCACCGCCGAGGCGGGCGAGAACGTCGTGCGCGGCCGGGAGGCGATCGGCCAGCTGATGGGCGCGCTGCAGCAGGTCATGGCGGTCGGCAGCGAGACGCAGAAGGCCCGCGCGCTGGACGTCGTCAACGACGCCCGCCGCCGCCTCTACGGGATCCTCGCCGACGACCCCGAGGCCGAGTGACCGGCCCGTCCGGAGCATCCGGAGGCGACGCGGAGATCAGCCGGGGAAGGGCGCGGGCTTGGCCAGCTGGTCGGCCATGTAGAGCTGCTTCCACACGTACAGCCCCATGTCGGCACGGCCGACATCGCTGTCGACGGGGACGTCCACCGTCGCGCGCACCAGGTACGTCGAGCCCGGCGGCATGTACTTGTCGCCACCGTCCCCGGACACCAGCCCGCCGCCCGCCAGGCGCCGCACGACCTCGCTCTTGGTCGGTGGCGTGCACATGTCCTCGGGGACGCCCGCCTGCGGCATGCAGCGGCCCCGCGCGTTGGGCGTGACGAGCGCGCGCTTGACGAACACGTCGCCCGGGAAGTCGAGGAGGACGTTGTCCTTGGTCGGGTTGGTGAGCAGGTACTCGATGTAGGGGAACGACGTGCCGGACGGCGGCGTGGAGTGGAACGTGGTCACGGCGCCTTCGCTGATCCCGCTGTCCACCGTGGCCAGCCGGTACTTGGCGCCGTCGACGGTGCCGACCTCGATCGGCGGGCCCGCCGGCGGCAGCTCGGCGCCGGCCGATCCCGGCCCGGCCGCGGCCGGGCTCGGGTCGCCGTCACCGGATCCGCCCGTGAGGACGAGCCCGGCCGTGACCAGCCCGGCCAGCACGAGCACGCCCGCGGCGACGATCCCGCTGCGGCGCCCGGCGGCCCGCTGCCGCGCCCGGCGCTCCAGTTCCCGTTCCCGTTCCCGGGGCCCCAGCCGGACCTGCACTCCGCTGGTCTCCCGGACGCCGACGCCCATCGGCCCGGTGGTGGACGGGACCTCTTCGTCCGGCCCCTGGTAGGCGTCCTGTGCCTCGGACGCGCCGGCCCAGGCGGCGGCACCGCGCGGCTCCGTCCCGGGCCACGCCTCCGATGCCGGGACCTGGACGCGCGGCGGCGGCTCGACCGGCGGACGGCCCCAGACCCGCGGCGGCTCACCGCGTCCGGGTTCCGGGTGGACGATGGGGCTCGTGGGGGCGCCCGGCGGGATCGGCGCTCCGGGTGCCGCCGGCGCGCCCGGCCGCAGGGGAGGCGGCGGGTGGATCTGCGTCCCCTCGACGGGCGTCGCCCTTGCCGCGGGGATCCCGTGCGCAGGCGTGTTTCCGACCTCGCCGGGACGGCGCGGGAGTACCGGTTCCGTGTTCACCGTCAAGCCTCCCCTAGTTACGCGCAGCTCCCCCGTGGACCACACTTACCGCACTTCATCATATTTTGGCGCAATTGGACGCAGAGTCCACGGGTGCCCCTAGAGTCGCGCGAGATACGACAAATCCGCTTTCCGAGCTTGTCACCCACACGACAACCGGCAAGTTCAGCAGCGGAAACCCGGTACAGGGCGCCTGTCAGAGGGAGCGGTCAGGGGACGGTGATGGAGCGCCGGGGCGGCCCGAGGCGGGCCGCCCGGCGTCCTACATCGGTCAGCGCCGATCCATGGGAAGAGCGGTCACGGGAAGGGAACGTGCTTGGCGGGGTCCGTGCCCACGAAGAGCTGCTCCGCCACGTACAGGCCGATGTCCGAAGACGTGAGGTCGCGGTCCACCGGAACCTGGACCGTGACACGCACCAGGTACGTCGAGCCGGGCGGCATGTACTTGTCGCCGCCGTCACCGTCGACCAGCTCCCCGCCGACCAGGCGCCGCACGACCTCGCTCTTGGCCGGCGCGATGCACATGTCGTCGGGGGCGCCGCCCTGCGGCTCGCACCGCTCCCGCGCGTCCTCCGCGACGAGCTCGCGCTTGACGAAGGGGTCGCCCGGGTAGTCGAGCAGCGCCTCCTCCTCGCCGGCGTTGGTGAGGAGGTAGTCGATGTAGGGGAACGACGTGCCGGACGGCAGCTCGGTCTGGGCCTCGGTCACCGCGTCCTCGTTGAGGCCGTTGCTCACCGCGGCGACCCGGTACCGGTACCCGTCGGCCGTGCTGACCTCCAGTGGCTTCCCGGCGGGCGGCGGCTCGACGTCCACCGGCTTCGCCCCGGAACCGCCGCCGGCCTGCGTGCCGTTCCCGTCCGAGCCGGACGTCAGGACGACCCCGATCGTGACCAGCCCCGCCAGGACGAGCACGCCCAGCGTGACCAGGAGGGCGCGCCCTCTGGCCCGGCGCGCCGCACGCTCCCTGCGCGCCCGCTCGCGCTCGCGCGCCCGGGGGCCGAGCTTGACGTCGACGCCGCCCGAATCCCGGGACCGCCGGCCGGTCGCGTACGGCCCGCTCTCCTCAGCGTACGGGTCCCGCTCCTCCGCATACGCGTCCCGCCCCTCGGACGAGGCGGACCACGGCCCCCAGGGCTCGGACTCGGGCATGGAGCTCCGGGTGCGCGGTTCGGACCACCCGGGTCCGGGTCGCGGCGACGAGCCGGGCGGCGGGCCCCAGGCAGGCGGAGGCGCCTGCGTCCGCGGCCGCTCTCCGTAGGGGTCCACCGGTATCTCGTACGGGTCGACCGGCCCGCGCTGGACGATCGGGCGCACCGGGGCGTCCGGCGGGATCGGGGCACCCGCGGGCGGCGTCCCGCCGCCCGGAGGAGGTTCCGGCGCCGGCCGGGAGGCATGCGGACGGCCCTGCCCGGGGGTCGCCCGGGGCGACGGGGTCCCCCCGGGAGGCGTGTACCTGAGATCGCCCGGACGGCGCGGAAGGCCACGTTCGGTGTCCATCGTCGCCTCCCCTCATCCTGATGCGGGCCCGAAGAACCGCGCACTTACCGCAAGTCGCCACATTTTGCCCCACGAAACACAGTGAACCGGACAGGCACCACGAATCGCGCACCTTGCGACAAATGCGGGCAGACTTCTTGTCACTTCGCGACAAGAAACGGCGACGAGGGCAGGTGAAACCAGGACGAACCGCAGCTCAACCGCAAATCAGCCGCAACTCCGGCACGGGTCCGGCACGGCTCAAGGCACGGGTCAGGGCACGGCTCGGGGCACGGCTCGGCCGCGCATCGGGCTCGGCGCGGCCGCCGGCTCAGGAGGCCGGGTCGAGCAGCGTCCCGAGGAAGTCGACGACGCCGGCCGGGCCGTCCACCACCAGGTCGGCCCGTTCCGCCAGGGCGGTGACCTCGGCCGACACGCTGCACACGAGGACCCCGGGCACGCCCTCCGCGCGCAGGGAGTCGACCGCGTCGAACGCGGCCAGGTCACCGAGGTCGTCCCCCGCGAAGAGCACGGCCGACGGGCGGGTCCCGCGGTCGGCGATGAACGAGCGCAGCGCCACGCCCTTGTCCATCCCGTGCGGACGCAGCTCCAGCACGAGGCGGCCGGGCTCGACCGTCAGCCCGGTGCGTTCGGCGAGCGCGGCGAGGATGCTCCGCAGGCGCTCAAGGGCGACCTCCGGTTCGGCGCACCGCCGGGTGTGCACGGCGAGCGCCTGCCCCTTGTCCTCGATGAACGTCTCCGGGGGCGCGCCCGCCGCCTCCAGTACGCCGGGCAGCTTGGCGCGGGCCTCCGCCACGCCGGGCGGCGGCTCGGGCACCGTCAGGACGCCCGACTCCCAGCGCTCCAGCCCGTACTGCCCCAGCACGACCAGGCCGTCGATGCCGTCGAGACCGCCGTACTCGACCGCCACCGCCGCGGGCCGCCCGGTGACGATCACCAGGGCGCCCACCCGCGGGGCGAGCCGGGCCAGCGCCGAGGCCGCGCCCGGGTGCGCCCGCGCCGCCGCCGGGTCGGCGACGATCGGCGCGAGCGTGCCGTCGAAGTCGAAGCCGAGCACGGCCTCCGAGGGGGACTTGCGGATCGCGTCGAGGCCGTCGGCACCGGCGGCCGTCACAGAACGGGGAGTGTTCACCCGACCAGTGAACCTTCTCACCGGGGGTGTCGCCAGGACCCGCCCGGCGCGAGTCGGGCGCGGGACGGGCCGGGATCGGTGCCGGCCGGACGGGGGTGCGGGCCGGTCCGGCGGGGGTCAGGGGCGGATGCCGAGACGGCGGGCGGCGCGGCTGCGCTGCCGCTGCGTCCGCATCCGGCGCAGGCGCTTGACGAGCATCGGATCGCACTCGAGCGCCTCGGGACGGTCGATCAGGATGTTGAGGAGCTGGTAGTACCGCGTCGCCGACATGTCGAACCGCTCGCGGATCGCCTGCTCCTTGGCTCCCGCGTACTTCCACCACTGCCGTTCGAAGGCGAGGATCCGGCGGTCGCGGTCGGAGAGCAGGTCGGCGGGAAAGGCGGCGTCGTCCGTCCCGTCCTCGTCGCTCGCGGTCTGGGGGGCTGGGCCATCGTC
>NZ_SMKM01000016.1 GCF_004348665.1 Actinomadura sp. GC306 | reverse complement strand
GCGGCTGACGGCCGGCCAGCGCGCGGAGTTCGCCAAGGTGGCGTCGCTGTTCCTGCTCAACGCCGCGAACGCCGGAGGTGGCCGCTGATGGCCGACCGGACCTACCGCGGGTACCGCCCCCACCGCGTCGCCCTCATCGGGGTGACGGGCGTCGTCGTCGCGGTCCTGCTCACCTACGCCTACGGCGCGCTCGGGCTCGGCGAGCGCGGCTACACCATGACCGGGGTGTTCACCGGCGCGGGCGGGCTCAAGGCCGGCGACGAGGTGCAGCTCGCCGGGGTCCGCGTCGGACGGGTCGAGAGCGTGCGCCCCGACTACGCCCGCGGGCACGTGATCATCAAGTGGAAGGTGCGGGGCGGGGTCGACCTGGGGCCGCGGACCCGCGCCGACGTGCGCGCCGCGAACCTCCTCGGCGGCCAGTACCTCAAGCTGTCCGGCCCGGTCGTCCGGCCCTACGTGGCGAGCCTGCCGGAGTCGCGGCGCCGCGTCCCGCCGGAGCGGACGAGCATCCCCTACACCCTCGACGAGGCGATCAACTCCTCGACCGGCCTGGTGACCCGGCTCGACACCCGGTCGATCGACAAGATCCTCAAGGAGGCCGCGGGAATCGAGCTGCCCGGCCGGAAGGAACTGGCCGAGATGCTGGCCGACCTGGACACCCTCACCACCACGCTGAACGAGCGCGCACCCGAGGTGCAGGCGGTCATCGCGGGCAGCGAGCGGCTCACGTCCATGCTGGCGAGCAAGGACCGGCAGCTCGGCGCGCTGCTGGAGCAGGCCGAGGAGCTCCTCGACGTGCTGGCGCGCCGCCGCGCCGAGCTGGCCGGCGCGCTCGGCAAGGGCTCCCGGGCCGTCGGCACCCTCGACGAGGTGATCTCCAAGCACCGGGCCGACCTGCGGCGGATGCTCGACGACATGGACCACGTCCTGCGGAACCTCGGTGACGGGAGGACCCTCAAGAACCTGAACATCGCGCTGGCCTGGATCGGCCCGGCGGCCATGCAGCTCAGCCAGACCACCAACTCCAGCGGCCGCTGGCTGGAGGGCTCGATCGCCGGCGTCGGCCCGCTCCAGCCGAGCCTGCTGGGGCCGCAGCCCAGCTACCTGCCGCCGAACTACCCGCACCCGGACGTCTCCCCGCGCCCGCCCGACGTGCCCGGAGGTGGCGACTGATGGGCCGCGTCCTGACGGGCCTTCTCACGGGCCGCCGGCCGCTCGCCGCCGCCCTGGCCGCCTGCACGCTCGCCGCCGGGTGCGCGGCCCTGCCCATCGGCGGGGACGCGGGCACCTACCGGGTGACGGCGTACTTCACCAAGGCCGTGGCGTTCTACCCGGAGTCGAAGGTCCGGGTGATGGGCATGCGGGTCGGCACGGTCGAGTCGGTCACCCCGCAGCAGGACGGCCGGGTCAAGGTGGTCGCGTCCGTCGACGCGGACGTCCCGCTGCCCGCCGACGTCCGCGCCGGCATCGTCCCGCTCAGCCTGATCGGGGAGCGCACCCTCACGTTCGCGCCCGCGTGGCGGCCCGGGAAGCCGAAGCTGGCGGACGGCGCCGTCATCCCCGTCGAGCGCACCGAGGTCCCGGTCGAGGTCGACCAGGCGCTCAAGTCCTTCACGACGCTGCTGAAGTCGTTCAACCTCGCCGACGCCAACGAGCTCCTGCACGACGGGGCGCAGTCGCTGTCCGGCAACGGCACCGCGTTCAACCGGGCCCTCCAGCAGACCGCCGACCTGACCGGCACCATGGCGGGCCAGGACCGGCAGCTCATGAAGGTCGCCGAGAACCTCAGCCGGCTGGCGAAGCAGGTCAACGGGCGGCGCCGCACCGTCACCAGGCTGATCGACGACTTCGCGGCCGTCAGCGGCGCGCTCGTCGCGGAGCGGCGGCAGATCGCCGCGTTCATCGAGTCGCTCGCCGACCTCGTGCGCAACGGCAAGGTGCTCATCACCGGCTACCAGGAGGAACTGGTCGCCGGCCTCGGCACGATCGCGGAGATCTCGCTGGTGGTGAAGGGCAACTCGGCGCAGGCCGCGCAGTTCGTCCGGTCGATCGGCCCGCTGGTCTACGGCACGCAGAACATGACCAACTACGAGAACCGCGCGTTCACCAGCCGGGTCGCCCTCAACAACGTGCTCCGCGGCTACCTGGCCGCCGCGCTGCGCAAGCCGTCGGTCGACGAGAGCGTCCCGTGCCTGCCGCCCCCGTGGTCGAACTGCGAGTGAGGAACCCGCCGTGAAGCGAATGGTCCTGGTCGTCGCCGCCGCGGTGGCCGTGCTCGCCGTCCCGGGCTGCTCCTACCAGACCGCGGGCTCCCCGCAGGGCGGGCTGCGGCTGGCGGCCGACTTCACCGACGTGCAGAACCTCGCGGTCGGGCACAGCGTCCAGATCAACGGCGTGCGGATCGGCACCGTGACCGGCATCGAGCTCATCGGGACCGGGGCCGCTTCCCGGGTCCGGGTGGACATGTCGCTGAAGGAGGGGCTCCGGCTGCCGCGCGGCACCGCGGCGGAGCTGTCGATCACCTCCCTGCTGGGGGAGAACTTCGTCGGCCTCCTCCCGCCCGCGGGCGGCCTGGACGAGGGCCCCTACCTGGCCGACGGCGCGGTGCTGGGGTCCACCCGCGTGGTCCCGGCGTTCGAGCAGGTCGTGGGCAAGGCGGCGCCGCTGCTGGAGGCCGTCGCCGCCGGCGACGTCGCGACGATCGTCGACGCGGGCGCCACCGCGTTCGGCGGCAAGGGCGAGCAGCTCGGGGAGATGACCGGCCAGGTCGACCGGCTGCTCGCCCTGTTCGCCGCCCAGCGCGCCCGGCTGGACTCGGCCGTGACGCACTTCGCGGGCCTCGGGCGGACGCTCGCGGCGAACGAGGGGCGGCTCCGCGAGCTCCCCGGCGGCCTCGCCGAGGCGACCCGCGTGCTGGACGAGAACAAGGACGAGATGATCGACACGCTCGACAAGATCAGCGAGCTCGTCGCCGCGGTGGACGACACCGTCCTGCTCGGGCGGCTCACCGAGATCAGGCAGCTGGTCCGCCAGCTCGGCCCGCTGCTGGAGACCGTGACCGCCGCCGACTCCAACCTCGGCGCCCTGATCACGAAGATGGAGAACTTCGTCGTCAAGCTCCCCAAGGGCGTTTTCAACGGGCAGCTGCTCACCTACCCCGTCCTGAAGCCGGTCCGGACGAGGCGGCCGGGCCGGGCGGCCGGACCCCCGGAGGCGGCCGAGCTGTTCACCGCGATGAACAGGCTGCTGGAGAGGGGCGCCGGATGAGCCGGCGGATCGTCGCCAACCTCGTCGTGTTCGGGCTGGTGGGCCTGCTGCTGACGGGCTGGGCCCTGCGCAACGTGATCGTCCTGAACGTGCCGGAGCGCTACTACGGCCTCCGCGTCGAGTTCGAGTCGTCGCCCGGCCTGCAGCCCGGCTTCGACGTCGCCTACCTCGGCGTGGCCGTCGGCAAGATCCGCTCGGTGCGGCTGGCGGGCCGCAAGGTCGTCGCGGAGCTGGACATCGACCGCGGCCAGCCGATCCCCGGCAACGCCGTCGCGGTCGCGGGCCGCAAGTCCGCGATCGGGGAGCCCTACGTCAGCCTCGAACTGCCCCCCGGCGCGACCGGCGCCGCGCCGCTGCCCCGGGACGCGGTGATCCCGCTGTCGCGCACCAGCGTCGCGGCGTCCTACGACGAGCTGTTCACCGCCGCGAACGAGGCGGTCACCGGCCTGAACGCCGACGACCTGCGGACGTTCAGCCGCGAGCTGGCGGCCGGCTGGGACGGGCGGTCGGACTCGCTGCAGAAGATGCTGGACGGCGCCGGCCAGCTCACCGGCACGTTCGCCGAGAACACCGCGCTGATCGACGGGCTGATCGGCGAGATGACCGCCACCACGGGCCTGCTCACCGCCAAGCGCGGCGAGCTGGCCGGCGGCCTGCACGACTTCTCCCTCGTCATGGCGGCCCTCGCGCGCAACGAGAAGGACCTCAAGCGGCTGACCGAGGAGGCCCCGGGTCTCCTCGACCGGTTCAACGCGATCCTCTCCCAGACCCGGAGGCAGAACGACTGCACGCTGAAGAACCTCGGCACCGTGCTGCCCGTCGTCCTCGACGACCGCTCGATCAGGTCGCTCGAATACGCCGAGGCCCACGCCCCGGAGCTGGTCAAGGTGCTCCGGATGGTCGCCCCGCCGGACGAGGAGCCGGCGAGCCTGCACATCGACTTCGTCATCACCGACGACAAGACCCCGCCCGCGCCCGAGTACAAGAACCTGAAGCCGCTGCCGGACGTCGGCGAGATCCCCGGGTGCGCGGGCGTCCGGGTGCCCGTACCGGGCAGGGCGAAGGCGTCCGGGGACGATAAGGCCCCGGCGGAGAAGCCCGCCGCCGGGGCGGGCGCCGGCGAGGGGGACACCGCCGTGCGCAACACCTCCGACGTCCAGGACCGGCCGGGGCCCAGCCCGTGGCTGGTCTACCTTCCGCCGCTGATCGCGCTGGCGATCCTGATCCTCACCACCCGCCGGGCGCTCGTCGTCGCCTGGCAGAACCTCCGCCGCCGCACCCCCTGGAGCTGACATGACGTCCGAACCGGCGAAGAAGCCCGGAACGCGGGTCGAGCCCAAGTACGAGGAGGACCTGCGGGAGCTGTTCGAACGGCTGCTGCAGGGGGCCCAGGTCGCCGCGAAGCCCGCGGACGCGCCCGCCGAGGCCGAGACGACCGAGGAGGAGGCGGCCGAGGAGAAGGCGAGCGACGAGAAGGCGGCCGACGAGAAGGCGAGCGAGGAGAAGGCGGGCGACGAGAAGGCCACCGACGATGGGTCCGGTGAGCGCGCCGGGAAGAAGACCCGGGTCCTCCGCGCCGGGAGGGTGCGGCCGCGCCGCTGGGCGGTGCCCGCGCTGGCGGTGCTGGCCGCCGCGGCCGTCGGGGCGTCGGCGTTCTTCGCGGGACGCGCGACGAGCGAGGACGAGGACGCGCCGCGGCGGCAGGTGGCCGTCCGCGCCGGCGAGATCGCCAACGCCCTCTACAACTACGACTACCGCCAGGTCGACCGGTACCTGGACCTGCAGGCGTCGGTGATGACGGCGAAGATGACCGAGGAGGTCCGGCAGAGCCGCGACACGATCTCGGCGATCATCACCGGCGGGAAGCTGGTCTGGACGTCGCGGGTCGCCCGCGTCTACGTGGCCGACGTGACCGCCTCGTCCGCGTCGGTGATCGTCGAGCTGAACGGCAAGGTCGTCAACAGCAAGGGGATCTCGAACCTGACCGGCACGGTGATCCGCTTCGAGCTCGCCCGCGAGAGCGGCCGGTGGCTCGTCGCCAAGGCGCCGGCGACCCTGTCGGTGGGCACCGAGACCGCGACCGACCTGGACGGCAAGCCGCTGCCGCCCGCGTCGCCGTCCGCCGCGCCCGAGAAGGAGTGAGCGAAGGTCAGGAGGCCCGCTGCGGCGGGTCCAGGTGGTAGAGCCGGGTCGCGGTGTGCTGGAGGACCTTGCCGGCGATCTCGTCGGGCAGGCCGGCCAGCGACTCCTCGATGACGTCGCGCGGGCTCGGCGACTCCGAGGCCGGGCCGGGGGACAGGCTCGTCGCGTGCGGGAAGTCGGTCTCGAACATGAGGTTGTCGGCGAGCTCGTCGATCACCGCCCGCACCGATCTGCGCTCGAACCAGTACATCCCGAAGATCTGCCGGCGCAGGTACTCGCTGGGGAGCATCCGCTCGGGGTAGTCCTTGTGCGCGCCGACGTTCAGCCATTGCCAGTCCATCGTCTCGCCGAGGAACGGCAGCCACCCCGCGCCGTTCTCCACCGACACGAACTTCAGGTCCGGGTAGCGGTGGCAGACGCCGCTCAGGATGACCTCGGCGATGTTCTGCGCGTTGCCCAGCAGGACCAGCGAGCTCTCGCGGGTGAAGTCGAGCTTCTTGGACTGGTCGACGGCGCCCTTGAGGTGCTCGGGGGCCGCCAGGAAGCCGACGTGGAAGTTCATGGTGAGGCCCATCTCCTGGGCCTGGCCGAGGAGGGGCTCCCAGTGGTCGTCGACCAGCCGGGGGAGGCCCACCTTGTCGTAGCGCGCGGCGAACAGGACGCCCTTGTGGCCCATCTCGCGGGCGCGCTTCATCTCGGCGACGGACGCGGCGACGTCCCAGAACGGGAGCATCATCATCGGGACGAGCCGCCGCGGGTCCGCCGAGCAGAACTCCGCGAGCCAGTCGTTGTAGGCGCGGACGCACTCGGTCGCCAGCTCGTGCGGCATCTGGTTGAGGAACACGTGGCTGTGGAACCCGAGGATGTTCGGATACAGGAGCTGGTAGTAGACGCCCACCTCGTCCAGGTAGGCGAGGCGCTCCTTCGGGTCGAGCGCCGCCGGCAGCGCCTCCGAGAGCCGCTTCGGGTGCGAGGGCGGGAACTCCGGCCAGCCCGCCTGGGCGAAGGCGCCGACGCCGTACAGCTTCCGGTCGCCGATGTACCAGTAGTCCTCCTGGCGGCGCTCGTGGAAGCGGACGTGGGGGACGAGGTCGCCCCACTTGGCCGAGACGCGCGAGGTCCACAGGTCGGCCGGCTCGATGATGTGGGAGTCGGCGTCGGCGACCGCGTACCGCTCGCAGAGGGCGGCTCCCGCCGCGTCCCGATCGGCCATGGCGTGGCTCCTTCCGCCCTGCTGTTAAGGGAGCGTTCACTCACTTACTCTAGGTCGGCGGCCCCCGCGGCGCAACGGCCGGGGCGCGGCGGTCAGGTGCCGGGTTCGGGGACGGCGCGCAGGTGCCCGGCCATCATCAGCGGGGTCACGCTCAGCACGCCGGAGTCCACGGGCAGGACTGCGCCGGTGATCCACCGGGCCTCGTCGCCGGCGAGGAACACCGCCGCCCAGGCGACGTCCCAGCCGTCGCCCGGCGTCCCGAGCAGGCCCGCCTCCGCGCGCATGGCGTTCATGAACTCCGCCCGCGGCCCCGGCGCCGACACCGACAGCACCATCGGCGTGGTGATGTGGCCGGGCGCGATCGCGTTGACCCGGACGCCCTGCCGCCCGTGCGCGTAGGCCATGTCCACCGTCATGGCGATCAGGCCGCCCTTGGCCGCCGAGTACGCGACGGTCCCGTCCCCGCGCAGCGCGGAGATCGAGGCGATGTTGACGACCGACCCCGAGCCCTGCGCCGCCATCACGGGCACCGCGTACTTGGACGCGAGGAAGGCCGAGCGCAGGTTGACGTCGAGCGCCAGGTCCCAGTCCTCCTCGCTGGTGTCGACGACCGTCCCGAGCGCCGCGCGGCCGACGTTGTTGACCAGGACGTCGACCGTGCCGAAGGCGTCGACGGCCGCGCGGACCATCGCCTCGCAGTCCGCCGCCCGGGTCACGTCGGCGGCGAACACCTCGGCCTTGCCGCCCTCCTCCTCGATCAGCCGCCGGGTCTCCTCGGCGCGCTCGGGATGCAGGTCGACGAGCAGGACGCTCGCTCCCTCCCGGGCGAGCGCCACCGCGGTCGCCCGTCCCGTGCCGATCCCCGGGCCGGGCGTCGACCCGGCCCCCGTCACGATCGCCGCCTTGCCCTCGACCCTGCCGGCCCGTTCGGCCATTCCGTGCTCCCTCTCGGTCTCGCCCGCACCTACGCCGCTACCAGGAGGTCAGCAGCGCCGCGCCCGCCTCGATGCCGCCGACGTTCGTCACGGCCGCGACCCGCGCTCCGGCGACCTGCCGCTCGCCGGCCTCGCCGCGCACCTGGCGGACGGCCTCGGCGGTGTGCCCGAACGCCGCGTGCAGCCGCCCGCCCGACAACTGGCCGCCCCACGTGTTGAGGGGCAGCTCGCCGTCGAGGGCGATGCGCTTGCCGCCCTCCACGAACGCGCCCGCCTCGCCCGTGCCGCAGAAGCCCATGGCCTCCAGCCACCACACGGCCTCGATGGTGAAGCCGTCGTAGAGCTGCGCGACGTCCACGTCGCCGGGGCGCAGGTCCGTCCGCGCCCACATGGCGCGGGCGGCGCCGTGCCCGACGCGGCCCATGTCCTCCCACTGGTCCCACGCCGGCCGTCCCTCGACGGCCCCGGCCATCGCCTCGATCCGGACCGGCGCCCGCAGGTCCGGCGCCGTCTCCGCGGCCGAGACGACGACGGCGGTCGCGCCGTCGACCGGGACGTCGCAGTCGTAGAGGCACATCGGCGTCGAGATCATCCGGGCGCCGAGGTAGTCGTCGAGGGTGAGGGGCGTCCGGTACACGGCGTCCGGGTTGAGCGCGGCGTGCGCGCGCTGGGTCAGCGGGATCCAGGCCAGCTGCTCGCGGGTCGCGCCGAACTCGTGCATGTAGCGGGCGGCGAACGGGGCGACCTGGCAGACCG
This sequence comes from Actinomadura sp. GC306, assembly GCF_004348665.1. Classification (GTDB taxonomy): domain Bacteria; phylum Actinomycetota; class Actinomycetes; order Streptosporangiales; family Streptosporangiaceae; genus Spirillospora. The sequence continues at coordinate 40,223 of NZ_SMKM01000016.1, read as the reverse complement.
GCGACAGCATCCCGACGGGCAGCAGCCAGGCCAGCGGCCCCTCGGCGGCCGCCTTGGTCGAGCCGTAGGCGGGGCGTCCTCCGGCGTCGCGGGCCGCGCTGCCCTCCTTCACGGTGCGCCAGATGACGGCGTGCCGGGCCTGGCCGGTCGCGACGGCCATGGCCGGGCCGTAGAACGGCAGCGCCATCCCCTCGACCAGGCCCTGCCGCCAGGTCGTCGCGATCCGCAGGGCGTCCTGGACCTCGTAGAGGTTGCCGCCCGCGTAGCCGGGCACGTTCGCCGCGCCGCCGCCGGGGAACATGGCCAGCCCGTCGATGTCGTCCACGGTCAGGCCCGCGTCCTCCACGGCGGCGAGGACGGCGTCGAGAGTGAGCTGGAGTCCCGAGCGGTCGAGCCGGCGGCCGATCGCGGACTGGCCGACCCCCGAGATCACGACTCGCCGCTCGAACACCTCGGTGCCCCTCACGAGCCGTCGCCCTCGGGGACGGCCACGAAGCTGGGGATGGCGAAGCCGCCGGGGCCCGGCTCGAACCCGATGCCGACCGCCATGCCGATCGCCGCCTCCTCCGGTGCGCACCCCCGGAGCCGCCCCGGCACCCGCACGCCGGGATGCCCGGGGAACTCCACCAGGACGACCGCGTACGGCACCTCCAGGTCCGGCAGCCAGCGCTGGTGGTTCACGGTGAGGCTGTAGACGCGGCCTCGGCCGGTGATCTCGGCGGGTTCCGTCGTCCGGGCCCGGCAGGAGCGGCAGATCCCGCGCGGCGGGAACGACTCGGCGCCGCAGGAGGTGCAGTGCTCCACGAGCAGGCGCCCCTCCCCGGCCGCGGTCCAGAAGGGCTCGGTCTCCTCGGTGACGGCGGGCGGGATTCCCGTCGTTGCGTCCATGGCGCCCCTCCGGCGGGCTCCTCGGGCCGGCAAAGGAAGTGTGCGCTCACTATACGTTGCTTCCGTAAGAAAGTGAGCCTTTGCTATCTTCGGGCCGTCGGCGCCGTCCGGCGCCGGCCCGGCCACCGACCGGAGGAGCCCGGGTTGTCGGACGATCCCCTCACCTTCGGACCCCTCACTCCCGGACCCCTCACCCTCGGGGCGGCGGCGATCCCCGAGCCGGACCGGCGCTGGCTGGCCGCGGCCGAGCGCCTCCCCATCTCCTCGGTCTGGCAGGGCGGCCATGTCCTGCCGCCGGGCCCGACCGGCGAGGCGATCACCCGCCTCGCGCTGCTGACCGCGTGGACCGAGCGGGTGCGCGTCGGCGCCGCCGTCCTGGTCCTGCCGCTCTACCACCCGGTGGTCGCGGCCAAGCAGCTCGCCGACCTCGACTCCCGTTCGGGCGGCCGGCTCGCGGTCGGCGTGGGCGTCGGCGGCGAGTTCCGCGCCGAGTTCGAGGCAGCCGGGGTCCCGGTCGCCGAGCGCGGCGCCCGCACCGACGAGTCCATGGAAATCCTGCGGGCGCTGTGGCGGGGCGGACCGGTCACCCACCACGGGAAGTTCTTCGGCTTCGACGACGCGGAGCTGTACCCCGTCCGCCCGCCGGGGGCCGATGCCCCCGCGATGCAGGAGGGCGGGCCGCCGCTGCTGGTGTCCGGGCGGGGGGAGCCCGCGATGCGCCGCGCCGCCCGGTCGGGCGACGGCTGGATGCCCTACCTGGTGTCGCCGGGCGCCTACGGCCGCTCGGTGCGCGCGATCCGGGACGAGGCGCGGGCCATCGGCCGCGACCTGGCCGGCTTCGAATGGGCCGCCTACGTGTACTGCTCCGTCCGCCGCGACGGCGACCGCGCACGCGACGAGGTGGCGGCCTTCCTCGGCGGGGCGTACGGGGACAAGCCGGCCGCCATGCTCGACCGCATCGCCCCCGCCGGAACCCCGGAGCAGGTCGCCGCCCGGCTCCAGGAGTACGTGGACGCCGGGGCCCGGCACATCGTCATCTCCCCGGCCGCGCACGAGGACACCCTCGGCATCGTGGAACTCGCCGCGAACGAAGTGCTGCCGCGGCTCGTCGTCCCGGGCGGGGCCGCGCCGTGAGCGCCCAGTCGGAGAAGCCGTGCGCCGGGCTCGCGGTCGTCGAGCTCGCCGCCGGTGCCGGCGACCTCGGCCTCGGACCGGCGGGCGGCGTCCCGGGCATGCTGCTCGCCGACCTCGGCGCCGCCGTCGTCCGGGTGGTGGGCGCGGAGCCGGTGCCCATCGACCGCGGCCTGACCTGGAGCCGGGCGTGGCACCGCGACAAGAAGACCGTCGCGACCGGCGACCGGGACGAGGTGTTCGCGCTGCTCCGCGACGCGGACGTCGTCCTCGCCTACGGGCCCGAGGCGCTCGTGGAGGGCCGCGGGCTCGGCTACCGCGACCTGCTGCCGGTGAACCCGTCCCTCGTCCACGCCCGGTGCAGGCCGAGCCGCACCGCCAAGGGATCCGTCGCGGACTACGGCCTGCTGGTGGAGGCGAGCGCCGGGTTCTGCACCCAGCTCGCCGGCCACCGGCCCGGACCGATCTTCGTGGACGTCCAGGCGTCCGGCATGGGGACGGCGTCGCTGCTCACCGCCTCGGTGCTCGCCCTGCTGCGGCACCGCGCGCGGACGGGCACCGGCGGCTGGGCCGAGACCTCCCTCTACGACGGGATGCTCGCCACCCTCGGCTGCATGGTCGGCCGGTCGGAGCGCGCCGCCCCCGAGGTCGAGGGCTACTGGGAGAAGGGCTCGACCTACCCGAACTTCCTCTACCGCTGCGCCGACGGCGAGCTGGTCCAGGTGTGGTTCGGCGGCAAGGGCATGTACGCCAGGCTGATCGAGGTCCTCGGCGACGAGCCCTCCGCCGAGGGCTACTACACCGACCAGGTGAACGGGCGGCTCGGCGAGCGGGCCAGGCGCTGGGTGTCGTTCTTCGCCACCCGGCCGCGGGACGAGTGGATCGGGCTCCTGCGCGCGGCCGGAATCGCGTGCGAGCCGGTGCTCGGCCCCGGCGAGGCCCTGTCCGACCCCCATCTCGCGGAGACCGGGCTGGCCGTGCGGCGGCGGGACGGCGCGCACCGGGACGTCCTCGTCGGCTCGCCCATCTCCGTGCGCCCGCTCGGCACCGCTCGCCACGGCACCCCGGCCCCGCCCGAGCCGTCCGGGAGTGCGGCGGCGGACCTGCTCGCCGGCCTGCGGGTCGTGGACTTCTCGGCCTTCGTGGCGGGCCCCCTCGCCGCGCAGATCCTCGCCGACCTCGGCGCGGACGTCGTCAAGGTCGAGCCGCCCGGCGGCGAGGCCATGCGCGCCGCCGCCTACGCCGTCGCGGCGTGCCAGCGGGGCAAGCGCAGCGTGGCGCTGAACATCGCCGCGCCCGAGGCGCGCCCCGCCGTCGAGCGGCTCCTGGAATGGGCCGACGTGGTCGTGCACAACTTCCGCGTCGGGGTCTCCGAGCGGCTCGGCATCGACGAGGAGACCGTCGCCCGCCTGAACCCGGACGCGGTCTACTGCCACGCCAGCGCGTTCGGCACGTCCGGCCCCCGGGCGGCCCTCCCCGGCAACGACGCGCTCATGCAGGCGCTGACCGGCTTCGAGCGGGCCGTGGGCGGCGCCGGCAACGACCCGCTGGCGGCAACGTGGATCCCGATCGACATGTCGGGGGGATGGGTCGCCGCGACCGGCGTGCTGGCCGGCCTGTACGCCCGCGCGGTGGACGGCGGGGGCCGCCGCGTGGCGACCAGCCTGCTCGGCGCCGGGATGCTGCTGCGGTCCGGCGTGTTCCTGCGCGACGGCGAGCCGGTGCGCGGCCCCGAGCTGGACGCCGGGCAGACCGGCTACGGCCCCGGCTACCGCATCTACGAGGGCGGCGACGGCGCCTGGTTCGCGCTGGTCGTCCCCGACGAGGAGGGATGGCGGCGGCTGGCCGCCCTCCCCGAGGCCGCGTCGCTGCCCGCGGCCTACGCGCCGCTGCGCGGCGGCGCGGCCGACGCCGCCGCGCGGGAGGCCGAGCGGGTGCTCGAAGCGGCGTTCGCGACGGCGCCCGCCGCCGCGTGGGCCGGCCGCCTGCGCGCTCTCGGCCTGCCCGCCGAGCCGATCGAGCCCCTGGACCGGGACGGCTTCCGCCGCGCCGTCCTCGACGACCCGGTGAACCGCCGGCTCGGCCGGGCGGTGGCGTACGGGACGCCGGGCTGGGGCCGCTTCGAGCAGATCGGCCCGCTGCTGCGGTGCGGCCCGGCGGCCGGCGGCCCGATGACCGGCACCGGCCCGCGGCTGATGCTCCCCGGCGTCGGCGAGCACACCGTGGAGGTGCTCACCGAGCTGGGCCTGGGCAGGGACGATATCGACGGACTCCTAGCCGCGAAGGTCGCCCGGCAGGCGGAGGGCGAGTGGCTGTGAACGGCGTGGAGCTGGTCGAGGAGATGGCGCGGCGGTTCCGGGCCGGCGACGTCGACGGCGCGTTCGGGCTGCTCCACCCGGAGTTCCGGATCCAGCAGCCGGAGTCGCTGCCGCACGGCGGCCGGCACCGGGGCCGGGCGGGGATGGCGGAGATGGGCGCGGTGTTCGCGCGCCACTGGGACCGGACGATCTCCGCCCCGCGCATCCTCGGGTGCGGCGAGCAGGTCGTCCAGATCACCGCGCAGACGTGGACGGCCAAGGCGACGGGCCGGGCGGCGACCGTGGACGTCGTCGAGCTGTTCTCGTTCGCGGCCGGGCTCGTCGCCGAGATCCGGGTGTTCCAGCAGGACACGCACCTGCTGCTCGCGACCCTGGACGGGCCGTTCCTTGACGCCCCCGAACCGGCGGTGGAACAGTAGTAATTGGGTACTCACTTACTAGCGGCCTTAGTAGTGGCCGCGATGCCCGCCCACGGGCCGTCCGGAGGTGCACCGTGCTGGAGTATCGGCTGATCGACGCGGACGGGCACTACTACGAGCCCGACGACTGCTTCTCCCGGCACATCGAGGCGCGCTTCCGGGACGAGACGGTGCGGGTCCGGCGGGGCGCGGACGGACTCGGCCGGATCTTCCTGCGCGGCCGCCGGACGTTCATGAGCGTGATGCCCGGCGACCACGCCTCGGCGCCCGGCGCCCTCCAGGGGCTGTTCGCCGGCGGCGTCGCCGACGGGTTCACCCACCGCGAGGTCATCAACGCCAAGGACCACCCCGAGTTCACGCGGAAGCCGGACCGCCTGGCCCTGATGGACGACCAGGGCCTCGAAGCCACGATCATGCTGCCCACCCTCGGCGTCGCGGTCGAGTACGAGATGCGGGACGACGTCGAGCTGACCTACGCCAGCCTCCGGGCGTTCAACCGCTGGCTCGAAGAGGACTGGGGGTACGGCGCGGACGGCCGGATCTTCGGCGTGCCGATGCTGTCGCTGCTCGACGTCGACCGTGCGGTGGCCGAGCTGCGCCGGGTCATCGGCGCCGGGGCCCGCCTCGTCCACCTCTGCCCCGGCCCGCAGGGAGGCCGCTCCCCGGCCGACCCGGTCTTCGACCCGTTCTGGGCCACCGCGGCGGAGGCGGGCGTCCCCGTGGTGTTCCACGTGTCCAACAGCGGCTACCAGCACTTCTACGGCACCCACTGGTCGGAGAACCCGGCCAACCCCTCGCACCTGCAGTCGCCGCTCCAGTGGGCGCTCTGCAACACCGAGCGGCCGGTCGTCGACACCCTGATCGCCCTGACGCTGCACAACCTGTTCGGCCGCCATCCCGGGGTGCGGATCGTCTCGATCGAGAACGGTTCGAGCTGGCTCGGGCCGCTGTTCAAGACCGTCGACAAGGCCGCCGCCCTCGGCCGCCGCGGCCCCATGATCGGGGGAGAGCTGCCCCCGCGCCCCAGCCGGGCGCTCGCCGAGCACCTGTGGGTCTGCCCGTTCCCGGAGGACGACGTGGCCGGGCTCATCGACGCCATCGGCGCCGACCACGTCCTGTTCGGCTCGGACTACCCGCACCCGGAGGGGCTGCGCGAGCCCCGCGACTACGTCCCCCGGCTGTCGGCCTGCGACGCCGAGGCCACCCGCAAGGTGCTGCGCGGCAACACCGCCGGCCTGCTCGGCCTGCCCGACCCCGTGGCCGCCCGGTGAGGGCCGCCCGGTGAAGGTCGCCGTCGCGCACGCCGCCGGCCGCCCGCTGGTGATCGAGGACCTGCCCGTCCCGGCGGTGGGGCCGCGGGACGTCCTCGTCCGCGTCACCGCCAGCGGCATCTGCCACACCGACCTCAACGTGATCGAGGGGCGCTCCGCGCTGCCGCTGCCGATCGTCCCCGGCCACGAGGGCTGCGGAATCGTGGCGGAGACCGGGCGGGAGGTGCGCCGGGTGCGCGCCGGGGACCGGGTCCTCGCGTCGGTCTCGCCCGCCTGCGGCCACTGCCCGCGGTGCGTCGGCGGCCTGTCGAACCACTGCGAACTCGGCCCGGTCGTCAAGGCGGCGCCCCGGTTCGACCTCGGCGGCGGCCGGTGGGCGCCCGCGCTGTGCGGGTGCGGGACGTTCGCCGAGGCCATGGTCGTGCACGAGGCTTCCGTGGTGCCGGTGGAGACCGGCCTCCCGGACGAGCAGCTCGCCCTTCTCGGGTGCGGGGTCACGACCGGGGTGGGCGCCGTCCTCAACACCGCCGCCGTCGTCCCCGGCTCCAGCGTCGCGGTCATCGGCTGCGGGGGCGTCGGGCAGTCGGTGGTGCAGGGGGCGCGCATCGCCGGCGCCGCCGTCATCATCGCCGTGGACCCCGTGCCGGGCCGCCGCGAGTCGAGCCTGCGCGCCGGCGCCACGCACGCCGTCGACCCGGCGGCGGCCGACCCGGTCGCGCAGGTCCGGGAGCTGACCGGCGGGCAGGGCGCCGACTACGCCTTCGAGGTCGTCGGGCGGCCCGAGCTGATGGCGCAGGCGTTCGAGATGGCGCGGGTCGAGGGGACGGTGACGCTCGTCGGCATGCCGCCGCCGGGCGCGGCCCTGACGCTGCCGGCCCTCCAGGCGGTCTTCTCCGGCAAGCGCCTCGCGGGTTCCGCCGTCGGCGGAGCCCAGGTCCTCCGCGACGTCCCGCGCTTCGTCCGCCTCGCCGAGGCCGGCCGGCTCGACCTGGGGTCGCTGGTCTCCCGCCGGATCAAGCTCGACGAGGTCAACGACGGCCTCGCCCTGGCATCCCGCGCCGAAGGCGTCCGGACCGTGATCGTCTAGCGCCGGAGGAGCCCATGGATCCCGACCTGCCGGAGGCGCTGCGGCGGTTCGGCCTCACCGGCCGGGTCGCGGTGGTGACGGGGGCGTCGTCCGGGCTCGGCGAGACGCTCGCCCGCACGCTCGCGTCGGCCGGCGCGCGGGTGGCCGTCGTCGCCCGCCGCTACGACCGCCTGGTGAAGCTGGCCGACGAGATCGGCGGCCTCGCGGTCGGCTGCGACCTGCTGGACGGCGACCGGCTCGCGGAGGTCGTCCCGCGCGTCGCCGCCGGCCTCGGCCCGCCCGAGATCCTGGTGAACGCGGCGGGCGACTTCGTCAACCGCGCCCCGGCCGAGCGGGAGGCCGCCGACGGGGTGCGGCGGACGCTGGAGCTCAACCTCGTCGCGCCGTTCCGGCTGTGCCAGAACGTCTTCCCGCACATGGCCGCGGTGGGGCGGGGGTCCATCGTGAACGTGTCGTCGATCAGCGGGCACGTCGGCATCCCCGGCATCCCGCAGGCGTCCTACGCCGCCAGTAAGCACGGGCTGTCCGGGCTGACGGCGGAGCTGGCCGTGCAGTGGGCGCGGCACTCCATCCGGGTGAACACCGTCGCCCCCGGGTTCTTCCGCAGCGAGATCACCGGCGCGATGTACGACGACGAGCGCTCGGGCGCCTGGCTGCGGCGCAACACGCCGCTCCCCGGGGAGGGGAGCGCCGAGGACTTCGCGGGCGCCGTCCTGTGGCTGGCGAGCGACGCCGGGCGGTACGTCACCGGGCAGACGATCGTCATCGACGGCGGCTGGACCGCCCGCTAGCCGTTCCGCTAGAGCCGCAGGTGGCGGCCCGACCGGATCGCCTGGCGGGACGCGGCGGACGACACGTTCACCACCCCGTCGTCGAAGCGGTCGAGCAGCAGCGCCTGCGTGGCGGCCAGGTGGGCGCGGGCGACCCGCTCCGCCTCCCGCGCGCGGCCCGCCGCGATCTCCTCGACGAGCCGCCGGTGGGCGTGGACGGCGCCGTCCGCCTCCTCCTCGGTGGGGTACTCACCGCGCCGGGTGAGCGCCTCCGCCCACGCCTCCTCCTGGACGGACCACAGCGCCACAAGGCCGCTGACCACGTAGCGGACGGTCGCGTTCGAGGCGAACCCGACGACCAGGTCGTGGAACTCGCGGGCGGCCTGCGTGAACGCGACGCCGTCGCCGACCAGGGCCGCCGACGCGTCCACGCTGGCGTTGAGCGCGGGGACGACGGTCTCGTGCCTGTCCTCCCGCTCGGCGCACTGGGCGGCGCACATCGGCTCCAGCTCCCGCAGCCCGGCGGCGAGGTCGCCGAGCGTGACCCGGCCGCCCTGGAGGGCGAGGCCCAGGTGGTAGGCCGCCGAGGAGCCGTCGGGGCGGTGCACCTCGGCGCCGCCGACGCTGCCGCGCCGGACCGTCACCAGGCCCTCGGTCTCCAGGATCCGCAGGGCCTCGCGGACGGACGGGTGGCTGACGCCGAACTCCTTGACGAGCTGGTCTTGGGTGGGCAGGCGGTAGCCGTCCTCGCCCGCCAGGATGCGGGCGCGCAGTTCCGCGGCGACGATCTCGGCGATGCGGTGCTGGGCGACGGGGCTGCGGCGGGCGTCGGTCACGCAGCGGGCCTCCCGCTGAGGGCGCGGAGCATGGCCGGGAGTCTAACCCCGGCCGCGATGGACTACAAGACTTTCAATCCTTATAAGGATTGCTTACCGTCGCGCCATGGACTTCGCCATGGGGAAGGCCGCCGACGGGCTCCGGGAGGAGCTGCGCCGGCTGGTGCGCGAGCACGTCCCCCCGGACTTCCTCGGCGCCTTCACCGGCGACCCGGCCGACCTGGAGACCGCGCAGGCGTTCTGCCGGACGCTCGCCGAGCGCGGCCTGCTGTGCGCCGCGTGGCCGGAGGAGTTCGGGGGCCGCGGCGCCTCGGTGTGGGAGCAGACCGCCGTCCGCGAGGAGATGTGGGCGCACCACGAGCCGCGGGGCGCGCAGTACATGGGCGTCAACTGGGTCGGCCCGACGATCATGCGGCACGGGACGCCGGAGCAGCGGCACCGGCACCTGCCGCCGATGGCGCGCGGCGAGGTGATCTGGTGCCAGGGGTTCAGCGAGCCCGACGCGGGTTCCGACCTGGCGTCGCTGCGCACGGCGGCCCGCCGGGACGGCGACGGCTGGACGGTCTCCGGCCAGAAGATCTGGACGTCCTACGCCACCATGGCGCAGTGGTGCTTCCTGCTCGCCCGGACATCGAAGGGCGAGCGGAGGCAGGACGGCCTGACGATCTTCCTCGTCCCGATGTCCGCGCCCGGCGTGGAGGTGCGGCCCATCGACTGCATGATGGGGCCGCACCATCTCAACGAGGTCTTCCTCGACGACGTCCGGGTGACCGAGGACGACGTCCTCGGCGCCGTGGACCACGGCTGGCGGGTCGTCCAGGAGGTGCTGGCGTTCGAGCGCGTCGGCATCGCCCGCTACGCCCGCTGCGAGCGGCTGCTGCACGCCGCCCCCGCCGTGCTCGGCGCGGAGTGGGAGGAGCTCCCGGCGGAGCTGCGCGGCCGGTGGGCGCGGATGCTCGCGCACTGCCGCCGGGCCCGGCTGCTCGCCTACCGCGTGGTGGCGCTGCAGAGCCGGGGCACGGTGCGGCCGGGCGACGCGGCGGCGTACCGGATCGCCGTGACCCGGCTCGACCAGGACGCCGCCGAGGTGCTCATGGAGATCGCCGCGCACGCGCCGGCGGACGGCGCGCCTGCCCGGCGGTTCCGCCGCGCGGCCGAGGACCACTGGCGCTACTCGCGGGCGTCCACCATCGCCTCGGGCAGCGTCGAGATCCAGCGGGTCCTGCTGGCCCGCGCGCTGCTGTCGCCGGAAGGGGCGGGCACGTGGACATCGAGCTGAGCGCCGAGGCGGCCGAGTACGGGCGGGCGGCGCTGCGCGCGTTCGAGGCGGCCGGGGGAGACGGCCTGGTGCGGCGGGCCGAGCGCGAGCCCGGCCGCCGGGAGGCGATCGCGGGACCCGTCCTCGCCGCGCTGGGCGCGTGGGACCTCGATCCGCGCGGCGACCCCGGCGAGCTTGAGGCCGCCGCCGCGCTGTGCCGCGCCGCCGGCCACTGGGCCGTCCCGTATCCGGTGGCCGAGCGCCTGGCGCGGCCCGGCGGCCCCGACGCGGACGGCCTCGACGTGGACGGACTGGTGGTGGTCGCGGACGCCCGTCCCTCCGGTGCCGTGGACGGCCTCGGCCTGCGCTGGGCGGCGGTCACGCTCGACGGCCGCCGCCACCTCGCCGCCGCACGGCCGCCCGGCGACCCGCCGCGCGCCTCCGCGTTCGTCACCGGGCTCGACCTGCGCCCGATCGACGGGGACGGCTCGGGAGACGTGGCGCTCGGGCTGGTGCTGCCCTGCTGGACGCTGCTCGGGATGCTGGACCGCGCGATCGGCCTCGCCCGCGAGCACGTGCTCGTCCGGGAGCAGTTCGGCCGCCCGCTGGCGAAGCTCCAGGGCGTGCAGTTCCAGCTGACCGACGCCGAGGTCGAGCGCAGCGGCGTCGAGATGCTCGCCAGGTACGCGCTGTGGAGCGTCCAGGACGGCCGGGACGACGCGCTCGACGACGCGCTCGCGCTCCGGCTGGCCGCGATCGAGGCGGCCGAGGCCGTCTTCCGCGTCGCGCACCAGTTGCACGGCGCGCTCGGCTTCTGCGACGAGTCGCCCCTGTCGTGGCTGTCGCGCCACAGCGTCCCGCTGCGGCGCCTGCCCTTCGGCCCGTCGGTGACCCGCGACCGGCTGGCGCACCGGCTCGGCCGCCGCGGCCTCACCGGCCTGTTCTCCGCCCCCGGAGGGGGGACCCCGTGAGATACGACCTCCCCGGTGAGCCGACCGTCGAGGTCGACGCGTTCCGCGCCGAAGTGCGCCGGTGGTGCGAAGAGCACGTGCCGTCCGGCTGGAGGCAGGCGCAGACCGGCGTGACGGACAAGGAGTTCGTCCGCTTCCAGCAGGAGTGGTTCCAGGAGCTGCGCCGCGCCGGGTACGCCGTCCCGCACTGGCCGGGGGAGTGGGGCGGCGAGATGCCGGTCGATCGGCAGATCGTCCTCTACCAGGAACTCGCCGCCCACGACGCGCCTCGCCTCGTGCTGGCGTTCGTCGGCGTCCACCACGCCGCCGCGACGCTGCTGGCCGCAGGCAACGACGAGCAGCGCCGGCGGCACCTTCCCGCGATCCTCGACGGCGAGATCTGGTGCCAGGGCTTCTCCGAGCCGGACGCCGGATCGGACCTGGCGAGCCTGCGGACGTCCGCCCGCAGGGAGCGCGACGGCTACGTCGTGAACGGGCAGAAGGTCTGGGCGAGCGGCGCGATGCACGCCGACCGCTGCCTCCTGCTCGCCCGCACCGACCCCGAGGCCCCCAAGCGGCGCGGGATCTCCTACTTCCTGATGGACATGCGCTCGCCCGGCGTCGAGGTCCGCCCCATCCGGCAGGCCACGGGGGAGTCGCACTTCTGCGAGATCTTCCTCAACGACGTGGCCGTCCCCGCCGCCGATCTCGTCGGGCCGGAGAACGGCGGCTGGCAGGTGGCGCAGCAGACCCTCGGCGCCGAGCGCGGCATGACGATGCTGGAGCTGGCCGAGCGGCTCGGCAACGCCGGATTCGGCCGCCTCCTGGACACCTGCGCCCGGCCGGGCCCCGGCGGGCGGCGCGCGATGGACGACTCCCGGGTACGCGACCGGCTCGCGCTGCTGGAGACCGAGGTCACCGGCCTGCGGGCGCTGTGCCGCGATCTGGTGGAAAGCGCCGGCTCCGGCACCGCCGGCCCGGCCGACGCCTCGATCGTGAAGCTGTACTACAGCGAGCTGCTCCAGCGGATGACCGACTTCGGCGCCGAGGTCGCCGGGCTCGCCGCCCACACCGAGTTGCGCAAGCCGATGTCGAGCGGGTGGGAGTCGGGCGCCTGGGTGCTCGACTTCGTCGGCTCCTGGGAGTGGACGATCCCCGGCGGGTCCAGCGAGATCCAGCGCACCATCATCGGCGAGCGCGGCCTCGGCCTGCCCCGGGAACCGAGGGGGACCTGATGCCCGCCGACCTCACCGACCTCCACGCCGAGCTGCGCGCCGTGGCGCGCGGCCTGCTCGGCAAGGCCGGACCCGGCGCCGCGTTCGACTGGCCGTCGGCGACCGCGTCCGGCTGGCTGGGACTGGAGGTGCCGGAGGCACTCGGCGGTGCGGACGCCACCTTCGCCGAGGTCGCGGTCGTCCTCCAGGAGATGGGACGGGCGGCGGCGCGCGGCCCGTATCTGGGCACGGCCGTCCTCGGGGCCGGGACGCTCTCCCTTCTGGAGGCCGGACCCGGCCGGGACGCCCTGCTGGGCCGGATCGCGGCGGGCGACGCCGTCGTGGCGCTTGCGCTGCCGGGGGAGCAGGAGAGCGCCGATACCGTGCCTTTCCGCATTGAGGCGACACCGGCCGGACGCCGGTTGAGCGGCCGGGCGGAGTTCGTGCCCGACGCGGCCGAGGCCGCCCGGCTCCTGCTCCCGGCGCGCGACCCCGGCGGCGCGCTCGTGATCGTCGACGCCGGGACGCGGACCCCCGGGCTCGGTGTGGACGCGCAGCCGGTCCTCGACGCCACCCGCGGCTTCGGCCACGTCACGGCGGACGGCGCCGAGGTGCCCGGGTCGTCCGTGCGGCGGTTCCGCGGCGATCCGGGCGACGCCGTCCGCAGGCTGGCCGAGCGCGCGGCGGCCGGCGTCGCCTGCGACAGCCTCGGCCTCGCCGAGGCCATGCTGGACGCCACCGTCGCCTACGCGGGCGTCCGGGAGCAGTTCGGACGCCCGATCGGCTCGTTCCAGGCGGTGAAGCACGCCTGCGCCGACATGCTCGTGCGGGTCTCGGTCGCGCGGCGGCTGGTCGCGGCCGCCGTGCGGGGACTCGCCGGAACCGGCCCCGGCGACCCCGGGACCGCCGCCGCGGTGTCGATGGCCAAGGCGTACGCGTGCGACGCGGCCGTCGAGGTCGCGGGCACAGCGATGCAGCTCCACGGCGGCTTCGGCTACACGTGGGAGAGCGGCGTGCACGTGTTCCTCAAGCGCGCCGCGCTCAACCGCTCCCTGTTCGGCTCGCCCGCGGCGCACCGCGCGCTGCTGGCCGGGCGATACCCCCGGACGCGGTAGGGCCCCTGGCGTTCGGACGGCCCGCTGTCTACTATGAGAAGTGAGCGTTCGCTTTCATAGCGGCAGTTGGGAGCCCGCCATGTCGTTCAACTGGTTCATCTCGGTCGACGACCACCTCATCGAGCCGTCCGGGCTGTGGCGGGACCGGCTGCCGCGGCGGTGGCGCGACACCGGGCCCCGCATCGTCCGGGACGGCGACTCGGAGTTCTGGGCCTACGAGGACCGCCAGATCGCGACCATCGGCCTGAACGCCGTCGCGGGCAAGAAGCGCGAGGAGTTCTCGCCGGAGCCGATCACCTACGACGAGATGCGGGCGGGCTGCTACGACCCCGCCGCCCGCGTCGCCGACATGGACCAGGGCTTCGTGCTGGCGTCGATGCTGTTCCCCTCGTTCCCGCGCTACTGCGGCCAGGTGTTCCACGAGGCCGAGGACAAGGAGCTCGCCCTGCTCTGCGTACGGGCGTGGAACGACTTCATCCTGGAGGAGTTCGCCGGCGCCTACCCCGGCCGGTTCATCCCGATGATGATCATCCCGCTGTGGGACCCGCGCGCCGCCGCGGCGGAGATCGAACGGACCGCCGCCCTCGGCGCCAAGTCGATCGCTTTCTCGGAGAACCCGACCAAGCTCGGGCTGCCCTCCATCCACACCGACCACTGGGACCCGGTGTTCCGCGCCTGCGACGAGACCGGCTTCGTCATCTCCATGCACGTCGGATCGTCCTCGAACCTGATCCGCACGTCCGACGACATGCCGACGCTGGCGTTCATGGCCTACTCCGCGGCGGCCAACCAGGCGGGCACCCTGCTGGACTGGCTGTTCAGCGGCAACTTCGCCCGGTACCCCAACCTGAAGATCGCGCTGTCGGAGGGGTCGATCGGCTGGATGCCGTACTTCCTGGAGCGGGCCGAGCAGGTCATCGACAAGCAGCGGTTCTGGGCGTCGCGCTTCGACATCAGCATGAACGCCACCCACGACCGGGGCGAGCAGAAGGGCGAGTCCCGGTTCGACCTGGACACCGACATCCGCCGGCTCTTCAAGGACCACGTCTTCGGGACGTTCATCGAGGACAACGCTGGCCTGCGGCTCCTGGACGTCATCGGCGAGGACAACGTCATGCTCGAATGCGACTACCCGCACTCGGACTCGACCTGGCCCGACACGGTGCAGATGGCCCGCAAGTGGCTCGGCGACCTGCCCGAGGACGTCCAGTACAAGATCACCATGGGCAACGCGATCCGGGTCTACGACTTCACCCCGGCGGACCCCGCCACGATCAGTACACGGTGATGGCGCGCTCGGGGCAGTTGCGCGCGGCGTCGCGCGCCCCGGCCTCCAGTTCCGGGGGCACCTCGGCGACCTGGACCGAGCCGTGCCCCTGCTCGTCCAGGGCGAACACCTCCGGACAGATCTCCCAGCAGCGGGCGTGCCCCTGGCAGCGGTCCGGGTCCACGGTGACCTTCATGGCGTTCTCCTTCTAGAACGTGGCGGGCAGCGCCCACGGGCCCTCGGGGAACGGCCTGCCGAGCAGTTCCATGCTGTAGGCGATGCGGCCGGTGACGGTGCCGGGCGGCGCGGCGCACAGCGCGAGCGCCGCCTCGGGCATCGCGCCGTCGTCCTCGACCGGGACGGTGTCGGGCGTGTGCGGGGAGACCACGGCCACCCCGGGCGTCATGACCAGGCCGGACGTGCCGAGGGAGTTGACGCTCACGCCCGTGCCGTGCACCTCGGCGGCGAGGCCCGTGGTGAGCCGGTCCAGGGCCGCCTTGCACATCCCGTACGGGACGCAGCCGTCGCTCGCCCAGCCGGGGTAGGGCGGCCCGACCGGGTGGCGGCCCTGCTTGGAGGTGATGTTGAGGATCCAGCCCCGGCCGCGCTCGACCATGCCGGGGACGGCGAGCTGGCTCAGCCGGAACGGGGCGTGCACCATCATCTGGAACATCAGCGCGTACCGGCGTGCAGGGATGTCGAGGGCCGGGCCGTAGAAGTTCACGCCCGCGTTGTTGACCAGGGTGTCCACCGGCCCCAGCGCCTCCTCGGCGCGCGCGACGACCGTCTCGACGTCCTCGGGGGCGGTGAGGTCGGCGCGGACGGCCGCCGCCCGGCCGCCGTTCGCCTCGATGCGCTCCGCGACCTCGTCGAGCGACCCCGGCAGCGCCGACGTGCCCGGCGCCGCCGTCCGCGCCACCAGGGCGACGGCGGCGCCCTCGGCGGCGAACCGCTCGGCGATGTGCCGCCCGATGCCGCGGCTCGCGCCGGTGACGATGACCGTGCGGCCGTCCATCGCTCCCACGTCCAGCTCCCGTCCGCGGCGCCGGGCCGCGCGTCGCCCGCTCCCGCCCCGACTTTAGCAAAGTGAACGCCTACTCTCATCGCTTCCGCGGCGCTATTGTGAGTGAGCACCCGCTCTGTATCCGTGGGAGGGACGTGGAGCCATGCACGACATCGTGATCCGCGGCGGCGACGTGGTGGACGGCACGGGCGCCGCGCCCCGGCGGGCCGACGTCGCCGTCGACGGCGACCGCGTCACCGAGGTGGGCGAGGTCGCCGGCCGGGGCAGGCGGGAGATCGACGCCGCGGGCCGCTTCGTGACCCCGGGGTTCATCGACGTCCACACCCACCTCGACGCCCAGCTCTTCTGGGACCCGGCCGCCACCCCGTCCTGCCACCACGGCGTCACCACGGTCGTGATGGGCAACTGCGGCGTCACGTTCGCGCCCGTCCGCCCGGGGCGGGAGGGGTACCTGGCCGCGATGATGGAGTCGGTCGAGGACGTCCCCGCCGACGCGATCATGGCGGGGCTCGACTGGGGCTGGGAGACCTACGGCGACTACCTCAAGGCGCTCGGGCGGCGCGCCCTCGGCGTGAACGCGGGCGGTCTCGTCGGCCACTGCGCCCTGCGCTACTACGTGATGGGCGAGCGCGCCCTCGACGACTCGCCCGCCACGGACGACGACATCGCCGGCATGGCGGCGGCCGTGGCCGAGGCCGTCGACGCCGGCGCGCTCGGCTTCTCGACCTCCCGCACCTACATGCACACCGTTCCGGACGGACGGCCGGTGCCGGGCACCCACGCCTCGCCCGCCGAGCTCGCCGCGATCGCCGGCGCCATGGCCGAGCGGGGCCGCGGCACCTTCCAGGTCGTGCCGCGCATCGGGGAGCGGGACGGGCCCGAACGGCGCAACTCCGTCGCGGAGATGGCGTGGATGGAGGAGGTCAGCCGCGCGTCGGGCCGCCCGCTGGCGTTCTCGATCATGCAGAGCGACCGCCGTCCGGGCCTGTGGTCATGGGTGATGGACCGCGTCGCCGAGGCCCGGGGGCGCGGCGCCGACGTCCGCCCGATGACCTCCGTCCGCGGCACCGCCATCGTCTACTGCCTGGCCGGGCGGACGCCCTACGACGCGCTGCCCGGCTGGGCCGAGGCCATGGCGGGCTCGTTCGGCGAGCGGCTGGCGGCGCTGGAGGACGCGTCGGTGCGGCGCCGCCTCATCGAGGAGGCCGAGCGGCCGGACGACCGGTCGGGTCCCCTCGCCCCGACGGACCCCGCCAAGCTCTACCTCCTGCCACCGGGCCCGGCGGACTACGACGTGAGCCCGGACAACAGCCTGGCCGCCGAGGCCGCCCGGCGCGGCACCGGCCCCGCCGCCGCGTTCCTCGACTACCTGGTCGAGACCCGCGGCCTCGGCCTGCTCTACTACCCGGTCCTCAACCAGGACCTCGACGCGGTCGCGCAAATGATCACCAATCCCGACGTCGTGGTGGGGGTGGCCGACGCGGGCGCCCACGTGGCCCTGACGATGGACGCGGGCAACTCGACGTTCCTGCTGAAGCACTGGGTGCGCGACGAGGGCCTGCTCGACATCGGCACGGCCGTCAGGAAGCTCACCCTGGAAGGCGCCGACCTGTTCGGGATACCCGGCCGCGGCGTCCTGGCGCCGGGCGCCTTCGCCGACGTCAACGTGCTCGACCTCGACGGCCTCTACCTGCACACGCCGGAGATGGCGGCCGACTTCCCGCTCGGCGCCGGCCGGTTCGTGCAGCGCGCCCGCGGCTACGACTGCACGCTCGTCAACGGCCGGGTCCTGGTCGAGCACGACGAGCTGACCGGGGAGCTTCCCGGCCGGGTGGTGTCCTCGGCCTGAGCGGGGCTCCCCGCTCAGCCGCCGCGGGCCGCGACGAGCGCGCCGCGGTTGACCTTCGTGGCGGCGCTGCGGGGGATCGCCGCCACGATCTCGACCGTCTTCGGCACCTTGTAGGGCGCCAGCCGCTCCTTGGCGTAGGCGACGACCTCCCGGTGCGCGGGCGGCGCGGCGGGATCGGCGGGCTCGATCACGGCGTGCACCCGGCGGCCCCACTCCGGGTCGCGCAGCCCGATGACGACGACGTCGGCGATGGCGGGATGGTCGATGAGGGCGGCCTCGACCTCGGCCGGGAAGACGTTCGCGCCGCCCGTCACGATCATGTCGACCCGCCGGTCGACGAGGTGGAGGTAGCCGTCGCCGTCGAGGTACCCCATGTCCCCGGCGGTCTGGAAGCCGTCGTCGGTGCCCTTCAGGCGGGGCGCGTCGCCCACGTACCGGTAGCCGTGGTAGGCCGGGGACCGCAGGTAGATCTCGCCGATCCCGCCGTCCGGGACGGGGGCTCCGGCGGCGTCGAGGATGCGCAGCTCGGTGCCGCGCAGCCCCCGGCCGACGCTGCCCGGGTGCGCCATCCACTCGTCGCCGCGCAGCGCGGTGATGCCCAGGCCCTCGGTCATCCCGTACGCCATCACGAGGCGCTCCGCGCCGATCAGCCCGGCCCACCGGTGGACGAGGGACGGCGGCATCGGCGCCGCGCCCTGCAGGACGAACCGCAGGCTCGAAAGGTCGCGGCCGTCGATGCCGGGCAGGTCGGCGATGCGCTGCAGCATCGTCGGCGTGGCGGTGAACGTCGAGATCCGGTGCCGCTCGACCGCGTCGGCGGCGCGGGCGGCGTCGAACCCGCCGAGGACGACGAGTTCGTCCCCCGCGAGGAGGCTGAACAGCGCCGTGAACCCGTTGGCGTGGTACATCGGTGCCAGGACCAGGATGCGCTGCGGCCGGGGGACCGGGTCCCACATGTCCATGATCGGCGCGCCGTACGCCGGGTCGAACAGGGCGGGCCGCGCGCTGAGGATGACCTTCGGGATGCCGGTCGAGCCGCTGCTGCAGATGCCGTTCAGATAGGGCGCGACCACGTCGGGCAGTTCGTGCAGCCCGGGCGGGGCGAGGTTCGCCGTCGCGCCCATGCACACGGCGTCGATCCAGCCGGCGTCGTCCTCGGCTAGGTGGACCTTCGGGTCGATGACCTCGCGCAGCCGCTCCAGTTCCCAGCCGGGCACGTCCCACCGGACGGGCACCGGCACCGCGCCGAGCCGCCACGCGGCGAGCGCGCTGAGCGTGAACCGCGGCGAGTTGCGCAGCGCGATGCCGAGCCGGTCGCCGTGGCCCAGCCCGCGCGAGGCGAGCTCACCCGCGAGCAGGGCGGAGCGCCGCTCCAGGTCCCGCCAGGTGAACGCGGTCTCGCCGCCGTCCGGCCCCAGGTGGTGGAGCACGACCCGGTCCGGCTGCTCCTCCGCCAGGTCGCGGATCCGTCGCGCGATGCTGATCTCCGCTGCCACGTGCCGTCCTTTCAGGAGGCCGGGAGGACGTCGGCGGCCCACTCGTGCAGCATCGGCGCGAGCAGCGGCCAGCGGACGAACAGGCCGGGAGCCGTGCCCGCCGTGCGCGCCGCCTGCCGCTCGTGCCACTCCGTGTCGCCCCACGGAGGCTCGGCGAGCCGGGCGTTCGGCAGCAGCTTCGCGACGTGCTCGGAGGTCTCGCGCCGATGGTGGATGTCGCTCGCGCCGCTGCGGAGCACCAGCGCGGGAAGAACGAGGGCGGAGGCGTCCGCGTCCGGCAGGCCGGGCACCAGTTCGCCGTCACGGGGGCAGTACGCGGCCATCCACCGTTCTAGCGTCGCGATGAACTCCGCCGGGTCGGTCTCCAGGAAGCGCCGCCGGTTGGCGGGGTTCCGCTCGATGACCCCGGCCCATTCGGGCAGTGCGGCGACGGCCTCCATGCCGCCCTGCCACGCCGCCCGGACCGAGGCGCCGCAGTAGTGGTTCGCGATGCTCAGCAGCCCGAAGACGCCGCCGCTGATCCACCACACGGCGAGCGCCGCGGCGGCCTCCCGGTGCCGCGCCGCCGCCAGCAGCGAGACGCGCGATCCGCCGGACCCGCCGGCGATCACCGCGGGCGCCATGTCCAGGTGCGCGAGCAGTCCCGCCAGGACGTCGGCCTGCATCGCGGACTCGGACGCCCCCGTGAAGCACACGTCGGACTCGCCGGTGTTCGGGCGGTCCCAGATGAGCACCCGGTTCCCGCGCTCCGCCAGCGCGGCGGCCAGTTCGCGCAGGCCGGGGGTGTCCCTGCCGTCCCGGCCGCCGGGGGTCAGCACCCACGGCCGGCCGCGCTCGCCGAGCACCTCGTAGCCGATCGCGAGGCCGTTCACCGTTGCCGACGCCATGGGCCGAAGTTACTATGCGGAACGAGGAAAGAGAATACTCACTCAGTTATGGAATCCGGACGGAACGGAGCCCGCCATGAGCCGTGAGGCCGTGATCGTCGCAGGTGCCCGCACCCCGATCGGGACCGCCTTCAAGGGGTCGCTGGCCGACGTCGACGCGCTGTCGCTCGGGACGGCGGCGGTCGCCGAGGCCGTCCGGCGGTCGGGCATCGAGGCCGAGCTGGTCGACGACGTCGTCCTCGGCGAGTCGCTCTACGGCGGCGGGGCCGTCGGCCGCTACGCCGCGATCGAGGCCGGGCTGGTGAACGCGCCGGGCATCGCCCACAACCGGCACTGCGCGTCCGGGCTCGCCTCGCTTCAGAGCGCCGCCGCGTCGGTCATGGCGGGCATGGACCGCGTCGTCGTGGCGGGCGGGGTGCAGTCCAGCTCGACCTCCCCGAAGGTCCGCCGGCGCGTCCCCGGGACGGACGAGTGGCAGGACGACTGGCTCTCGCCGAGCCACCCGGAGACCCCCGACGCCCCCATCCGGGACATGACGATCACGGTCGGCTGGAACGCCGCGGTCAAGGCGGGCATCGGCCGCGAGGAGATGGACGCCTGGGCCTACCGCTCGCATCAGCGCGCCGTCGCGGGGATCGACGCGGGCGCGTTCGAGGAGGAGATCGTCCCGGTCGAGGTGACCCGGCGCGACGGGACGCGGTTCACGTTCGCGGCCGACGAGCACCCGAGGCGGACGTCCACCCTGGAGAAGCTCGCCTCGCTGAAGCCCATCCACCCGGAGATCGAGGGCTTCAGCATCACCGCCGGGAACTCGGCCGGCGTCAACGACGGCGCGGCGGCGGTGGTCGTGACCGGCGGGGACTTCGCGCGGGAGCGCGGGCTGGAGCCGCTGGCGGTGGTGCGGGCCTGGGCGTCGGCCGGGGTGCCGCCCGCGGAGACCGGCCTGGCGCCGCTCGTCGCCATCCCCAAGGCGCTGGACCGCGCGGGCCTGTCGGCCGGGGACGTGGCGCTCTGGGAGATCAACGAGGCGTTCGCCTCCGTGAGCATCGCCGCGACCCGCGGGCTCAAGCTGGACGAGGAGGCGGTGAACGTCCTCGGCAGCGGCTGCAGCCTGGGGCATCCCATCGCGATGACCGGCACCCGGATGGTGCTGACGCTCGTGCACGAGCTGCGCCGGCGCGGCGGCGGCACGGGCGTGGCCGCCATGTGCGCGGGCGGCGGGATGGCCACGGCGCTCGTCCTCGACGTCCCCGCCCCGGCGTAGCCGGGCGGGCCGGGGTCAGGACCGCCGGCGCTCGGGTTCGAGGGCCGGGAAGAAGCCCTTCACGGTGCCCTCGCTGATCAGGGCGATCGCGCGGTCGCGGTCGAACTTGCCGCGGTGGCGGCTCTCCAGGGCGAGGACGAGCGCGATGCCCATCACCGCGCGGGCGGAGACGTCCGGGGACTCGAACGGGAAGCCGTACCTGTCCTCGACCTCGCGCCACGCCTCGGCGAGCCGGTCCATGGCGACCGCGAAGTTCTCCCGGTAGAACCGGCGGGCCACCTCGGGGTCGCCGAACAGCACGAGGCCGAGCAGCGGCAGGATCTCCACCAGCGTCGAGACGAGCTGCCGGTACAGGCCCTCCATCGTGCTGACCTGGCGCTCGGGCGTCAGCGGCTCGTCCCGGTCGATGTCGGCGGTGGCGGCGACGAGGTCGTCCACGGCCTTCTTGAGCGGCTCGACGACGGCCTCGAAGAAGAGCTGGTCCTTGCTCTCGAAGTGGCGGTAGATCACGCCCTCGCTGATGCCGCTGTGCTCGGCGATCACCTTGATCGTGGTGCCGTTCATGTCGCCGGTCTCGGTGAACGCCCGCCGGGCGGCGGCCAGGATCGAGCTCTTGCGGGCCTGGGCGGTGAGACGCCGGCGCGGGCGCGGCGCTTCACCGGCGGGCGCGGCGGCCGCCGTCGTTGCCGACTCGCTCACGGGATCTATTCTCCTCGTCTTCTCCGACGTCCGGGCGCAGGTGAGTGTGCGCCTACTTTCATAATAGGGCGCCTCCGCGGTGGCCCCGGCGGGTTCGGCGGGCGAGAATGGTACTCTCAAAATTGAGAGGGTGACCATCATGAACCTGGATCCCACCGCCGAGCAGGAGGCGCTGCGCGCCGCCCTGCGCGAGTTCTTCCAGAAGGAGTCGCCCCCCGCGGTCGTGCGGGCGGCCGAGCCCCTCGGCTTCGACGCCGCCCTGTGGCGCAAGGCGGTGGAGACGGGCCTCGGTTCGATGGCCGTCCCCGAGGACCGGGGCGGGGGCGGCGCCGGCCTCGTGGAGCTGGCCATCGCCGCCGAGGCCCTCGGCCGGTCGCTGGCGCCGGTCCCGCTGATCGAGACGGCCGTCGCCACCACCCTCCTCGCCGCGCTCCCGGCGGACGCGGTCCCGGAGCCGCTGGTGGCCGCCGCCGTCGCTGGCGAGCTCCTGGCCACGGTGGCGCTCCGCCCGGCCGAGGCGGACGTCGCCCGGCTCGTACCGGCGGGCGCGGTCGCGGATCTCGTCATCGCACTACGGGACGGGGAACTCGTGGCGGTGCGGACGGCCGGCCCGGTGCCCGCCGTCCCCAATCTCGGTTCCATGCCCGTCGCCGACCGCCGCCTGGAACCGGGGGAGACGACCGTGCTCGCGACCGGGCCGGCGGCCCTCGCCGCGCACCGCCGGGCCGTCCACCACTGGCAGGCGCTCACCGCGGCGGCGCTCGCCGGGCTCGCCGCCGAGGCCCTCGGCCTCGGCCGGGACTACGCCCTCGACCGCCGGGCGTTCGGCGTCCCCGTCGCCGGGTTCCAGACCGTCCAGCACCGGCTGGCCGACAACGCGACCGCCATCGAGGGCGCGCGGCTGCTCGCCTACGAGGCGGCGTGGGCGCACGACGCCGGGCTCGCCAAGGCCGGCGTGCTCGCCACGATGGCGTTCCTGTTCGCGGCGGAGACCGCGTTCAGGACGGCGTCCGACAGCCTGCACTTCCACGGCGGCTACGGCTACACCCTCGAATACGACGTCCAGCTCTACTTCCGGCGCGCGAAGGCGTGGCCGCTGGTGGCCGGAGACCCCAGGGCCGCGTACGCGGAACTGCCGCACCGCCTGCACGACCTCGCAACCGGCGACACGAGAGGGGCATGACCATGGACTTCTGGGAGTCCGACCGGCTCGCCGAGCACCGGGACGCGGCCCGCGCCTGGGCCGACGCCAACGTGCGCCCCGAGTGGGCCGCCGAGCAGCGCGACGGCGGCTGCCACCACACCACGGCGCTGCACGAACGGCTCGCGCGCGACGGGATCCTCGCCGCCGGGTGGCCGGCGGAGTACGGCGGCGGCGACGTCGATCCCGGCTTCGCCCGCGCCGTCTTCGAGGAGATCGTCCGCCGGGACCTGCACGTCGACGGCTGGTCGACGACGTACATGGTGATGCGCACGATCCTGCACGTCGGCACCGAGGCGCAGCGGCGCCGGTACGTGCCCGCCGCCCTGCGCGGCGAGCTGCTCGTCGCGCTCGGGTACAGCGAGCCCGACTCGGGCTCGGACGTGGCCGCGGCCAGGACGACGGCCGTCAGGCACGGCGACGGGTGGGTGATCGACGGCCAGAAGATGTTCACCAGCACGGCGCAGGTGTGCAGCCACGTCTTCGTGCTCGCCCGGACCAACACCGCCGTCCCGAAGCACCGGGGACTGTCGCTGTTCCTCGTCCCGACCGACGCCGCCGGATACGAGCGCCGGCCGATCCGCACGCTCGGCGGCCAGGTCACCAACGCCACCTTCTACACCGGCGTGCGCGTCCCCGGGACGGCGCTCATCGGCGAGGCCGACTCCGGCTGGAGCGTCATGAAGGTGGCGCTCACCTACGAGCGCGGCGTCGGCGGCCCCGGGTCGATCGAGAAGCCCGCGCTGGCCGCGGAGCTCGCCGCGTGGGCGCGCGGGGCCCGCCGCCCCGACGGGACCGCCGTCCTGGACGATCCGCTGGTGGCCGAGCGAATCGGCCGGATCGCCGTGGACAAGGAGGTCACCCGGCTCCTCGGCCACTGGGTGGAGTGGGACGCGGCCAAGGGCGGGGTGCCGGGCATCCAGGGCACGATGCGCAAGCTCTTCTTCACCGAGGCGGCCCAGCGGCACTACAGCGACGCCCTCGACATCCTGGGCGCCGAGGGCGTGCTGGCCCCCGGCGCGCCCGGGGCCCCCGCCGCAGGCCGGTTCGAGCACGACTTCCGGGCCGCCGTGGTCACCACGATCTACGGCGGGGCGAGCGAGATCCTGCGGGACGTCATCGCCGAACGCCACCTCGGCCTGCCCCGCAACCGCCCCGGCCGGGCCACTTGAGCCCGGCTGCTTGAGCCCGGTTACTTCAGCATGGAGCCCGCGTCGACCGGCAGGGGCACGCCGGTGATGTAGCGGGCCTCGTCCGACACCAGGAACAGCACCGCGTTGGCGATGTCCTCCGCCTCCACCCACGGGACGGGCAGCATGTTCATCATCTTGGAGATCGGCGCGATGTCGTCCTGGGTCGGGTTCTCCAGGTCGGGACGGAACATCTTGTAGGTGAGGTCGTTCATCATCATCGGCGTGTTCACCTGGGTGGGGTGGACGGAGTTGACCCTGATGCTGTGCTCCGCCAGCTCCACGGCCAGGGTGCGCATGAGCCCGACCATGCCGTGCTTGCCCGAGACGTAGTTGCCGACGAACGGGTGGGCCTTCAGCCCGCCCACGGAGCTGGTCAGCACGATCGCGCCGCCGCGGCCGCCCTCGATGATGTGCGGGACGGACGCCTTGGCGGTCAGCCACGCCCCGGTGAGGTTGACGTCGATGGAGTCGCGCCACAGCTTCTCGTCCATCTCCTGGATGGGGGCGCCGTCGGCCGCGAGCCCGGCGTTGGCCACGACGATGTCGAGCCGGCCGAACTGGGTCACCCCGTCGTCCACGACGGCCTTCATCGCCTCGTAGTCGCGCACGTCGGCCTGGGCGGCGACGATCCGCCGGCCCAGCGCCTTCACCTGCGCCGCGGTCTCGTCGAGGTCCTCCGGCGTTGACATGGGGATGGGCACGGTGTCGATCTGCTTGCAGACGTCGATCGCGATGATGTCCGCGCCCTCGGCGGCCATGCGGACGCAGTGGGCGCGGCCCTGGCCGCGCGCCGCCCCGGTGATGAAGGCGACCTTGCCTTCGAGCCTTCCAGCCATCGTTACCTCGTTTCGGGTGGGTGAAGCGGGGTGTTCCGAAGCGTCATCCGGTCTCCTCCCGCGCCGCCGCGCGGACGGCGTCGAGGATCCCCTGGTACCCGGTGCAGCGGCACAGGTTCCCGGACAGCCCTTCGCGGATCTGCTCGTCGGTGGGGTCGGGGTTGTCGCGCAGAAAAGCGGTGACCGAGACAACGAATCCGGGGGTGCAGAAGCCGCACTGCAGGCCGTGGTGGTCGCGGAACGCGGACTGCACCGGGGACAGCTCGCCGTCCTCCGCGGCGATCCCCTCGATGGTGGTGATCTCCGCGCCGTCGGCCTGGACGGCGAAGACCAGGCATGCGCGGACGGCCTCGCCGGCTACGAGGACCGTGCACGCCCCGCAGACGCCGTGCTCGCAGCCGAGGTGGGTGCCGGTGAGCCCGCACCGCTCCCGCAGGAAGTCGGCGAGCGTCAGCCGGGGCGGCACGACGGCGCGCCGCGGCGTCCCGTTGACGCGCATCTCGATCTCGATGTCAGGCATCGCCGGCCTCCTGGAGGGCCCGTCGCCAGGCGCGCGCCACGACGACGGCGCCGATACGTCTGCGGTGCTCGGCGGACGCGTGCAGGTCCGCGGGGACGGACTCCAGCGCCGCCAGCACGGTGCGGCCCACCTCGTCGCCGGTGGCGTCGTGCGCGGCGGTGCCGGTGAGCGCGGCCTCCGCCGCCGCCGCGCGCAGCGCCGTCGGGCCGAGTCCGAACAGCCCGATGCCGCAGCGGGCGATCCGCGCGTCGTCGCCGAGTTCCACGGCGACCGCGGCGCCGGCGAGTGCGAAGTCGCCGGCGCGCCGGGCGAACTCCTCGATCGCGAACCCGCACCGGCCGCGCCACACCGGGAAGGAGATCCCGGTCAGCAGTTCGTCCGGCGCCAGGTCGGTGCTCCACAGGTCGGTGAAGAACCGGTCGGCGGGGACGGTCCGGGTTCCGCGCGGCGACCGCGCCTCGAACCGCGCGCCGAGCGCCAGCGCGACCGCCGGGTACTCGGCCGCGGCGTCGGCGTGGGCCATCGACCCGCCGACGGTGCCGCGGTTGCGGATCTGGAAGTGGCCGATCAGCGGGGTGGCGCGGGCCAGCAGCGGCACGTCCCGGGCGACGTCCGCCGAGCGCTCGACCGCGGCCTGGGTGGTGCCCGCGCCGACCCAGAGGTCGTCGCCGCGCCGCTCGATGCCGCGCAGCCCCGCCACGCGGCCGAGGTCGACGAGGTGCTCGAAGGCCGCCAGCCGCAGCGCCAGCATCGGGACGAGGCTCTGCCCGCCGGCGATGGCCTTGGCGTCCTCGCCGAGGTCCGCGAGCAGGGACACGGCCTCGCCGACCCCGGTCGGGGCGTGGTAGGCGAACGGTGCCGGCTTCATCCGGTCCCTCCCCGTGCCAGCGAGGCGATCCGCTCCGGCGTCAGCGGCAGCCGGGTGATCCGCGCGCCGAACGGCGCGAGCGCGTCGGCGACCGCGTTGACCACCGCGGGCGGCGACCCGATCGCGCCGCCCTCGCCGACGCCCTTGTAGCCGCCCGGCCCCGGCGACGGCGTCTCGATGTGGCCGTACTCGATCTCGGGCACCTCGGCGGAGGTGGGGAGCAGGTAGTCCATGAAGGTGGTGGTGACGGGGTTGCCCTCGTCGTCGTGCGCGAGGTGCTCGTAGAGGACGCCGCCGATCCCCTGGACGGTGCCGCCCGCGATCTGCCCCTCCACCACGGCGGGGTTGATCATCGGGCCGCAGTCCTCGCTGACGATGTACCGCAGCAGCGTCACCGCGCCCGTGGCGACGTCGACCTCGCAGGTGCACAGGTGGGTCGCGTTGACCCAGATGATCGGGGTCTCCGGCAGGTAGCGCCCGCTGGCCTCCAGCCCCGCCGGGACCCCGGGCGGCAGTTCGCCCGGCCGGAAGTAGGCGAGGTCGGCGATCTCGGCGAGCGGCAGGCCCGACTCCGGCACGCCCCTGACCGCGGCCCGCCCGCCGGCGAGCTCGATGTCGGCCGCGTCCGCCTCCAGCCGGTGCGCGGCGATCGCGATGATCCGCTCGCGGAGCACCGCCGCGGTCTCGGCGACCGCGCCCGCGATCATCGAGCCGGACCGGCTGCCGCCCGTGCCGCCGCCGAACGGGGTGACCGCCGTGTCGCCCTGGACGGTGCCGACGTCGGCGATGTCCACGCCGAGCGCGTCCGCGGTGAGCTGCACGGCGGCCGTTTCGAGGCTGTTGCCCGCGGACCCGCCCGACACGTACACGTTGACCTTGCCGGACGGCTCGATCCTGATCGTGGCGCCCTCGGTGCTGTGCAGCCCGACCATGGCCGTGGTCGGCTCGACGTAGGTGCACGTGCCCACGCCCAGGTAGCGGCCCTCCGCGCGGGCGCGCTCCTGCTCCTTGCGGAACGCGTCGTAGTCGAGCATGCCGAGCGCCTGCTCGAACGTCTCCAGCGGCGTGATGTCGCTGTAGGGCATGCCGTTGGGGTTGAAGTACGGCATCTCGTCCCGCCGGAGCAGGTTGCGGCGGCGCAGCTCGGCCGGGTCCATGCCGAGGCGGCGGGCCGCGTCGTCCAGCAGCACCTCCCGCGCCAGCGACTCGTACTGCCACGGCCCCCGGTAGGCGCTGCGCCCCGAGGTGTTGGAGAACACGCACGCCGTGGACCACGTCGCCCGCGGCACCCGGTACGGGCCGGGGAAGAACATCCCGACGGCCGCGGCGTTCCCGACCGGCCACGGCACCGGGTAGGCGCCCACGTCCTCGGTGTAGTCGATCGCGGCCGCCAGGATCGTCCCGGCGGAGTCGAGGGCGATCCGCGCGTCGGCGTGCGCGTGCCGCGCCTGCCCCGCCGACATCAGGTTCTCCCGGCGGTCCTCGATCCACTTCAGCGCGCCGGGCACCTTCCGCGCCGCGAGCAGGACGCACATGTCCTCGCGCTGCGGCACGACCTTCTGCCCGAACCCGCCGCCGGTGTCGCGCGCGACGACCCGCACCCGGTGCTCGGGCAGCCCGAGCAGCCGGGAGGCGAACAGCCGGACCTCGTGCGGCGACTGGGTCCCCGTCCAGACCGCCAGCTCGCCGGTGGACGCCGACCACTCCGCCACGATCCCGCGCGTCTCCATGGGCACCGGCACGTACGCCTGCTGGTAGATCGTCTCCCGGACGACCAGCGCCGCCTCGTCGAAGACGGGGGCGAGCTCCGCGAAGGGCGGGCCGGCCAGCTCGCCCGCGAGGTTGCCCGGGTAGGCGGCGTGGACCAGCTCGTCCGAGTCGCGCGCGGTGACGTAGTCCGCGACCGGCGGCAGGGGCTCGTAGTCGACGGCGACGAGCTCGGCCGCGTCCTCGGCGATGTACCGGTCGGCGGCGACGACCAGGGCCACCGGGTCCCCGGCGAACCTGACCTCGTCCTCGGCCAGCGGCGGGCGCGGGGTGTCGGGGATGTCGCGGCCGGTCAGCGTGTACCACTGCTCCCGCACGTCCGGGTTGAGGTCCGCGGCCGTGAACACCGCGTGGACGCCGTCCAGGGCCAGCGCCTCCGAGGCGTCGATGCCCGCGATGCGGGCCCGTGCCATCGGGCTGCGCACGAAGCACGCGTGCAGCATGCCGGGGCGCACCACGTCGTCCACGAAGGTGCCGTGGCCGGTCAGCAGCCGCGCGTCCTCGACCCGGGGCACGCGCGTCCCCGCGTACCGGGCGGCGGCGGGCGCCGCGCTCATCCGCGCCACCCGCCCGGCGGGCCCGCCGGGCCGTGCAGGTCGACCGGGTCGGTGTCGCTCACCAGGGACCTCCCTTGCGGGGCTCGCGGAGGGGCCGGCCGACCGCGCGAGAATGATATTATCGCATTTTAGAACAAGACTCTACAGTGCTTGACGTGGGAGGACTCGCGGCGCCATCAGCCGAGCGTCGCGAGGATGTGGGGGAGGTCGGTGGCCGTCCGGATGCCCGGGGCCGCCGCGCAGACGAACGGCACCGCGTTGACGGCGCGGTTGGCCGTGTAGGCGGGCGACGTGGCCGCCATCCGCTCCAGCGGCACGGGAAAGCGCAGCTCGACGTCGAGCGGCGCGTCGCCGTCGACCGTGACGTGCCAGCCGGTGGGGCGGACGTCCCACGCCGGATCGAGGTCGGCGGTGCAGTACCAGACGGCCCGGAAGCGCAGTACCGGGCGGCCGCCGCGCATCCCCGACACCGTGAGCCGCTGCGCGGCCACCGTGCCGGGTTCCAGCGTCCCGGCGGCGATGGCGGTGCGGCGGGACGCGGTCGCCGCCTCCCCGCCGGCCTCGACCGAGTCGAGCGGCATCCCGAGCGCCTCGGCCACCAGCCGCAGCGACGGCCCGAAGCTCGCGCGCCCGTGCGAGAGCCGCGCCCGGTCGAACTCAGCCGGCGGCTTCCCGAAGCCCATCACGTCGAAGAGCAGGCCGGGGGAGTCGCGCCGGGAGAGGTCCGCGTACTCGTCGATCGTCAGCCCGTCCAGCCGCCGCTGGATCGAGGTCAGCACCAGCGGGAGCGCCTCAGAGACGAAGCCGGGGCTGCTGCCGGTGCTGTGGATCGACGCGCCGCCGCGCTCGCACGCCCGCTCGACGCGCTCGCGCACCGCCGGGTCGAGGCTGCCCGGGTGGTGGAACTCGCCCCTGGTCGTGACGATGTTCGCCCCCGACTCCAGCAGCCGGCAGACCTCGCCGAAGTCGCAGGCGCGCGGCATGTAGAGGACGCAGTCGGCGCCGAGCGCCGTGATCTCGCCGATGTCGCGGGTGGCGGCGACGCCGGCCGGGCCGAGCCCGCACAGCTCGCCGGCGTCCCGCCCGGCCTTGGCGCTGGTGTGGACGTAGACGCCGGCCAGGTCCAGCCGGGGATGCTCGATGACGGCGCGCAGCGCGCGGGTGCCGATGTTCCCGGTCGCCCACTGCACGACCCGGTACCGCGACTGCCGGGCATCGGTCATCGAACCTCGCTCTCTGAATGCGAGAATGCTAATTTCGATTGCGGAGATGGTCAATATCGTGGGAGGTGGGCGATGCGGCTCGGGTTCGTGGGAGCCGGGCGGCTGGGACGTCCGATGGTGCGGCGCCTCGTCGGCGCGGGACACGAGGTCCGCGTGCTCGGCCGGACGCCCGGGGCGCGCGTCGCGCTCGCGGATGAGGGCGCCCGCCCCGTCGACGGCCTGGCGGAGGTCGGCGGCGCGGCCGATGCCGTCCTCGTGTGCGTCTTCACCGACGAGCAGGTCGGGGACGTGTGCGGGGACGCGCTGCTCGCCGGGATGCCGGCCGGCTCGGTGGTCGTCGTCCACACGACCGCGAGCCCACGCACGGTCGAGGCCGTCGCCGCCCGTGCCGCGCGGTACGGCGTCCACGTGGTCGACGCCCCGGTGAGCGGAGGGCCGCACGATGTCGAGGCGGGCCGGATCACCCTCTTCGTGGGCGGCCGGGACGAGGACGTGGCCGCGGTCCGCCCCGCCCTGAGCGCCTACGGCGACCCGGTGCTGCACGCCGGCCCGGCGGGCGCGGGCCTGCGCGTGAAACTCGTCAACAACGCCCTGTTCGCGGCGCAGATCGGGCTGATCTCCGAGGCGGTCCGGCTCGGCGACCGGCTCGGTGTGGCGGAGGCCGCCCTCCTCGGCGCCCTCACCTCGGGCAGCGCCGCGAGCCGCGCCCTGGCCGGGGTGGCGGCGCGCGGCTCGGTCGCGGCGTTCGCACAGGCGGCGGGCGGATTCGTCGGCAAGGACGTGGAGGTCGTCCGCACGGCCGCCGCGGAGGCCGGCTGCGACCTCGGCGCCCTGGAACCGGCCCTCGCCGCGCTGGCGGCGGCGTCCGCGCCGCGGGCCTGACCCGCCCCGGCGGTCAGCGGGCGCGGTGCACGGCCTTCCCGCCGCCCGCCAGTGCGCGTCCGCCACCCACAGGCCGGCGAACGCCAGCGCGGCCTCGGGGCCGCGCTTCTCTCGCCGCCCGTGCCGCATTGCCATAGGCACCATGCGAGAATAAGCTTCTCAGTACCAGCAAGGGAGGATCTCATGCCGTCGCGTGCGCTGCCGTATCCGCTGTTCGACGCGGACAACCACCTGTACGAGACCGAGGACGCGCTGACCAGGCACCTGCCGAAGGAGTACGCGGGCGCGATCCAGTACGTGCAGGTCCGGGGCCGCACGAAGATCGCGATCCGCGGCCAGATCAGCGACTACATCCCGAACCCGACGTTCGAGGTGGTCGCCCGGCCGGGCGCCATGGAGGACTACTTCCGCCACGGCAACCCCGAGGGCAAGAGCCGCCGGGAGATCTTCGGCGAGCCCATGCGCTCCATCCCGGCCTTCCGCGAGCCGGGCCCGCGCCTTGAGTTGATGGACGAGCTCGGCATCCAGCGGACGCTGATGTTCCCGACCCTGGCCAGCCTCATCGAGGAGCGGATGCGCGATGACCCCGACCTGATCCACGTGGTCGTCCACTCCCTCAACCAGTGGCTGCACGAGGAATGGTCGTTCAACTACAAGGACCGCATCTTCACCACACCGGTCATCAGCCTGCCCGTGGTCGAGAAGGCGATCGCCGAGCTCGACTGGTGCCTGGAGCGCGGCGCCAAGTGCGTGCTGCTCCGGCCCGCGCCGGTCCCCGGGTACCGGGGCCCGCGCTCGTTCGCGCTGCCCGAGTTCGACCCGTTCTGGAAACGGGTGGTGGAGGAGGGCGTCGTGATCGGGATGCACTCGTCCGACAGCGGCTACAGCCGGTACAGCAGCGACTGGGAGGGCCGCGGCTCGGAGATGCTGCCGTTCAAGACCAACGCCTTCCGGATGCTGAGCCAGTGGCGCCCGGTCACCGACGCGGTCGGCTCGATGGCCGCGCACGGCCTGCTCTCCCGGTTCCCCGAGCTGAAGATCACCGTCATCGAGAACGGCTCGACCTGGGTGGAGCCGCTGCTGAACGACCTGGCCGACGTCTACAAGAAGGCCCCGGAGGCGTTCGCCGAGGACCCGGTCGAGGCGGTGAGGCGCAACGTCCACGTCAGCCCCTTCTGGGAGGAGGACATGGCCGAGCTCGCGGGCCTCATCGGCGTCGACCGGGTGCTGTTCGGCTCGGACTACCCGCACCCCGAGGGCCTGGCCGACCCGGTCAGCTACGTCGACGCGCTCGGCCGGCTCGGCGAGGCCGACCAGGCGAAGATCATGGGCGGCAACCTCGCCCGGCTGATGTCGGTCTGACCGGGCGCCGGGCCGATGAGCGACGCGGCACGGACCTGCGCACCCTCCCGGAGGCCCTCCACGCCGCCCCGGAGATAATCGTGGAGGCCGGGGGCTTCCGGCTCGTCGGCAGCCCGGTCCGTGCCGCGGGCTGCGAACCCGCCTACGGCCCGCCGCCGGCGCTCGGGGAGCACGACGACGAGGTGACGGAGGCCGTGAAATGAACGACCGGGCGGCTCTCGCGTTCGAGGACCGGGAGTTCACGCTCGCGCAACTGGAGGCCCTCGCCGACGGGCTCGCCGCGACCCTTGCGCGGCGTGGCGTGCGGGCGGGTGAGCGGGTCGCGCTCATGTCGTCCAACCGGCCCGAGTTCGTGGTCGCGGTCCTGGCGATCTGGCGGCTCGGCGCGGCGGTCGTCCTGCTCAGCCCCGCCTGGAAACGCGCCGAGACCGAGCACGCCCTCGCGGTGACCGAGCCCGCCCATGCCGTGGGCGACCACCCGGTGCTGGCCGAGCTGATGCCGATGCTGCACCTGGACGAGCCGGTCGAACCCGGCGGCGGGCCGTTTCCCGCTCTCGGCCCCGGCGCGGACGCGGTCCTGGTCTTCAGCTCCGGGACGACCGGCCTGCCGAAGGCCGTCCGGCACACGCACGCGTCGCTGGGGGCGGCCGTCCGGCACTGGCGGGACGCGCTAGAGCTCACCGCCCGCGACCGGATCCAGATCGCCACACCGCCCTCGCACATCCTCGGGCTGCTCAACATCGTCACCGCGCTGGAGACGGGGGTGTGGATGCGGCTGCACCGCCGCTTCTCCCTCGACGCGGTCCTGCGCCACATCGAGGCCGACCGGATCACGGTGGAGATGGCCGTCGCGCCGATCGCGCTGGCCCTCGCGTCCCACCCGGACCTGGAGTCCCACGACCTGTCGTCGCTGCGCTTCATCATGTGGGGCGCGACCCCGGTGACGCCCAGCGTCGCCGAGACCGTGACCCGCCGGACCGGCGTCGGCTGGGTGCCGGCCTACGGCGCCAGCGAGCTCCCCGTCATCACCTGCAACCCGCTCGGCGACGCGCGGCTCGACAGCGCCGGACGCGCCGTCCCCGGCGTGGAGCTGCGGGTCGTGTCGCTGGAGACGGGAGAACCGGTCGGCACCGGCGAGACCGGCGAGATCCAGGCGCGGTCGGACTCGCTGATGGCCGGCTACCTCCCCGCCGCCGCGACGGCGCAGGTCATGGACGGCGGCTGGTACCGGACGGGCGACGTCGGCCGGCTCGACGCGGACGGCCGGCTGCGGCTCACCGACCGGACCAAGGAGATGATCAAGGTGCGCGGCTTCCAGGTCGCGCCCGCGGAGGTCGAGGCCGTGCTGCACGGCCACCCGGACGTCGCCGACTGCGCGGTCTTCGGGATCCCCGACCCGGCCGACGGGGAGGCCATCGTCGCGGCCGTGGAACCGCGCGGCACGGCCGACCCCGCCGCGCTCGCGGCGCTGGTCGGCGAGCGGCTCGCCTCCTACAAGCGGCCCCGCCGGGTCGTGCTCGTGCCGGAGATCCCCCGCCTGCCGTCCGGCAAGGTGCTCCGGCGGGTCCTCAGGGAGCGGTACGGGGCCGCGCCCCGCCCCTGAACGGACGCGACGCCCGCCCCGCCCCGGCCGCGCGGGGACCGGGGGGCGTCACTTCGGCGGGAACCGGAGGGCGCCGTCGAGGCGGATCACTTCGCCGTTGAGGTAGTCGTTCTCGCAGATGTGCTGGACGAGGGCCGCGTACTCGGGGGAGCGGCCCATGCGCTTGGGGTGCGGCACCTGCGGCCCCCAGTGCGCCTCCAGCCGGTCGCCGGCCTCGCCGTAGGCGGGGGTGAGGAACGTCCCCGGCGCGATGGTGACCACTCGCACGCCGGCCGGTGACAGGTCGCGGGCGGCGACGAGCGTCATGCTCACCACGCCGCCCTTGGCGGCGGCGTAGGGAAGCTGCCCGACCTGGCCCTCGTACGCGGCGATGGACGCGGTGTTGACGATGACGCCCCGGGCGCCGTCGACGGGCTCCTGCCGGGCGATGGCGGCGGCGGCCAGCCGCAGCACGTTGAAGACGGCGGTCAGGTAGTTCTCGATCGTCCGCCGGAATCCGTCGAGGTCGAGGGGCGTGCCGTCCCGGCCGACGAGCCGGCCGCCGCTCGCGGGGCCGCCGTGGGCGTCCACGGAGATCCGCAGCGGCCCGGCGGCCTCCGCCTCGGCGAGCGCCGCGAGGACGTCGCCCTCGGCGGTGGCGTCGGTGCGCACGTAGCGGACGCCCAGCTCGTCCTCCAGGGCCTTGCCCTTCTCGTCGGCGAGGTCGGCGAGGACCACCTTCGCGCCCGCCGCGTGCAGCCGCCGGACGGTGGCCTCCCCGAGACCGCCCGCCCCGCCCACGACGACCGCCGAGCACCCACTGATGCGCATGAACGTCTCCCATCTTGCGAATCATGCTTTCTCGTACGAGAATAGCATTCTCACAAGGTCGACCTGGAGAGCGCCCATGCCCGGATCAGACGGCGCCCCCGTCGGGGAGCTGGTCGCCGCCGCGCGGGCCGGATCGCTCCGGGCGGCGGGGCGGCTGCTCAGCCTGGCCGAGGGCGAGCGGCGCGCCGAGGTCCTGGCGGCGCTGGCCCCGGCCGCCATCCGCGTGGTCGGCGTGACGGGCCCGCCCGGCGCGGGCAAGTCCACGGCCGTCGCCGCGCTCATCGGCGCGTACCTGCGGCGCGGCCTGCGGGTCGCGGTCCTCGCGGTCGACCCCTCCTCGCCGTACAGCGGCGGGGCGCTGCTCGGCGACCGGATCCGGATGGCGGAGTACGCGGCGGACCCGGACGTCCTGATCCGCTCGCTCGCCGCGCGGGGCCACCTGGGCGGGCTCGCGGCGGCCGTCCCGGCGGCCGTCCGGGTGCTCGCCGCCCTCGGCTACGACCTCGTCCTGCTGGAGACGGTCGGGGTGGGCCAGTCCGAGATCGAGGTGGCGGCCGTCGCCGACCCGGCCGTCGCCGTGCTCGCGCCCGGCGCGGGCGACGCCGTGCAGGCGGCGAAGGCGGGGCTGCTGGAGGCCGCGGACCTGCTGGTCGTCAACAAGGCCGACCGGGACGGCGCGGAGCGGACCGCGCGCGAGCTGCGGGCGGAGACCGGCCGCCCGGTCCTCACGCTCGTCGCCACCGACGGCCGCGGCCTGCCCGCGCTGGTGGCGGCCATCGAGGCGCACCGGCGGGCCGACACCCCGCAGCGGCGGACGGCCCGCGCCCGCACGCGCATCCTCGCCATCGCGCAGACCGCGCTGCGCACCCACCCGGACCTCGACCGCCTCGCCGCCGAGGTCGCCGCGGGCCGCGCGGACCCCGCCGCCGCGGCCGGCGCCCTGCTCGGCCGTCAGTCCTGAGCGGCCGTCAGACCTGCTCGGCCGTCAGTCCTGAGCGGCGAACCCCGCGGCGCAGAAGTCCCAGACCTCGTCGGCGGTGATCGGGTGCGCGTTCTCGTCATCGGAGACGCCGCTGGACTGCGCGACGAACATGACGGTCTGCATCGTCAGGGCGGCCGCGCGGCGCGGCGTGGTCGTGGCGCGCAGCCGGCCGGCGTCGGCGGCCTCCGCCATCAGCTCGGTGAGCTGCGCGAGCAGCGGGGCGTGCGCGACCCGCA
This sequence comes from Actinomadura sp. GC306, assembly GCF_004348665.1. Taxonomy (GTDB): domain Bacteria; phylum Actinomycetota; class Actinomycetes; order Streptosporangiales; family Streptosporangiaceae; genus Spirillospora. The sequence continues at coordinate 4,440 of NZ_SMKM01000016.1, read as the reverse complement.
CCTCCGCCGGGTGCGAGATCAGCAGCTGGGGGGCGAACTCGGTGAACAGCGGGCGCTGCGCCGCCGGGTCGGGCCGGCACAGCTCGAACAGCAGCTGCACGGCGACCTTGAGCCGCTCCAGCGGCTCGGACCGGCCGGCGGCGGCGGTGCGGATCTGGTCGGTGGCCCGGCGCAGCGCGTCCTCGAACAGGGCGAGCAGCAGCTCGTGCTTGCCGTCGAAGTGCTGGTAGAAGCTGCGCAGCGACTGCCGGGACCGGTCGACGACCTCCTGCACGGTGAAGTCGGTGGTGCCCTTCTCCGTGATGATCGACTGCGCCGCGTCCAGGAACCGCTCGACCCGCTGCTCGGCGCGGAGCTTGGCGGCCTTCGTGGAACGTTCGACGGCGCGCTGCTTCCAGGCCGGTTCCTCGCTCGTCGAGCTCACGCCCTGTTCCGTCCTGTGCACCATGGGCGGAACTTTACTGCACGGCGCCGGAAAGCCACCTGCCGTGCGCTCATCGCTCACCGATCGAGGACGTCGTTCTCACCCTCCCGGCCCACGGGAACTCCATCGGCGCCTCCGCCCGGGCGTCACCGGACATGGACCTTCCCGCCCTTCATCACGAACCGCACGTCCTGAGTGACCGTGATGTCCCGCAGGGGGTCGCCCAGGACGGTGATGACGTCGGCGAGCCGCCCCCGGTCGGTGCCGCCGAGCAGCTCGGCGAACTCAGCGGGCAGCGCCATCGCGGTACTCCTTCACCCGGTCGCCGACGACCTTGTGCAGGTGGCGCAGCAGGATCTCCTGGTCGTTGAGCGGGAACTCGGTGACGGCCCGGCTCTTCAGCATGGTCTGCGTCGCCTCCAGGGTGTTGGCGTCCTGGAGGGCGTACTCCTTGAACGTCACCGCCGCCAGCTCCTGCGCGAGCCGCTCGCGGGCATTCCTCGGCGGGACGAAGTACAGGCTGGTCTCGAAGACGTGCCGGTCGACCGCGGTCGGCCAGTAGTGGTAGGTCAGGTACCAGCCGGGCGCCCAGAACAGCAGCGTGAAGTTCGGGAAGAACTCGAACGAGTCGGTGCCCCATGCCTTGTGCCGGGCCGGGTTGATCCCCGGGGGAAGCTCGTCCAGCCCGTCGATGTCCGGCCGGTCCCACGGCCCGAACAGGCCGCTGCGCAGCGCGCGCTCGATCGGCTTCACCATGCCCGGGTCCTTCGGCGGCGCCATCCCGCCCCAGGACGAGATCATCGAGTGCGGGCTGAAGATCTGGTAGTGCAGCGCCTCGAACCCGAAGCCGAGCAGCTTGTCGGCCTCGTCCTTCACCGCCTGCTTCTGGTGCAGGACGGGCGCGTGGTAGAACTCGGCGAACGCGTCGATGAACAGCTTCCAGTTGGCGCCGATCTCCGCCTTGTAGGTGTAGACCTCGGTCATCTCGTGGAACGGGTAGCCCTCCAGGCCCTTCGCCATCTCGCCGAGGTACTCCGCCAGGGGCCGGGCGTCCGGGTCCAGGTTGACGAAGATGAACCCCTCCCAGACCTCGCACCGGACCTGCTTCAGGCCGTACTCCGCCTTGTCGAGGCCGAAGAACTCGTCCTCCTGCTGGACGAACGTCAGCTCCCCGTTCAGGTTGTAGCGCCAGCCGTGGTACTTGCAGGTGAACTGCCGGCAGGTCCCCTTGACCTCCTCGGCGGGGTAGTCGTTCCAGGCGAGCTTGTTGCCGCGGTGCCGGCAGAGGTTGTGGAACGCGCGGATCTCCCTGTCCCTGCCCCGGACGATGATCAGCGAGGTGTCGGCGACGGCGAGTTCCTTCGTGAAGTAGCCGCCGACCCGCGGCACCAGCTCGACCCGCCCGACGTTAAGCCAGGTCCGCTTGAAGATCGCCGCGCGCTCGTCCGCGTAGAAGGCCGGGTCGACGGAGTCGGTGTAGTCGACGGGGCCGGTGCCGAGCTCGGGATACTGCTCGGTCCAGCTGCCCGCCGCGGGTTTCGCGAAGTGCGGCACGTCCTACCTCTCGATCTCGGCGGCCGTCAGCCCCGCCTTGGCGTCCCACTCGTCCTCGGGTAGCGGTGGCAGCTGCATCGGACTTCCTTGGAGAATTACATTCTCGGTTTCGGATGCCAGATTTACACGCGTGCGGCCCCGAGTCAAGCACGGTGCCCGCCATGATGTGTCACTTGATTCTCATTTGAGGAGAAGCTAATTTCCACGGGGAATCCCGCTCTGCCGCCCGCCGTGCCGCGGCGGCCTCCGGAAGGACACCGCCATGACCGCTCCCGCCCTGCGTCCCGGCGACCGGCTCGCCAGCACCGCCTGCGCCACCCGCGTGATCGTCGTCCGGGCGCCCGGCGCGGAGCGGCCGGAGATCGCCTGCGGCGGAAGCCCCATGGTCACGCCCTCCGCCGAGACCCCGGCGCCTCCCTCGGAGGGGGACGCCGCGACCGTCATCGGCAAGCGCTACGTGAACGCCGGCGAGACCGTCGAACTCCTCTGCACCTCGTCCGGAGCGGGCGAGCTGACCTGCGACGGCGTCCCCATGGCCCTCAAGGCGGCCAAGCCCCTCCCGGCCTCCGACTGAGCCGCCCCCGGGCGAGCCCCAGCCCGCACGGTGCATCGCCGCGTCCCGAACCCGCCGTGGCCGGGACCTGCGGGAGAGGACAGACTGGACGGGCGGACCGAGTCTGGGAGGCTGTATGGGGTCGACGCGGCGGTTGCCTCGGCGGGTGTACGAGAAGGAGCTGCTCCGGCTGCAGGAGCAGCTGCTGATACTGCAGGAGTGGGTGCGCGATGAGGGCGCGCGCATCGCCGTCGTGTTCGAGGGCCGCGACGCCGCCGGCAAGGGCAGCACGATCAAGCGCGTCACCGAGTACCTCAACCCCCGCGTCGCCCGCATCGCGGCGCTTCCGGTGCCGACCGACCGGGAGCGGACCCAGTGGTACTTCCAGCGGTACATCCAGCACCTGCCCGCCGCCGGGGAGATCGTCCTGTTCGACCGGTCCTGGTACAACCGCGGGGGCGTCGAGCGGGTCATGGGATTCTGCACCGACCAGGAGCACCGGCGCTTCCTGCACCAGTGCCCCATCTTCGAGCGGATGCTCGTCGAAGACGGCATCCTGCTCCGCAAGTACTGGTTCTCCGTCAGCGACGCCGAGCAGGAACGCCGGTTCCGCAAGCGCCTCGACGACCCCATGCGCAGGTGGAAGCTGTCGCCGATGGACATGGAGTCCATCTCGCGCTGGGAGGACTACTCGCGCGCCAAGGACGAGATGTTCGTCCACACCGACATCCCCGAGGCGCCCTGGAACGTCGTCGAGAGCGACGACAAGCGGCGGGCGCGCATCAACATGATCCACCACCTGTTGTCGAGCATCCCGTACCGCGAGGTGGAGCGTCCCGTGCTCCGGCTGCCGGAGCGCCCTCCCTCCCGCGGGTACGTGCGTCCGCCGCACGACGAGCAGAACCACGTCCCCGACCACGCGGCGACCCTCTGAGGCCGCCGCACGGAACCGGCCGAAGGTCCCCCCGATTCCGGACGGACGCCACTCGGCGTAATGAGCCCGTGAGGGGAAGAGTGGTGGTGACGGAACGTGAGACGAGGGAGGAACCGCGTATGAGCGCCGAGCCGGTCACCGGGGTTGTCGTCGGCTACGACGGATCCAGCGAAGCCGTCCGCGCGCTGGACTGGGCCGCCGCCGAGGCCCGGAGCCGGGGCCTGCCGCTGACCGTGATCCACGTGTGGGAGATCTACATCGGCGGGCCGGTGGCCATACCGATGGTGGACCTGGGGGCGGTGGCGCAGCAGACGCTCGACACCGGACTGGAGCACGTCCGCAAGGCCAACCCCGGCCTGGAGGTGCGGGGCCTTCTCGGCCGCGGGCAGGCCGCCGCCACGCTGGTCGAGGCGGGGGAGACCGCCGACCTGATCGTCCTCGGGCCGCGGGGCATCGGGGGATTCGCCGGGCTGGTCCTGGGGTCGGTCAGCACCCAGGTGGTCGCGCACGCGCGGTGCCCGGTCGTGGTCGTCCGCGGCGACGCCGAACCGCTCCCGGCGGACGGGCCGGGCCGCGTCGTGGTCGGCGTGGACGGCTCGGCCGCGTCCCTGGCCGCGCTGGAGACGGCCTTCACCGAGGCCGGGCTGCACGAGCTCGCGGTGCACGCCGTGGTCGCCTGGGAGTCCGTGCCGGACGACCTGCCGCCGCTGGCCGACGAGGCCGGCATGCGGCAGGCGGCCGAGGCGCGGCTGGCGGGCATGACGGAGGCCCTGCGAGCGTCGCACCCGGGGGTGGAGGTGCGGGCGGAGATCATTCCCGGGACGCCGCGGGAGGTGCTGCTGAAGGCCGCGGACGGCGCCCGCCTGCTCGTCGTCGGCTCGCGGGGCCGGGGCGGCTTCCGCGGCCTGATGCTCGGCTCGGTAAGCCAGGCCCTGGTGCAGCACGCCCCCTGCCCCGTGACGGTCGTCCACGCCC
>NZ_SMKM01000169.1 GCF_004348665.1 Actinomadura sp. GC306 | reverse complement strand
GGGATGGGGAGTTCGGGGGACGGATCCCAGCACTCCAGGAGGGGCGCCCCTTCACACAGGGCGCAGCGCAGGCGGATCTGGTGGCCGGGGACCGCCGCGACCGCGTTGGTGACCATCTCACTCATGACGAGAGTCGCATCGTTGATCGCTTCGCGGCTGAAGCCCCAGTTCGTGAGCGCGTAGCGGACGAGCTCCCGGGCCAGGACGACCGTTGACGGTACGGCCAGCAGGGTGAGGCGCACCTCGGGAACGCCGGGCGCCGGAGTGACGAGTTCAAGATCATTCATCGAGGACCATCCTCAGTTCGCGGATTTCGTCCTCACTTTGAGTGATCGACCGCTAACGTAAAGCGCATCACGTGGTGGTCAATACACAAGTAGGTGAGTGATGAGCGTCCGGGAGTCCATCGACCCGAAGTCTTCGCTGTGGGCCTGGCTTGCCTTTGACCTGTGGTTTCACCGCACTCAGCGTGGTCTCTCGCTGGCTCAGGCAGCCCTGATCGTCAACGTGACCAGGGCGACCGTATCGAATTGGGAAGCCGGTCGATTCCGGCCGAGTGACACGTGCATGAAGCGTCTCGACGAGGCGTGGAACACCGGTGGACACTTCGAGCGACTCCACATGTTCGCCTGCGCCGGCCATGATCCGGACTGGTTTCGTCAATACGTCCAATACGAGATGGACGCGGAGATCATCAAGGTTTTCCATGGCAAGCACGTCCCGCTGTTTGCGCAGACGGAGGCTTACGCGCAGGCCGTACTCCATGCCGCCGGTCGCGCGAGTGAAGTCGAGGCAGAGATCAAGGTGCGTATGAAGCGCCAGGAGATTTTGGAGCGAGAGGACCCGCCTTATCTCTGGATACTCATAGACCAAGAGGTGCTGGAAAGCGTCGTCGGTGATCGCGAAGTCATGCGCGAGCAGGCCGCACACCTTCTCGCGCTCGCTTGGAAGCCACGCGTGTGCTTGCGCATCGTCCCTCGTGATGCGGGCTGGCACCCCGGACATGATGGCCCATTCCAGGTGTTGAAGGTCCGTGGCAGGGAGATCGCGTACGCGGGAGCTCAGATAGGGGGGCGTCTCATCGAGGCCGGTGACGAGGCGGACATATTGGCGGTACGGTTCGATGAGATCGGAGCGGTGGCACTCGCCAAAGCCGCTTCGAGAGAACTGATCGAGCGGATTATGAGGACGTACACGTGATGAACTGGCGCAAGAGTTCCTACACCGGCGGCGGCAATGACGACGCGTGTGTGGAGATGGCGGAGTCGGGAGACCGGGTGTGGGTGCGGGACTCCAAAGACCCCGAGGGGGAACGGCTGGTGTTCGAGCGGGAGGCGTTCGCCGGCTTGCTGGAGCGGGTGAGGCGCGGGGAGTTCGCCCTTTAGCGGCAGATCCGGGCCGGGAGTCCTGGTGAGCGGAGCCGCCCCCGCCGGGGTCGGCGGGGGCGGCGGTGTGGCGGCGGGTCCGGGTCAGTAAAGGCCCCACAGCTCGTAGCTGGCCCATGGCGCGGAGCTGCCCTTGCAGTCGTAGGACTGCCAGCCGGACTTCACACCGGCCTCGCCTGCTGCCTTGCAGCTCGCGTACCAGTAGAACGTCTGGCCGGTGTTGTGCCACGACGCGGCGAGTGCAGGGGTCGCGGTCGCGCCGACCGCCAGCGCGGACCCGGCGACCACGGCGGCGACGGCGGCTTTCCTGATCTTCATGAACCCTCCCTGTGGCTCTAGGTAGTCAAGCGATTGCAGTATGTGTTCATGCTGATCGCCGGTGCTATCCCGGAAACCACGTACCTTCGCCGAGGTGGGGCTGAGGGGGGCCGGTCGTGCCCGGTCAGCGGGTCTGCGGGCCCGTCTCGAACGGCATCCGCTTGATGCCGTTGATGAAGAATGACGCCAGGCGCTCCGGTTCGCCCGTCGCCCGGATGTCGGGGAGCCGGGTGAAGAGCTCGCGCAGCATCACGGTGATCTCCCTGCGCGCCAGGTGGACGCCGAGGCAATAGTGCGGGCCCGGTCCGCCGAAGCCGACGTGCGGGTTGGGCGAACGGGTGATGTCGAAGACGTCGGGGTCGGTGAAGACGGCCTCGTCGCGGTTGGCCGAGGTGTACAGCAGCACCACGACGTCGCCCTTTTTCAGCGGCGTCCCATTGAGCTCGCAATCCTCGGTGACGTTGCGCCTGAACTGGATGACCGGCGTCGAGTAGCGGACGATCTCCTCGACGGCGCCCGCGATGCGGCCCTCGAAGTCCTCCATGAGCAGCCGCTTCTGCTCGGGAAACTCGGTGAACAGCCGCAGCGCGTGCGTGATGGCGTTGCGCGTGGTCTCGTTGCCGGCCACGACCAGCAGGACGAAGAACGAGCCGATCTCCTGGGCGGTCAGCGACTCGCCGTCGGCGTTGGCGTTCACGAGCTTGGTGATCAGGTCGTCGCCCGTCCCGCCCTTGCGCTCCTTGCCCAGGCGCTTCACCAGGCGGAACAGCTCATGGCCGGCCCTGACCAGGTTGACCCCGGCGACCGCGACGTCCCGGCGGCGGACCGGGGCGTCCAGGGCGGCGCCGGTGCCGTTGTACTCGGGGTCGCTGTAGCCGAGGATGACGTTCGTCCGGTCCAGGACCATCGCGTGGTGCTCTTCGGGGATCCCCATCAGATGGCAGATCACCTCGACGGGCAGCCGGGCGGCGACCTGCGCGACGAAGTCCTTCGGGCCCTCGGCGACGACGTCGTCGACGATGCGGGCGGCGCGGACCCGCAGGTCGTCGTCGATCCGCTCCAGCATCCGCGGGCTGAACCCCCGGGAGACGACCCGGCGGATGCGGGCGTGCCGCGGATCGTCCATGTTGATCATGGAGCCGAAGAACCGGCTCGCCCACACGGGCATCTCGGTCAGGCTGTTGGCGGTCGGCTCGCTGCTGAACCGCTTGGCGTCCCGGCTGGCCGCCAGTACCTCCGCGTGGCGCGACAGCACGTAGAAGCCCGGCTTGGACTTGGTCATCGGGACCTTCGGCAGCGGCACGAAGGGGGCGGTGTCCAACTCCCGCATCCGTGCGAACGCCCGGTTCCGCACCTCGTCGGGCTGGACCCAGAAGGTCATTTCCGACAGCCCGAACTCTTCGAGCTCCGGAGGGAGCGTACGCACGGCCATCATCCGACCTCTATGTGAGACATATGGAGGAATATGTCTCTCCGTGTCATCGGGCGTCAAGGTGACCCGGACCACAGGCGGCTCGCGAGCGGTGGCCATGCGCTCGGGGGTCGGTGCGTTCAGAGAGTGTTCATCCTCCGTACCGCCGCCGTACCGAGTGCCCCTCTGCTCCTGACTTCGCAGGTCATGGCGGCAGTCGCGGCCTCCTGACGGCAGCATCCGACCAAGTGCGGGCCCACGCCTGGGCAATGCGTGACATTTATCCGCATTTGCCGCAAATGTCACCGTCGCAGTGCCGCCGTTCCCGATCCCCCTCGGGGCGCCCCCCGCCCTGGCCGGGAACGGCCGCGGAAGGGCCCCCGCATGCGACGTCCCCTCCTGTTCCTGCTACCGGTCGTGCTGGCCGCCGCGCTGCTCGGCGTCCCGTCGGCTCCCGCGTCCGCGACCCCGCCCAACATCCCGTCCGCCGCCACGGCCGCGTCCCGGCTGGCCTCCCTCACCGTCGCCGCCGAGTCGCACGCCGGCAGCTACGACCGCTCCCTGTTCCCGCACTGGATCACGATCTCCGGGGCGTGCAACACCCGCGAGACCGTCCTCAAGCGGGACGGCTCCAACGTCGTCACCAACTCGTCCTGCGCCGCGACCTCGGGGTCCTGGTACTCGCCCTACGACGGCGCCACCTGGTACGCGGCGTCCGATGTGGACATCGACCACGTGGTGCCGCTGTCCGAGGCGTGGGCGTCGGGCGCCTGGGCCTGGTCGACGTCCCGCCGCCAGACCTTCGCCAACGACCTCGGCGGTCCCGAGCTGTGGGCCGTCACCGACAACGTCAACCAGGCCAAGGGGGACAAGGACCCCGCCGAATGGCAGCCCCCGCGCGCCGCGTTCCGCTGCACGTACGCCCGCGCCTGGATCCAGGTGAAGTGGTACTACGGCCTCACCGTCGACAGCGCTGAGAAGAGCGCCCTCTCCGCGATGCTCGGCACCTGCTGAGGCGGTCGCTGACAGCAGGGGGCGGGCGCCGTCCCGCCGGGGCGGCGCCCGGCCCCTCTCTCCGGCCGCAATCTAGACATTGACAAGTCCGTGCGCACCGGCCTATCTTGACAGTGACAAGTTAGGGGGAAGCGACATGGCACCATTGATCTTCTTGACCATCGGCACGCTGGCCGCGCTGGTCGCGGGCCGGGCGGGCGTCCGGTGGCTGCGGCCTTGGCCGGTCCCGCTGCGCGTCGGGCTGGCGCTGATGTTCACGGTGACGGGGATCGCCCACTTCGTGGGCAAGCGCCAAGAACTGATCGACATGGTCCCGCCCGCGCTGCCCGCGCCGGGCCTCCTCGTGACCGTGACCGGCGTCCTCGAACTCGCCAGCGCCGCCGCCCTCCTCTGGGGGCGCACCGCACCCTGGGCCGCGGGCGGGCTGAGCGTGATGCTGATCGGTATGTTCCCGGCGAACGTCCACCTGGCCCTCAACGGCACGGACATCCCGTGGGACGACCGCCTGCTCCCCAGGACGCTGATGCAGGTCGTCTTCCTGGCCGCGACGCTCGCCGTCGCCGCCCACCACATGCGCCGGGCGGACGAGACGCCGTCGCGCGAGCCGGTGAAGGCCCACTCTGGAGAAGGTTTCTAGAACCCACTACTGTCACGACCCGTGAGCGAGTCGCTGAACGTGGTCGTGACAGGTGGGAACCGCGGGGTCGGACGGGCCGTCGCGGAGGAGGCCGCCCGGCGCGGCCACCGGGTGACGATCGTGGCGCGGCGGCCCGACGAGGGGGCCGCCGCCGCCCGCGAGACCGGCGCGTCCTTCGTCCCCGGCGACCTGTCCACCCTCGGCACGACCCGCGCCGCCGCCGCTGCGATCGCCGAGGCGGTCCCGGTGATCGACGTGCTCGTCCACAACGCGGCCCTCTGGCCCACCCACCGCGTTCTCAACGAGGACGGCTTCGAGCAGTCGTTCTTCACCAACCACCTGGCCCCCTTCCTCCTCAACCACCTCCTGGAGGGGCGGCTCCGGCGCGTCGTCCAGGTCAGCGCGGCCCTCTACGTCATGGGTCGGGTCGACCCGGACCGCACCCCGACCGGTGACGACTTCAGCCCCACCAAGACCTACGCCAACACAAAGCTCGCGAACCTGCTGATGGTCCCCCTGTTCGCCGAGCACTGGACCGAAGCCGGCATAACGATCGACGCGGTCCACCCGGGCGTCCTGCGCACCGGCCTGACCGACCGCGGCGGCCTCCAGGGCCTCATCCTGAAGACCGCGAAACGCACGTTCAAATCCGCGGAATCCGGCGCGAAGCCGGTAGTGGACCTCCTGGCCTCCGAAGGCACGGGCCGCTACTTCAACACCCACAAGCAACGCCCCCTCAAACCGGTGGCCCGCGATACCTCCCTGGCGCACCGCCTCTGGGCCGACGCCCAAAAAGCCACCAACCTCCCATGACCGCCGCCAGGACCCCCATTTCTCTCATTGCCGGACGTTGCGAATTTCGCACTGTGTGGCGGTCCGAGTACGGTTAGTGTCCGCCCGTGCCTTCTACGTATCACGAGGTACCGCTTGACCTGTTTCGCAACCAGCCCGCGCTGGCCCCGGAACTCCTGCAGGCGGTATCCGGAATCAAACCCCCCGAATACGAACAGATCTCACTCGGATCGGAGACGCTCACCGACTGCAAACCCACCGAGTACCGGTGCGACTCGACCGTCCTGCTAGGCGATCCGAAGCGCCCCGACCTCGCGATCGTCGTCGAAGTGCAACTGAGGCCGGAGCCCCGTAAGCGATACACCTGGCCCGTCTACCTCTCCACCCTCCGGGCCCGCCGCGAATGCGCGGTCACGCTGCTGGTCCTCTGCCCGAACGAGAGCACGGCGGCCTGGTGCCGCGAACCGATCGAGAGCGGACACCACGCCTGGACTCTGCGTCCCTGGGCCCTCAGTCTCACCGAGGTTCCCGCCGTCACCGACCCGGATCAGGCCCGCTCCCTCCCGGAACTGGCGGTCCTGAGCACCGTCGCCAACGCCGACGGCCCGGAGCAGCGAGCCGTCTTGACGGCGTTCGCCGAGGCCCTGGAGGTCACCGACCGTGACAAGGGCGAGCTGTATCATGACTACGTACGGTCACAGCTCTCCCAAGCCGCACGACACTGCCTGGAGGAGATCATGCAAGCGGGCGTCTACGAGTGGCAGAGCGACTTCGCACGCCAACACATCGCCGAGGGCAAGGCCGAGGGCATAGCCGAGGGCAAGGTCGCGGGAGAGGTTGAGCTGCTCCTCGTCGTCCTTGAGTCGCGCGGCTTCGCCGTCGATGACGAGCTGCGGCGCCGTATCGCCCACTGCCGGGATCTGGAGCAGATCCACGCCTGGGCCCGGCGCGCGGTGACCGCCACCTCGTTGAACGACGTCTTCGACTGATTTCGGCCATTCTCGGCGGTCAGAAGATGAAGCCGCCGTCCCTGCGATAGTCGGTTCCGGCCCTGTCAGAGGTGTTCCCTTGTGCAGGGCCGGAAGCAGGAACGGCGATGGTCGAGGAGATCATGCGAGCGGGCGTCTATGAGTGGAAGAGCGATTTCGCCCTGAAGTACATCGCCGAAGGCAAGGCTGTTGGCAAGGCTGTTGGCAAGGCTGAGGGCAAGGCTCAGGGTAAGGCTGTTGGCAAGGTCGAAGGGGGAATCGAGCTGCTCCTCGTTGTCCTGGAGGCGCGTGGGTTCGTGATCGACGATCGGCTTCGCCGCCGTGTCACGTCGTGCCGGGATCTGGAGCAGATTCACGCCTGGGCCCGGCGCGCGGTGACCACCTCGTCGCTGGGTGAGATCTTCGATTGAGTTGTGGGAAGGCCGCGACCCTATCTGCGGGCGCGGCCTTCTGGCGTTTATGTGGTTTCGGCCTGGTGCCACATTGTTAGGTAGGTCTCGGCGCCTTTGGCTAGGTCGTCTGTTATCTCTTGGCCGGCTCTGTTGTGGATGTCGGCCAGCCAGTCGGGAACCAGGCCGTAGTTGGCGACGCCGTCCGTGTTGAGGTCCCAGGTTCGTAGGCCGGTTTGCTGGCGGTCGAGGATCACGGTGGGGTCCACGGGGGACTCGAAGGGGTAGCGGAGCGGACTGGTGTTGTTCGCGCGCGGGGGTGGTAGGGCGCCCATGCCGTTCGCGTCGAGGCCGTAGCCGTAGCCGAAGGGGCGGGCGGGGTCGCGGAGGGCCTTGTTGCGCTTCCATTCGGCGATGAACTGGTCTGCTGAGTGGCCGTAGCCGGTGACCATGCCGCCCAAGCGGTAGATGCGCGGCAGGTAGGTCTCGTCCGTCCAGCTGTGGGACGAGATGACGCCCGGGTACTGCGCGGCCTCCAGCATGTCCAGGGTCCGGTCGGCGGCCTTGGCGCTCATGTGGTCGACCTCGACGATCATGTTGCGTGCCATCAGGCCGCGGACCATGTGTTCGCCGAGGTCGGACAGGCCGTGGACGTTGCAGTGCGGCGGGCTCGGGTAGAGCGGCAGCGTGACGCCCGCCTGGCCGAGGAGGCGCAGGACGTCTTCAAGGGAGTCGCCCAGGCCGCCCGCGGGGGTGATGGTGTGGTCGTGCGCCCGGCCCGTGCACTTTTCGACCTGCCAGAAGCGGCCCGTGCCCAGGAAGTTGCCCGTGTTGACGAACGCGCCCGTGGTGCCGCCGTCGAAGCGGGCCCCGCAGAGTGCGTTGTCGAACTTGTGGCACAGGTACATGGAGCTGACGCCTAGGCGCTTCATCTCGTCCAGGCCGCGGTCTATGTCCTCGCGTGTGCACTGGGGGGCGCCGGCGATCGTGCGGCAGCCGAAGGGTTCGGACGCCTCGACGCCCAGGACGACGGCGAGCTTTCCCTGCCGGATCACGTCGCGGGCTTCCGTGGAGTTCCGTACCAGGCGGAACCATCCCTTGCCGGGGCCGCCGCTGCGGACGTCGATGAAGGCTTCCATTTCGCGCATGCGTTTCGCCTGCAGGCGGATGGTCTCCATCTCGTCGCAGGTGTTGCGCCTGAGCGGATAGATCTCGCAGAGCTGGCGGTTGGCTACCAGGTGGTTGACGAGGACGCGCTGTCCGGCGCGCCAGGAGCGTTCGAGCCAGGTGTGGTGGGCCTGCTGGTGGGTGCGCGAGTCCCAGGCGGGCCAGTCCTCGAACATGGGCCAGCCGGCGGGGTCGTGGTTGCCGAACGGGGTGCCGTGCCTGGTGAAGTTCTCCCAGATGGCGAAGGCGCCGTTCCCGGCGTGGTCCGGGCAGTCGCGCAGTGCCTCGCGGATGCCGCGCGGGTCGAACGGCTTGCCGCACATCAGGCTGCCGCCGAACGCCTCGTACGACATCAGGTGGGTGTGGGCGTCGATGTAGCCGCGCACCTCGCGGGTCGCCGCGTGCGCGGGGGAGGTCAGGAAGGACGTGAGGAGGACGAGGGTCAGCGGCACCGAGGCCGCTCGTCGGAGGGGGCGGCTGATGCGCATCCGGGCACCTCGCGCGGGGGTGGGGCAGAGGTGCCTGATATATGCCCGTATTGACGGGAAAACGAACAATGCTCATGTTGTGAGGGTCCGGAGATCGGTACCGCTGAGCGGGAACGCGGCGGGCGCGCCGGGGGCGGTGCGCTCACCATTGGGGGCTATGAGCGAGCTGACGATTCCGGCGGTGTTGGCGCGGGCGGCGGGGGCGTTCCCGGACGTGGAGGCGGTCGTGGACGGGGACGTCCGGGTGACCTACGCGGAGCTGCGCGCAAGGGTCCGCGAAGCGGCGGGAGCGTTCGCCGGAGCCGGGGTCGCGCCGGGGGACCGGGTCGCGATCTGGGCGCCGAACAGCCTGTCCTGGATCGTCACCGTTCTCGGCGCCATGGAGGCCGGGGCGACGCTCGTCCCGCTCAACACGCGGTTCAAGGGCGACGAGGCGCGCTGGCCGCTGTCCAAGGCGCGGGTGAAGGTGCTCTTCGTCGAGGACGGCTTCCTCGACATCGACTACCCCGCCATGCTCGGCGTGGACGAGGCCGGGACGTTCCCCGGGCTGCCCGACCTGGAGACCGTCGTCACGTTCAACGGGCCGGCCAGGCCGGGCGTCATCACCTGGGGCGAGTTCATCGGCAAGGCCGCCGAGGTGCCAGAGGTGGACGTGCGGCCGGGGGACGTCGCCGACATCCTGTTCACGTCCGGGACGACCGGCCGCCCCAAAGGGGCCATGTGCACGCACGAGCAGAACATCCGCACCTATGAGGCGTGGACGGGACGAACCGGCGTCAAGGCCGGCGACCGGTACCTCATCGTCAACCCGATGTTCCACTCGTTCGGCTACAAGGCGGGCGTCCTGGCGTGCGTGCTCAAGGGCGCCACGATGGTGCTGCAGCGCACGTTCGACGTCCCGGAGACGCTGCGGCTCATCGAGCGGGAGCAGATCACCGTGCTGCCCGGCCCGCCGACGATCTACACGTCGCTGCTGGACGCCCCGGGCCGCGGCGAGCACGACCTGTCGTCGCTGCGGCTGGCCGTGACCGGGGCCGCGGACGTGCCCGTCGCGCTCGTGCGCCGGATCAGGGACGAGCTGTTCCCGCAGGTCGTCACCGCGTACGGGCTGACCGAGTCGTCCGGCACGGTGACCGCCTGCTCGGTGGACGACGATGACGAGACCATCGCCACCACCTGCGGCCGGCCCATCGCGGACGTCGAGGTCGCGATCGTCGACGAGAAGGGCGAGGCCGTCCCGGCGGGCACGGACGGCCAGGTCCTCGTCCGCGGCTACAACGTGATGTCGGGCTACCTCGACGATCCCGAAGCGACAGCCGCGACCGTCCGCGACGGCTGGCTCGACACCGGCGACCGGGGGCGGCTCGACGAGCGCGGCAACCTCACCATCACCGGCCGGACGAAGGAGATGTTCGTCGTCGGCGGCTTTAACGTGTACCCCGCCGAGGTCGAGGACGTGCTCGCCCGCCACGCGGCCGTCGCCGAGTCCGGTGTCGTCGGCGTCCCCGACGCGCGGATGGGCGAGGTGGGCCGCGCCTACGTCAAGCTGCGCCCCGGCCAGAGCGCCACCGCCGAGGAGCTGATCGCGCACTGCCGGGAGCTGCTCGCCAACTTCAAGGTCCCGCGGGAGGTCGTCTTCGTGGACGACCTCCCGAAGACCGCGTCCGGGAAGATCCGCCGCGTGGAGCTCAAAGAGCGGACATGACCCGCGCCCTGTGCTCGGCCGGCGTCCCCCACGCCGAGTACAAAGCCCGCGCCTTGCGGATCAACAGCGACGGGTCGTACTCGTCGGTGTAGCCGATCGCGCCGTGCACCTGGAGCGCGGTCTTCGCCGTCCCGTAGGACGCCTCGGACGCGGCGACCTTCGCGGCGGAGACGTCCCGCGCGAAGTCGGGCGTCCCGTATGAAAGCGCTGCCCCGTAGACGAGCGGGCGGGCGAACTCCAGCTCGACCATCGCGCTCGCCAGGTGGTGCTTGATCGCCTGGTACTCGCCGATCGCACGGCCGAACTGCTGCCTCGTCTTGGCGTACTTGACCGAGACGTCCAGCAATGCCTGCCCGACCCCGATCTGCTGCGCCGCGCACAGCAGCGCGCCCAGGTCGGTGAACCCGCCGCCGCCCGCGACGCGGAAGAGCCGCCGGGCCGGGTCGAGCGACGCGAGGGGCTCCCCGGCCGCGTGCTCGGTGCCGTCCGCGGTGATGACGAGGTCGGCGACGTCGGCGTCCAGGGCGTGCGGGACGGCCATCGACACGATCGCGTCCCCCTCCGCGATCCGGGCGGGCCACGGCGAGCCGGCCAGCACCTCGGCGGCGGCGAGCGTCTCGACGTACGGGCCGGGCGCGGCGGCGCGGCCCAGCTCCTCGGCGGCGACGGCCAGCTCGACCGGCAGGACGCCCATGCCGCCGTCCGCTTCGGGCACGGCCACCGCGAACACCCCCGCCCCGGCGGCCGCCGACCACAGCGCCCGCCCCGGCGCGGTGTCCCCGGCGGCCCAGGCGCGGACGGCCTTCGCCGTGCCCGCCTCGGCGAGCAGCTTCCGCAGCGTCTCACCGAACATCCGCTGCTCATCGGAGAGAACGAACTTCACCGCGACCCCCTGGGCAGGCCGAGCAGCCGCTCGGCGATCACGTTGCG
This sequence comes from Actinomadura sp. GC306, assembly GCF_004348665.1. Lineage (GTDB taxonomy): Bacteria > Actinomycetota > Actinomycetes > Streptosporangiales > Streptosporangiaceae > Spirillospora. The sequence goes on along the minus strand of NZ_SMKM01000169.1, from coordinate 3,382 downwards.
CTGGATCTCGTTGGTGCCGGCGTAGATCGGGCCGGCGAGCGAGAAGACGTAGTTCTCCAGCCACTCCGACTGGAGCTCGCCGTCCGGGCCGAGCAGGTCGAGCGCCGTCTCGTGCAGCGCGACGTCCAGCTCCGACCAGTAGACCTTGTTGAGGCTCGACTCGGCGCCGACGTCCTCGCTCCGCGAGATCGTCTCGAAGCCCTTGAGCCGGTACGCCCGCGACCTGATCCAGATGTCGGCGACGCGGTCCCGCAGCGCGGTGTCGGACGGGTCGGCCCGCTCCCGCCACAGCTCGACGAGTCGCTCGGCCGCCGCGGTGAACCGGCCGGGGCTGCGCAGCGTGAGGCCGCGCTCGTTCCCGGCGGTGGCCATCGCGACGCGCCAGCCGTCCCCGGCCGCGCCGATGACGTCCTCGTCGGGGACGAACACCCGGTCGAGGAACAGCTCGGCGAACGCGGGCTTGCCGTCCAGCCGCCCGATCGGCCGGACCGTCACGCCCGGCGCGTCCAGCAGGAACATCAGGTACGTGAGGCCCTTGTGCCGGGACGATTCCGGGTCGGAGCGGAACAGCCCGAAACCGCGGTCGGCGAACGCGGCCCGGGAGCTCCACGTCTTCTGGCCGTCGAGGAGCCAGCCGCCGTCCGTCCTCGTCGCGGTCGCGCGCAGCGCCGCCAGGTCGCTGCCCGCGCCGGGCTCCGACCACGCCTGCGCCCAGATGACCTCGCCGGCGGCCATCGGCGGCAGGATCCGCGCGAGCTGCTCGGGCGTGCCGTGCTTCAGCAGCGTCGGCGCGAGGAGGTTGATGCCGTTCTGGCTGACCCGTCCGGGCGCGCCGGCCGCGTAGTACTCCTCCTCGAACACGAGCCACTGCAGGACGGAGACGCCGCGCCCGCCGTACTCCTCGGGCCACGCCACGACCCCGAGCCGCGCCCCGCCGAGCGTCCGCTCCCACTCCCGGTGCGCCGCGAAGCCCTCCGCGGTCTCCAGCGACGGCAGCGGCTCGGCCGGGACGTGCTCGCGCAGCCATGCCCGCACCTCGGCGCGGAACTCCTCGTCCGCCGCCCCGAACTCAAGATCCATCCGACCCTCTTTCTAACAACTGTTTGGTAGAGTAGCCGCCCGCTCGCCGCCCGCGGAAACGGTGTCCCACCACCCGGGAACCGGCGGGCCGCGATCCCGGGCGGCGCGGGACGCGCGTCCCGGAGCGCGATGATCTCCGGACGCCCGTCCCGAATCATGCTCGGTTCGTCCTCGCGCCATTGACCTGCCCGTTCGCTGATGGCCAGCCTTGTCCCGGGCGTGGGGAGGTCCTCTTTGGCGGCGGTGGCGAGCAGGCCGTTCATGCGGCTCGGGCCGCCGGCGTGGTGGTACCTGGTCGGGGCGGCGCTGTGGACGGCGGGCCTTCTGCTCGCCTACATCGTCGGCTACACCGTGCACACCGACCGGATGGACGCGGCGGCCGGATACACCCGCGGGGACGCGCGCACGGCCGAGATCGAGGTCGAGACCGCGGGCACCTACGTGATCTGGATGGAGACCAAGGTCGGAGATCCGCTGCCCAGGCTGCTGCAACGTCCGCTGCCGAGGATCGGCGAAGTGCGGCTGACCGACGCCTCCGGACGGAGCGTGCGGGTCCGCCCGTCCACCGCGAACGACTACCGGGTCACGCTGGACGGCGCCACCCGCATCGGCCGGTCCATCGGCGAAGTGCGGCTCGCCCCCGGGACGTACCGCGCCCGCGTGGGGGAGCGGGGCGCCACGGCGATCGCGGTCGGGCAGGAACCCGAGGGGCGCGCCCGCACCGGGATGGCGGTCCTCGGCGGCGTCCTCGCGCTGGCCGGCGTCGCCGTGTGGATCGTCACCGGGATCCTCCGCCGCGGCGGAACCAACCGGCTGGCGCGGTCGATCAGGGCCGCCGGAACGGGGAGGTAGCCGATGGCCGACCCATGGAACATGAGCATCGCCGAGCAGATGTCGGCGAACCAGGCGCGGCTCAACGCCGAATGGGACGCGCAGCAGAAGAGGTACGGCCACCAGCTCGCCGAGACGGCGGCCGGGCGGGGGCCGCGGCCGGCCGGCGACGGCTGGTTCTGGGGCGCCGTCCTGACGTGCATCCCCGTCGTGGTGGTCTACTTCGTCGTGTCCGGGATGGTCGCGGGCGCGCAGTGGCTCGCGCACGAGTCGCTGCTGGCACCGCTGTTCCCCGCGCCCGGCGACAGCGTCGCCCGCTACGCGCTGTCGTGCGCGACGCTGATCCTGCTGGTCCCGGGCGGACTGACGCTGATCGCGATGCGGATGCGCGGCACCCGGCTGCGCTGGCTGCGGTTCGTGCTGATCCCGCTGGCGGTGCTGATGGTGTTCGTGATCCTGCAGCTCACCCAGTCGACCGCCACCGCCGAACTCGTGAGGCTGCCCACGTGAACGTCACGGAACGCGTGAACATCACGGGACGCACCGGGATCGCCGCGCTGACCGGCCTCGGCGGCGCGGCCGCGCTGCTGCTCGGCTCGCTGCTGCCGTGGGCGTCCGGCCCCGACGCGGGACGGCTCGTCTACGGCTCCGGCGAAGGCCCCGGCGGCGTCGCGACGCTGGGCTCGCGGCTCGGCCTCGCGGGCGGTGACGCGCTGACCACCCTCGTCGCCGGCCTGGTCGCCCTCGCGGCCGCCGCCGCGATGCTGTTCGGCGCCCGCCGGTGGCAGCGCGGCGCGCTGCTGGCCGCCGGCGCGATGGCCGCGCTGTGGTGCCTGCTGGACGTGGTCGAAGCAGGCGATATCACCGGGTCCGACGGCAGCCGCGTCGACATCGGTCCGGGCATCGGGCTCCTGCTCGCGCTGGCCGGCGCCCTGGCCGTCATCGCTGCGGGCGCGTCCGCCCGGGTGGACCCGGCCCATGACCTGCTGACCGCGTCCGCGGGGATCGAGCGGCGGTCGCGGCACGCCATCGACCGCGACGTCGTCGCCGACCTGCAGCGCCTCGTGAAGTCGGGCGAGCGGCGGCTCGGACCCGACCATCCGGCCGTGCTCCTGCTGTGGCTCAACCTGGTCGAGGCGTACGCGGCGGTCGGCGAGCCGCAGCGCGCCATGCACGCCGTGCAGATCTTCCGGGACGGCTCCGAGCGCGGCCTCGCCGACGACCCCGAGCAGCGCCAGCTGCACCGCATCGCGGGCGCCCAAGCGATCGGCGTGCTGGACCCGGCCGGTGCCGCGCGCCACGCCGAGGCCGTCCTCCAGGAGACCGGCGCCCTCCTCGGCCCCGAGCATCCGTACACCCGGTACGCCGTGCGCACCCGGGACGACCTGCAGCGCGCCGCCATGGCCGGGGCCCCCATGCACGGTGCCCCCATGCCCACGCCCGGCATGCCCATGCCCGGTGCTCCGTGGCC
>NZ_SMKM01000168.1 GCF_004348665.1 Actinomadura sp. GC306 | reverse complement strand
CCCCGGTCCCCCTCGCGCCTCCGGAACCCCGGACGCAGCCCGCATCCCCGGCGGCGGCCCCCCACCTCGAAACGGCGACGGCATCCCAGGAGGCGGCGAACCAGGCGGCAAACTCACCCCAGCATCCTGACGCCTCCCCGACCGACACGCCACCGCCCTGGTCAGGAAGACGACCACAACGCGGACACCCAGCCCGTTATCGACCTCGGCCGGAAACCGACGACCTCAACGAACCGCCGCACACGCCGTGCCGGGACCGTGCTGCTTCCCGCAGCAAGAAGGCCCAGGCCGACCTCCGGGCGTCCAACCCGGGTTACTTGGCGACGCGCGGACTCGCGGTGCGCTCACCGTTCGGGCGAGAGCCAGACCAGCTCCGAAAGCATCCGACGCGACGCGCTCACGGGCGTGAGCCACCGCCCGAACCCCCGTCCACTGAGCGGCACGGTGGCGGCCGACCCGTCCGGCATCGCGATCCCGTACGCCAGAACCTCTTCCACCACCACGTCGTCCTCGCCGCAGTCCTCCCGCACGAGGGCGAAGAGCCTCGGCGCAGCACCCCCAACGAGCGCCACGACCCGCTCGACTTCGTCCGCGTGGTAGACAGTCGGTTGTTCGGATTCGTGGATGTCATCCATCGGGTGCTCCCTTCCGAGCGACCGGCCGGGACGGACGTTGCCGCCAAGCGTTGATCCGTCCCGGCCTTCTTCACCTTGCAGAACTCACTGCATCCATCCGGGCACTCTCGGTATAGTCGCAGCACACACAGCACAGGGCAAGTTGCTTCGGGTAATTCGCTCAGAGCAACCGCGGCCGATCTTGGAAGGCGAAGGATGGCGGCTACACCCAGGCCGGGAACGCTGCGTTCGCAGTGGTTGGGCCAGCAACTCCGCGAACTGCGCGACAGCAAGGGAATCCTCCTCAAGGAGGCCGCCGAGTACCTGCAACGCGACACCGCGACGCTCAGCCGGTACGAGACCGGCTTTTACCCGATCCGGCGCCCAGACCTGCTCGCACTTCTCGACCTGTACGGCGCCTCTGACCCGGCGCATCGCGAGAAGCTGCTGAGTCTCAGCAAGGACGTCTGGCAAAAGGGCTGGTGGGACGGCTATACCGACGACGTCGTAGCCTCTCTGATCGACTACGTCTGGCTGGAATCCCGTGCTACCCACATCCGGTCATACGCGGCGATTGTCGTGCCAGGACTCCTCCAATCGCCCGCGTACGCCGAACATGTGATCCAGGCAGACGAGCCAGATGCCACGGAGGAGCAACTCCAGCGCTGGCACGAACTCCGCATGACGCGCCAACAGGTCCTCAACAAAAGCGACCCACCCCGTGTGACCGCCATCCTCGACGAGGCCGTCCTACGTCGCCGGGTAGGGACACCAAGCGTCACCTACGATCAGCTCCGGCACCTCGTCACGCTCTCGACGTCGCCGACTGTGGACATCCGAGTACTTCCACTGGCCGCTGGGAGACTGGCAAGCGTCTACGGGAGCTTCGAGGTCTTCCAGATGCCGACCCCGTTCCCCGACGTGGCCTACACGGAGACCCTGGCGGGTGCGATCTACACCGAAGCGCCCGACATATCGCGATTCCTGCATGCCTACGATGGCCATATGGCCATGGCTCTGGAGCCGGCCGAATCCGTCGAGATGATCACTGCGATCGCGGAGGAGGAGCGTTGAGCACGACGGAACCACGCCGCACCCTGACCACCGAGGAACGCGCACACGTTGCCTGGCGCATCAGCAGCTACAGCCCCAACGGCGGCGGCAACTGCGTAGAGGCAGGACCCGTGTTGGACGGCACGGAGCGCGTAGCCGTCCGCCACAGCCAACGCCCGGACGCCGAAGTAATCCTCTACACCCGCCCCGAATGGGAAGCCTTCCTAGCCGGCATCCGCAACAACGAATTCGACTTTTTTACCAAATAGAGAATGAGCAAAATTTGGGCCCCGGCGACCACCCGACCCGGCCGAAACCGGCCGAGCTGACAACACCTACGGATGGACAAAAATGCTCTCGAACTCGCCACACTGTACTGCACAAATACTTCGTCCATTCCGCACTCAAACTTCTCAACCCGAAGCCACCTCCATCCATTATGTCGAATGTCGACACCAATGATACTAAGCCTCAATACAACGTAAGGTGATCGTTCAGGCCTGGGAAGATGAAAAGATACCCCTTGGCCTACAGTGATGGTCTTGCCGATGGCCTCATCACGCAGAATTAGCGAGGCATAACCTAAGTGTAATTCCTTCATGCCGCCGCAGCGATCCCTTCGGTGTGCGATGGGCCCACCGAATGGACGAGCGATCACCGCCCGATTGACCATCGGCGGATAGAGGGTAGACCTTCGCGCCGGGCGCAGCCGGAGCCTCCTACGCCTTGAGCCGTCCTGCAGGACACAAGACCCCCGCCCGGTAATACGGTCATGCGCCGTCAGTGCCAGGGGCCGAGAACGTTCGTTGGGCTATTTGCAGGGCCCAACTCATGAATTCAACGGACACATCTTCGACCTTTGGGCTGATACTCACTCGCGCCCTCGACCAGTCATTGGACACACTATAAACGGCAAGAACAGCGCCGTCCGGGTCGACATTGGGATCAACGAACTCCAGAACATGCTCGCCACCAACATCATCGATATCGATGACTTGGATTCTGCGATCTGCGAAGATCTCATACCTCATGAGTGTTTCCTAGTCTAGAAATCCAGAGAAGTTGCCATTTAGATCGAACCGCGCTCCCCGCCCATCCAAAAGGCGCACATCAATACTGTCCTGCCACTGCCCGCCAATTCGACCATATCCAAGGTGAGCAACCGAATCGGGGCTCGTCAAGATCTCATCCAACAAATCCTGCCCGGCCCTGTTCCAGGCAGCTGGATTTTGAACCCCAGAAGGCGTCGGCCAATTACTTCCGGTACCTCTTCGGTTCGAATGCTTCTGCAACGAGCGGCCTGCAACTGAATAATCACCCTTATCAAGGTGAGCCCCGGATTGAGACGCGTGATCAAGGTCGATCAGCCCATCAGGCCCGGTGCCGCAATTGTGAACGAGCGCTGTGATCGCTCCCGCCAGCACGTAATACGTGTGGAGGTTGGCGATGGTGAGGTTGTGAACGCGTTGGTCTTGCGCGACCCGGTGCTTGATTGCAGTGAGTTGGATGTGAGTGCCAGAACTGGTGCGAAGCCACATTCCAGGTTCGAGATCGGTGGCCTTGACCCAGGTGTTGATGTCGCCGGCTACCCAGAATGGGTGGTCTTCAGTGGCGATGACGACGCCGCTGCTGGCGGCCTCGAGGTTGCGGCTCTCGGTGAGGCTATGCTGCGGCACCTCTCCAGCCACCCGGAAACGGGCTGGGGCGTCGGTGTTGACAGTGATCCGGACGAGGTCCTTATCACCCTTGCTGGTGATGGTGCCGAGGACCGGTTGAGGGCTGGTTTCTCCGGTTTCCGGATCTGTGGCCAAGACCTTGTCGCCGACTCGAATGTCTTCGATGACCCGATGGTCACCATCGGCGAGGAGAACCGGTGTTCCCGGGACGAAGCTGTTGCACTGATCCGGATCAGGTCTTGCGGGCGCGGATTTCCTTGGCGAAGGCCCGGCAGGCGTCGATCCTTTTGTCGGCTGCTTCGGAGATGCCTTGTTCGCGGGAGGAGGATCTGCTGAGGGCCCACCTGTGGAACCCTTCGGCGAATCCGGAGTGTCGTTCCCCTTTTTCGTCAACTGCTTCATGATTGAGCGGAGGAACTTACTTCCCGGCCTGAATAGCTTACCGACGACTGGGACGAACGAAATTGCGGTCCACCCACATGCGCCAGCACTCTTGCCGGTAAGGCAATCCCGGATGTCACCGATGCCGAAGATTAGATCAAGTGCATCTTTTAGCACAGGGCGCCAGCCCTTTGTGGGCGGCGGGCCTGGGTCGTTCAGAGCCAGCCCTTCTCTGATCATTCTCTCCATCTCGCACCGGCCTGTCGCAACATCTGTGGCGTTGGCGCAATCACCGAACGTGGCCATTACGCGAGTCACTCTTGAGGACCCGCCAGAGGACCAGCCTCGTGACACGTTCCTCTTGGGGGCTCTGCGGTGTGGGCCGGTGTAGGCGAAGTCAGCGGAGCAGGAGTTGCCTGGGCAGGTTCCGGTCGGGTCTGAGAAGGTGACGGGGCTGTTGTTGGCGTAGGTGTAGCCGTTCATCTGCTGGGGGTCGGCCTGATTCAGGACGGGGTCGACGGAGATGAAGCGGCCGGTGTCGGGGTCGTAATCGCGGGCGCCAAGGTGGGTGAGGCCGGTGGGTTCCTGAGTGCCTCCGAGGAAGCCCTTGTCGTTAGGCCAGGTGGCGTCGTCGTCCAAGGCGCGGACGGCGCCGAAGGGCGTGAAGCGGCGGACGGTGGCGGCCTGGGTGGTGGCGTTCACCGCGATCTGCGCCGTGCCGTGGTGGTCGCTGGTCAGGTAGGTGACGGTGCCGTCGGCGGTACGCATCGCGACAGGCTGGCCACCGAGCTCGTAATAGCGGGTGCCCGTGGCGGTGCTGGCGCCGTTGTAGGCCCGGAGTTCGGTTCCACCAGGAAGGTAAAGGGTTGAGCCGGTGGGGTCTTTGCGAATCAGGCGGTTGCCGCCGGCGTCGTAGACGAAGGTGACGTCGTTGCCTTCTTCGGTGGACTTGGCCAGTTCGCCTTCGGTGTTCCATTCGAAGGTCTTCGTGCTGGAGCCGGGGGTTTCAGTGGTTTGGATGGATGTGGTGTTGCCGGTGGCGTCGTAGCCGTAAGTCTGAGTGCGGTCGCCTTCCGGGCCGGTGTGGACGAGTGTGTTGAGTCGGCTGCCCTGGCCTGGGGCGGCATAGGTGTAGGTGCGGACGGTGTCGGTGTCGCCGCCGATGCCGTGCTGGGTCTCCTTGGTGCGGTTGCCGGCCTTGTCGTAGGTGAAGGTGTGCCAGTACGGGGCCGGGCCGCCGATGAGATTGTCGGCGGGTTCGGCGGCACACTCATCGGTGGTGCCTTGCGTCCAAGCTTGGGTGAGGCGCTGGAGCGGGTCATAGCTGAAGCATTGGTTGTCGACGCCGTCATGGGAGACATCGGTGATGGAAGTGATGGTCCCCGCATCGGTGTAATGGTAAGTGGCGGCGCGGGCGGAACCCCCGATGTTCTCGCGGGACGTGGCCGCGCGGTCGAGCCGGCGGGTGCCGTGCTGATATTCGAAAGTCTGAAAGGCGCGTTTCCCCACGGACCCGTAGTCGACGATCTCGACTTCGCCGGTAGCCCGGTAGGAGATATTACCAATGTAGGTGTGCAGGTCACTCGAAAGCTTGGTAGGACGGGCGAAATCGTCGTAACTGTAGCTGAGGGTTTCGTAGGGCAGGCCGCCGGCGACAGGTGGCCGGAAGGACTGGACGCTGCCGTCGCTGTTGTATTCAGCCACCGATGAATACGTTCCCGCCAGTACGCCTTCAACTGAGGGAATGGTGACGGTGGCGGTGTGAACGCGTCCCAGCTCGTCGTACTTACGGACGTTGCTGGTGTACTGGGCGCCGTTGCGGTGGCGTGTCGCGCTGGCCAACCGGCCTTTGCCTCGCGTGACGGTGTCGTAGGTGAAAGAGGTCAGTTTGCTGCCGCTAGCAGAGCCCTCGCGGGTGTCGGTGACTCGGCCCAAGCCGTCGTAGTTGGCGAAGACGGCCTTGCCGCGAGCGTCGGTGGTGGAGGTGAGGCGGTCGAGCTCGTCATAACTGAATAGCGTGGTGCCCTTGTCGGGGTCGGTGGACTGAGTCTTGCGGCCGCGCAGGTCGTAGGTATTGGACCAGACGTTGCCGGACGGGTCGGTCACCGAGGAGATCTGGCCCGCGGGAGTGTAGGCGTAGGTGGTGGCGTCATAGCCGCCGGTGGGAGTGGAAGCTTTGTACTGGCGCCGTTCGATGACCTGCCCGAGAGCGTTGGTGATCTGGGTGGTGGGGGTGGCGCCGTCGGGTGGGGTGACCGAGACGCGGTTGCCGCCTCCGTAGTCGTAGGTGGTGCGCCACAATTCCGCGTCCGGCTGGGATCCGTTGCCGGTCGTGAGACGTTGGACGGTCGGGCGGCCCATCCCGTCATAGCTGGTGCGGGTCTGGGTCTCTACGGCGCCCGGTGTCCCGACGCCGAACAACGCCGCTTCAGGGGCGCCCGTGGCCGGATAGGTCGCATAGGTTTTGACGACCTGGCCGCGGTCGTCGTAGAACGTATCGGTGATCAGCCGTCTCGACTGGCCCTCCAACGCCTGGGTGGGGGACTGCGTCTGCCGGGGCCGCAGCCATCCGTCCAGAAGGCTGATGCCGGTGACACGCAGGCTGCCGGCGACAATGGCCTTTGAGGTGACCGCGACGATCTGTCCGTCGGTGAACTGATACTTGTATTCGTGACTGGGGTCGTGGTCGTCGGCCTTGGACCGATCGGGCCGCCATACTTTTCGCAGCCGTCCCAGACCGTCATAAACCAGATCAGTGACCTGGCTGTTGGCGTCGGTCGTGCGGATCGGTAGCCCCCATGCGGGGTCGAGTTCCTGGCTTGAGGTGAGCGTCGAGGACGAATCGGCGGGGTTCGCCGGCGGCGTGGTCGTGGTCACCTTGGTGGTGAGCCCCTGTGTTTCGGTGTAGCTGGTCGCCGTCACTTGGCCGAGGACGTTTTCGCTTTGCGTGACGCGGCCGTAGGCGTCGTAAGTGTTCTCGACCTTCGTCGCGTAGACCGGAGTGCCGCCGTCGTAGCGGGTGATGTCCTCGACTTTGGTCGCCTGGCCCTTCGTCGGACCGGTGCCATGAGCTTGGTCGTCGTAAAAGGTCCGGACATCGGAGATGACCTGTTCCGGGCGGTCGGCTGTGGCTGTGCAGGCGACCGCGACGGTCTCCACGCGAGCTGGATAGTCCACCATCCATGCGCCGGCGTTGTCGGCATAGGTGGTCCGGGTGCACTTGTCGTCGGCGTCGGTGGTCACATCACCGAGATCGTTGACAGAGGTAACGCGTCCAACACCGGGATCGGGGCCGGAGCCGGCGTCCTTGAACGTGTTGTCGACCTTGGTTTGCAGCCAGCCGCCGCCGTCCTTGGCCGTCCAGGTCCGGGCGGTGTCCACGCCGATCACGTTCGCGGTGACGGTGCCCCAGGACCGGGTTCGGGAAGCCGTCTGCACCCGCCACGGGCTGTTGACCGTTTTGGAGTGCACGCTGCCGCCGGGCTCGGTGTATTCCACCGTTCTGAGCGGAAACCCGGCGAGAGCGTTGTGGTCGGTATAGCTGCCTCCCTCTCCATCGGATATTGAGACCGACTTTGTCCCACCTGACCTGGTTTTTCGGTCCCCGTCCATGCCGCGCATGTAGTAGGTGTCGGACTGAGTGGCGGGGTCGGTGAAGTTGCCGGTGAATGTGCGGACGTGGCCGTATCCGCGCCACTGCGACCAGGTCTTGTCCTTCTCCTTGGTCAGGCCGTCATCGTCGTCGAAATGCCAGGCCGCACCACCCACGTATTCGTACTTGGTGGCCATGTCCGGGGCAAGCCCAGTGCGGTCGGTTTGGATGACGGACGTCACCACGTACTTGTGGAACCAGTCGGTGATCGGCTCCTCCCGGCCCGGAGGTTGCCAGATCACCGGCATGCAGCGGGTGGTGTTGGTCTCCGGGGTCGGCTTGTTCGACAGGCTGCAGTCGGTGTCGGAATAGGCGATGTCGAGCTGTCCGCCCGCTTCGTCGTAGATGGCGCCGAGCCGGTAGCGGTAGTAGGCCAGGATGTCGTCGCCGGTCTCGTCCAGGCGATTGGGCATCTGGACGTGGTTGAAGGTGACCTTCGGCATTGTCACCGCGCCACCACCGTCGGTCGCCGAGTGGCCGGTGTGCTCTATCTCCTCCAGCAACAGGTCGCGTTCAACGTCGGCCAGGCCCCAGTCGTGGTTCATCGACCATGAGTCCACCGGCCGGTACCCGGATCCGTCCGGCTTGAGGATCTGGGTCGTGACCTTCGTCAGCCGCTTGCGGGACCAGAACGACGGCGCGATGGCCCCGTGGTCGTCCTTGCATTCCTGGCCGGAGTTGCAGTTCAGGTCCCAGGGAACGTCCCACCATTTGTCGGGGTTGTCGTCGATCTTGGACGGGGCGCAGTCGAAGTTCGCGTCCGGGATGCAGCGTTCGGAGGTGGTGAAGGTGACCTGCGCCGGCGCGTTGGCGAACAACGCGTCCTTGCGCAGTCCGTAGGAGATCGTCTTCAGGAAGCCGCCGCGGACGTAGGCGGTCTCATCCTCGGGTTTGAGATTGCGGCCGTAATGGTTGATCTCTTTGCCGTAGGTGTACAGGATGGCGTTGCCGCCGGGGTCGACGACGTAGTCGAGGTTCCACCGGTAAGCCTGCTGACACGATGAGTTCGCGAAGGTCGATTCGTGGCATGGCTCCCCGGAGTCGTTGCCGAACACCGGCAATGTCCATGCCGAGTTGGTCTCCGGCTTTTGGGACGTCCATCCGGGAACGCGGTTGAGGCCGAAGTAGTACTGGGTGCCGTCTGTGGCGGTGACCTTCCAGTACTCGCCATTGTTGTCACCGTTGTTGTTCGAGTTGCTTGCGAGCTTCTCGAACCGGGTGCCGTCGTCGTTCTTCATTCGCCACGTGCCGTCGGAAGCCTTGATCAGCTCTCCGCCCTGGCCGTTCCAGGCGACGGTCGCGTTGTCGTAGGCCCAACATTGGTCCCCGGGCGAGTTTCCCCACTCGTCCTTGGGTGCGCCGTCCTCCTTGCACGACTTGTAGCGGCGTTCGATGAAGCCCGGCCACAGGTCGAAGCCCTCCCCGACCCACGATGGCTGCCCATTGGTATTGGCAGTACGCCCGTCCACACTGCCCGAGGAATAGGAGACCGCGACCTTCGGTGTCAGTGCTCCGGGCACCGGCGGCACCCGCATCGGATACGACCACGTGAAGTCACCGGCACTACCGCCGGCCTCCCAGGTCGCCGAAGGACTCAACGATGTCGCCTTGTAATCGCCCTGCGAACTTCCGGAATCCGCGGCCGCGACCAGCAGCGTCGCGTTTCCTTGCGCGGAGGCGGCTGCGGAAGACCCGGACTTGGCGGTCGGCGCGGCCTCCACCTCGGCGGTCAGAGTCTTGCCCTCGCCGTCGTTGACCGTCTCGAGCGGGACGGGTGTGCGGCATCCCGGTTCGGCCGGTGTGGTCAGGGCGCACTGCGGCAACCGCATCAGCCGCAGCCGGGCCCCATAGGCGCCACCGAACGCCTGCTCAAACTTCGAGTAGCCGAGCCGCAGCCGCACCCGACCGGACGTCGGGGCATCGGTACGAGCCACTGTGAACGCCAATCCGTCCACACCCATGGCGCGAGCGGCATCACGATCCAGGACCTGGACCCGCACTCGGTCAGCCCATTCCACGCGGCTTCGTCCGCGTTTCTGGTCGGCCGGCGGGAGAATTTCGATCGGGAGGTCGCCGGCCTTCTCCGCACCGTGGTTCCCGGCGGCGCGTGCGGCCTGGGAACCGGTGGGGACCTCGACCTCGGCGCTCCCGGACGCCGGTCGTACCGTTCTGGCCACCGGGCCCGGCTTGGTCGCCGGATCCGGCTTGCGCGGCCTGACCTTCAGAGCCTTGCCGTCGACAGGCTCTTGGTGGTCGTCGACCGTGGGACGTCCCGAGCTCGGCGGATCCGCAAGCGCCGGCGACGCCGACAGCAGCCCGGCCGGCATCACGACCGCCATCACGACCGCGGTAGTGCTCAGGAGCCGCCCCGAACCCAGCACCAACGTCTTGCCATGGCTGCGACCAGAGACCTTCCGGCCAGCGTTCACGACGTCCTCCAGCACACCATCCGGAGCGGATTACGAATCAGGGAGTCAGAAAGGGCAGTGGCGGGCATCCGGTCCGTCCGGGCCAAGGTCCCCAGAGTGGGCCCCGGTCCGGACGAGGCGGGCGGGTCATGGGCCCGCCTCGGTCGGTATGTCGTCGAAGATCGCCAGGCGGGTCACCTGTTCTCGGGTCAGCGCGCCCTGATACACCCAGATGTCGTCCATAGCTCCTGACAAGAACTCGGTCCCAGAACCGTCCGTCGCCCCGAATTTGCTGCGTCCGACCTGCAGGACGGCACCTTCGGTCTTGAAGCCTTGGACCTGGCCCTCCTGCGAGACTCCTTCGGAAGTCTGGTAGAGCTCACCCTTGACATACAGGCTCACGCGATCGCGTAGCGCGTCGTAGACGATGGCCACGTGCATCCAGTCATCCGGATCGAAAACTCCGTGAACGGCCGTGATTGGCTCTGCAGCGGCATCGTCGCTGTTGCGCATCTCGATCTGCCAACTCCCCTGCTCCGCCGGATCCGCGCCCGGCACGTAGCGGAGGGCGAACGCGTTGGCGTTCTGGCCGGCCTGGGAGAAGACGGTCACGGGTTGTTGAGGACGCCCCAAGGGATGGACCCAGCCGGTAACCGTGAAGCTGCGATTGGTTTCCACCACCGACGCCGCGCTCTCGGCGAACGCCTTGGACGCGGCATCGAGTTGCAGGCTCGCCGGTGCGGCCCACCCGATTCCGGAACCCGCGACAATGGCCGCGCCATTGTGCGGAGTGAGCGCAGGCGCACCTGCCGGTCCCTTGTAATGGTTCTCGACCGGCTCCTCATTCAGCACCCAGCGGGCCTTCAGCACGGGGTGCTGAGTAAGCAACTCCTCAACCTCCTGCTTACTGACGATCCGGTCATAGACGCGGACGTCGTCGATGAGGCCCGCCCAGTGGTCGACCGGATTGCCTCCCCACTGGGCGCGCCCGATCTCCAGGCCGCCGGTGGCCAGCCAGCGTGAGGTCGCCACGGGGCTGTCCGTGCCTTTCTCACCATTCACATAGATCCGGAGGCGCTTAGCGAGCGCGTCCCATACTCCGACGACGTGCGTCCACTCATCGGTCTGGGCGGGATCTTTGGAGGTGGCTTGGTACCAACCCAGCTCGTCGCTGTCATGCGCTGTCCGCGCGAACACCCATCGTCCGGTCTCCTCGACGTATTTGAGGTAGAACCCGCTCTTGCTGGCACCGCGCGCCGACACCGCCGTGAAGTTCCTGGTGGGCGAGGTGGCCGATCCGTCGGCCTTCAGCCATGCCGAGACCGTGAAGCTGCGCAGGGTGTTGACGACTGGCCGCTCGGTCGCGGCGTACTGGTGGGCGGTGTTGTCCAGTCGGAGCGCGCCGTTCTCCTGCCCTTCCGCGCCGAGGACGGCGCCATTGTGCACGGTGGCCGTGAACGGGCTGGCCGGGCTGTACACCCGTGGCTTGCCCGCCGCCTCGTCCATGTTCCAGTGGGCGACAAGGCCCGTTCCCGCAGCAACGGTCCCGCCATAGAGCTGCTGGGCTTGCGCGTCCGACAGCGGTTGGGTGAATACGCGGACGTCGTCGATCGACCCCGGCCAGTAGGCCACGAAGTTGCCGTTGTAGAGACTCCGGCCGATCTGGAGCGGCCCGTGGGCTTGCATGGGCGCAACCCCATCCGTGGTCGCCTGGAGGTCGCCGTTCACATAAAGCCGCATCTGCGCAGCGGTCTTGTCGTAAACGCCGATCAAATGGCTCCACTGTCCGAGCGGAAGCGGGACGTCATCCATCGCCTGCTGCCAGGGCCCGCCATTCTCGTTGTCAAGGGTCGGCCACTCGAAAGTGGCTTCACCATCGGGCTGCATACCCAGATTGAACCCCTGTTGCAATGTTCCGACCTGCGCCAGGAGATCGCCCTGCTTGCGTTGGGTGGGTTTGGCCCAGACCGACACTGTGAAGCTCTCGCCGGTGTCAACGATCGGCAAGGTGCTTTCGGCGTAATCGTCGATGCCGTCCAGCGTCAGCGCGGTGCCGTTCCTGCCGACATCACCCAGGGTCGCCGAGCCGTGGAGCCGCGCCGGCCTGCCAGGGCCTGTGGAGGCCACCGCAGTCGAGCCGGCACCCTCGTCCATGGTGAATCTGGCCACCGGGTCCGAGCCGGTGTTCACACGGAACTCATAGGATTCGACCCCTCCGTTCTGATTGGAGGGTGCGAGTGTATGTACGGACAGTATGTTGGGGCCTGAGCGGGTCGGTGCGATCTCGACCTGCTGGGCAGCGCCGGCCGTGGTCGGCACTGTTTGTATTTCTACGCCGTTCAGTGAGATCACGTATCGATCCGCGACGCCCTCGGAGTCGGAGATGGTGAATGTTCCCGGTTCTCCGATGCCGCCGTGCCAGGCGTCGTCTTCTGGGTAGTCGGTCGAGGTAATGATCGGGTCACCGGGAATCGCGGGGTCGTAGTAGAAGTAGCAGCCTGTTTGGGCGCCCGCGTAGCTCCACGGACCCCATTGCTCGCCGTCCCATGCTCGCACGCCCCAGCCGATCAGCGTTCCTTGCGGAATCGTGGACGGCAGCGGCATCTCGAACTTGCTGCCCCTGGTCTTCGCCGGTGTCAGCCCCGAGGTCCATTTCTCGCCCCAGTCCGACCCGTCGGCGTTGTTCGCCCAGTGCAGCGTGAACTGGCCTCGGACCTTGTTCTTATCCTCATTGTCGGGATCCCAAAGGTAGGCGTACACCGTAGGGATATCGTTGACCGGTTCGGCTTGACTGGCCGTTACGCATTCGCTGCCCGGGTTGGCGTACATCGAGTCGGTGTCGGGCTGATGGGGCGGGTTGTTGTACTGCACCCGCAGGTACGCGTCATCGGCAAACCGTTTCCACCACGCCATCGATGACTCGCTGTAGGCCTTCAGACCCAGTGTGATCGTGCCGTAGCCCTTGTTGACCGCGTCCTGCACGTGGGACCGCAGGTTCGCGCCACCGAACTCCACCGGAGCCCGGGAGCAGTACGCCACGTCACGCGAGGTCAGATGCTCGCCCCACGCACCGCCATTGCCCCACGTGCCCACGGTGTTGTTCCAAGTGGCGTGTGAGACCAGGGTGCTGGTGCGCCACAGCTGGACGCCGGTCGGGTTGTCGCAGTTGTAGGCGCTGGTCTCGAAGGCGGTGAACTCCACGTTCTGGATGTAGCGGCCCTTGACCGCCGGCAGCTTCATCCGGAAGAACAGCCGCTTGGTCTGGTTCTTCACACAGTTGGGATCCAGGCCGACCTCGCAGCGCCCGACTCCCTCGGTGGAGTTGCCGGCGAACTTGTAATACGACTGGCTCGGCCAGCCCGAGGACACCATCGCCCAACTGGACGCCTTGTTCGTGGTCCACACCGGATCGATGTACACCGGGAACACCGTGTCCGGTGCCGTCAGCAGACCCTGATCGGGCGTCAAGGTCAGCTTGCCGCTGCCGACCGCCACATCGACAAGCGCCGTCTTGGCGCCCTCGGCCGGTTCTTCGACCGGATCGGCCTTCACCCGAGCACGGGCGGGCGGCGCACTACCCTCCGCGGGTTTTGCCTGTGAGGAATCCCACATCATTGGGGACGGCGCCTCGAACACCACCGCGCCCGAGCCGGGGTCGGTGGCCTTCAGCACCCCGCTCCCCTGCTCCTCGTCGACCGCCAGGCGGTTCGTCGACATAGCCAAGGCCAGCTTGGCCACCAGCGGGCTCTTGGCCGCCTGGGCGGTCTTGACAACCAGGACGTGCGCGAATCCGTCCGCCTGGGCCCGCAGGCGGAGATCGACGTCAGGGCCGGCGATGCCCTCATAGACGGCGGTGTCGCCGTCCAGGGTCGGCGCGGGCAGCGGCTTCGGCCATGATAGTGCCAGCGTGCGGCCCGCCCGGGTCATCTGCACCAGGGGGCCGTCTCCGCCGCTGGAGAACTTCAGCCCGACGGTGGTCGCGGCCGGAATCACGGCGGATCCCGACCGACGCAAACTGGTATCGATACTGACCCATTTGCCGCCCTGACGTGCACGGATGGGCTGCAAACGCTCTTCGACCTCGATGCGACCATTCGGCAGCGCGCGCACAGTGCGGGTTTCACCGCGCCTGGAGGTGATTTCCACCGGCTCGCCTGATCGCTTCGCCGCCGCGAGCGCCTTCTCCTCGCTCGCCTCTGCTTTCGGCTCATCGGCGTGAGCTGCGGTTTCGGGCAGCGTCCCCACCGCGAGGGCGGGAAGCAATCCGGCGACCAACACCAATGTCAGAACACGGGCCATTCCAGCTGGACGCCGCCACAGTAGCGACCGCACAGCAGGACGACAGGGACGCGCGACCCGAAGGCCCATAGAGACCTCATAAGGCGGAGGGTTGTCAAAACGGCCTCAACATAACCCTGCCATTAGCCACTGAAAAGGCTTCGCCGACGATCTTCGCGTGTGATCTAGATCACCAAGATGTCGGTAAACTGCCAGAAGAGGGCTGGCGTCTAACACTGACCCTTTTCCGGAAATACAACGCTCAGTGACTCGATGAGTGCAAGCGGAGACGTTCTCCGTACAGTTGGGCACCTAGCCATAGCTACTCGAAAAAGCAAGAGAGCTTTCCTGAACCGGCCGCACTACTGTCGATGAGGACAGATAAAACGCACTTGACGAGCGCGGAAAACCACTATAAGAGCCTACTCGCTCACGTCAGGACGGGACGACGGGTCGGCCTTGTGTTTTCCGTTCGGCCTGAGCGGGGGGACCATCCGGGCCGGTCGTGAACTCGCGCCGCGCGGGAGGGCATGGCGGGCTCGGGACGGTTGCGGGT